>JAHWKT010000025.1 GCA_019347695.1 Actinomycetota bacterium | reverse complement strand
CATCCCGGTGGTGTCGGAGCTGACCGATGCTGGTCTGACGGTCAGCATCGACACCGTCAAGGCCGAGGTCGCCGAGGCGGCGATCGCCGCGGGTGCGCAGATCGTCAACGACGTGTCCGGTGCACGGTACCCGGAGCTGCTCGAGGTCGTGGCGGGCGCGGAAGTGGGCTACATCCTGATGCACAGCCGTTCGACGCCGGCCGACATGCAGCGCCACACGCGGTACGGCGACGTGGTGGCCGAGGTCTACGAGTTCCTCGCGGACGGACTCGACCGGCTCGACGCGGCGGGGATCTCGCGCGAACGGGTGATCGTCGATCCCGGGATCGGCTTCGCGAAGGAGCTCGCGCACAACCTGGCGCTGCTGCGGGACCTCCGTCAGCTGCGCGGACTGTCGCGGCCGGTGCTGGTCGGCGCGTCACGCAAGACGTTCATTGGTGTGTTGACCGAGACCGACGCGCACGAGCGACTGGAGGGCAGTCTCGCCGCTGCGGTGGTGGCGGCCATCGGCGGCGCCGCGGTGGTGCGGGTGCACGACGTGGCGGAGACTCACGCGGCGCTGGAGGTCGCCACGGCGGTGCTGTGGCCGCCGGAGGCGACGGACGGATCGACGTCGTGAGCGACATCGGGCGCGCGGAGCGGTGGCTGGCCGACGACCGTGGCCGCCGCGCCGACCATGTGGAGATCCGCGGGCTGCGGGTCGACGCGCACCACGGCGTGCACGAGAAGGAACGACGCGAGGGCCAGCCCTTCATCGTCGACGTCGTGCTGGATATCGACACCAAGATCGCCGCGCGGACCGATCAGCTCGATGACACCATCGACTACACGCAGCTGGTCGTCGACATCGCCGAGATCGTGCGGTCGACGCAGTTCAACCTGCTCGAGGCGCTGGCAGGGCATGTGGCGGACCAGCTGTTGCGCATCCCGCGGGTGGCCGCCGCGAGCGTGCGCATCTGCAAGCCCGAGGTGGAGCTGGCCGAGCCGGTCGATGCGGTGGCCGTGCAGGTGCATCGTGCGCGTCCCGTCCACATCACATGAGCAGTGCGTGGGCATTGCCGGGGCGGGAGGTGTTCGCGTTCCTCGGCCTCGGCAGCAACGTCGGTGACCGGCTGACCCACCTCCAGGCCGGCATCGACCACCTCCACGCCGCGCGTGGCATCCTCGTGGACGCCGTCTCGAGCGTGTACGAGACGGTGCCGGTCGGCGGCCCGGCACAGGGTGACTTCCTCAACATGGCCGCACGGGTCGCGACCACCAGGTCACCGCGTGGCCTGTTGCGGGCCTGCCATCGTGCCGAGCAGGCCCGGCACCGTACCCGCACGGTGCGCTGGGGTCCACGCACGCTCGACATCGACATCCTGCTGTACGACGAGCGACGCATCGCGACGTCACGGCTGCAGGTACCGCATCCGCGGCTGACCGAGCGGCCGTTCGCGCTGGTCCCGCTGATCGAGGTGGCCCCTGGCGCGTCGCTGCCTGACGGCCGGTCGCTGGTGCGCGCGCTGGCGGCACGGGCTCCGATCGACGATGTGGTCATGATCGGCCGGCAGGTGGTCGTGCCATGAACGGCGTGACGTACCCGTGGACGGCGATCGGGGTGATCGGCCCCGGCCGTGTAGGGACGGCGCTGGGTGCCGCGCTGGCCGACGCCGGCCAGAGCGTCGTCGCCGTCGCCGGACGCCCTGGAGCGTCGTCGACGGACCGGTTCGTCGCCGCCGTCGGCGGCGCCGAGCCCATGTCGACGGCGCAGGTCGCGCAGGCCGCCGACCTGGTGCTGCTGACGGTTGGCGACGACGAGCTCCCGGGCGTGGCGCGCAGCCTGGCGGCCGACGACGCGGTGATCAGCGCCAGCCGGTGGATCCACACGTCCGGACGTCACGGGGCTGCGGTGCTGCGACCGATCACCCTGAGCGGCGGGCGCGTGGCAGCGTGCCATCCCTCCCAGACGTTCCCGACACCCGGCAGCGGCCGCGACGCACTGCCCGGCACGGCGTGGGCGGTGACCGCGACCCCCCACGACCGCGGGTGGGCACACGCCTTCGTGACCCTGTTGTCGGGTGCACCGGTCGACGTGCGCGAAGCCGACCGCGTGCGCTACCACGCGGCATTGACGGTCGCCGCCAACGGCACCAGCGCGGTGGTCGCGCTCGCGCGCGACCTGCTGCGCTCCTCCGGTGTGCACCAGCCGGAGCGGTTTCTGGAGCCGCTCGTCACGCAGTCGGCGTCCAACGCCGCCCGGCATGGTGCCGGCGCCCTGACCGGACCGGTGCGGCGCGGCGACGGCGACACGGTCGCGGCCCACCTGCACGACCTCGCCGAGGTGCTGCCGGAGGCCGTGCCGGCGTATCGTGCACTGGCCCTGCTCGCGCTGTCCTACGCGCGGCGCGCGGGCCTCGACGAGTCGCGGGCTGCGGCCATCCGCACGATCCTGGAGACGTGAGCGCTGTGCTGATCACGACAGACGTCGCCGACGTCCGGCGCTGGCGGCGGACCGCCCCGCAGCCTGTCGGCCTGGTGCCCACCATGGGGGCGCTGCACGCCGGCCACCTGTCGCTGGTCGACGCGGCCCGCGCGCAGTGCGCGGCCGTCGTCGTCAGTGTGTTCGTCAACCCGCTGCAGTTCGGGCCAGGCGAGGACCTCGACAGCTACCCACGCGATCTGGACGGCGACCTCGCACACCTGCGCGACGCTGGCGTCGACGCCGTGTTCACACCGGCCGCCAGCGCGTTCACCGGCGACCTGGCGACCACGGTCATGGTCGCCGGCACCACCGAGGGTCTCGAAGGCGCCTCGCGCCCCGGGCACTTCGCCGGCGTCACGACCATCGTGTGCAAGCTGTGCAACGTGGTCTGTCCCGACCGTGCGTACTTCGGCGAGAAGGACTTCCAGCAGCTGGTCACGGTCCGGCGGATGGTGCACGACCTGGACATCCCGGTCGAGATCGTCGGCATGCCGATCGTCCGCGACCATGACGGCCTCGCCCTGTCGAGCCGCAACGCGTACCTCACCGGCGACGAGCGCACCTACGCGCTGCGGCTGTCGCAGGCGTTGCGCGCCACCGCAGCGGCGTGGACCGGCGACGCCGACCGGGCACGCCGCGTGCTCGCGTCGACGCTGCGTGACGGTGACGGCATCGACGTCGACTATGCGGAGATCGTCGACCCCACCACGCTGGCACCGCTGCATGGGGACGGGCATCGCGAGGCACGCGCGGTGGTCGCCGCCCGTGTCGGTCGCACACGCCTCATCGACAACTTAGTCCTCGAGCTGCGCTCGACTCCTAACGGCCCAGGGATGCGCTCGACTCCTAACGGCCCAGGGATGCGCTCGACTCCTTACGGCCCAGGGACCGGCGCGGAGCGCCGGGGACTCGATTCCCATGGACTGGAGATCGCCTGATGCTGCTCGCCATGGACATCGGCAACTCGCAGACGGTCGTCGGGGTCTACGACGGGACCCAGCTGCTGCGCCATTGGCGGGTATCGACCGAGGCTCGTCGGACCTCCGACGAGCTGGCGCTGCAGCTGCAGGGTCTGCTCCGGCTGATGAAGCTGTCGCTGTCGGACAACGTCAGCGGCGTCGTCATCTCATCGGTCGTCCCGCCGCTGACCGAGGCGTTCCGGGAGATGGCCGACCGCTACCTCACCTGCGAGCCGGTGGTGGTCGGGCCGGGTATCCGGACGGGAATCGCGATCCGGACCGACAACCCGCGGGAGGTCGGCGCGGACCGGCTGGTCAACGCGCTGGCCGCCTTCGACAAGTACGGCGGACCGGGCATCGTCGTCGACTTCGGGACGGCGACGAGCTTCGACGTCTACGACGACACCGGCGCGTTCCTCGGCGGCGCGATCGCTCCGGGTGTGCAGACGTCGATGGCGGCGTTGTCGGCCCGTGGAGCGCAGCTGGGCGCGGTGGAGCTGGCGATGCCGGATCACGCGATCGGTCGCAGCACCGTCGAGTCGATGCAGGCGGGCGCCATCTACGGCTTCGCCGGGCAGGTCGATCGGCTGGTCGAGGCGCTGACCGGGGAGCTGCCGGCGGCGCCGGTGGTCGTCGCGACCGGCGGTCTCGCGCTGCCGATCACCGACATCTGCCGGCACATCGACCACCACGACCAGTGGCTCACGCTGCGTGGGCTCCGGCTCGTGTGGGAACGCAACCGCTGACCGGCGAGACGGCCGGCGTGTGCGCTGATGCCAGCACGTCTGCGGCATGCTGGATGCGGTGACGTCGACGACCCCGTGAGGACCAACCATGCCACGATCGGTCGTGATCGCGATCACGGTGCTCGGTGTGCTTGCGCTGTTCGCGAGCACCACGTTCGCGTTGGTCCGGTCGACGCAGCTGCGGTCCAGTCGTGCGCGGGTGGCGGCGCTCGCCTCAGAGCTCGCCGCTGCCCGCGACGATGCGGCACCGCCGAGCGAGGCGGCCCCGTCGAATCCCCTGGACGATCTGCTCGACGGCGAGGGCGGTGACTCGCTCGACGAGCTGTTGCCCGACGGTGGCGAGGGACTGGACGATCTGCTGGGCGGCGATGTCGCCCAGCTCGCCCAGTGCGTCCAGCCGGCCGGGGCGCCGGGGAGCCGCGACGTGCCCGAGGCCGGCCCCACCGAGCAGATCGCCCAGATCTCCGAGCTCGTGACCGAGCTGCGGTCGTTGGAGTTCACCGACGCGCCGGACCCAGAGTTCCTCGACGACGAGCAGCTGTCGCAGCGCCTCGCCGCCGAGGTGACCGAGGAGTACGACGCCGAGGACGCCGAGATCGACGCCCGGCTGCTGGCAGCGCTCGGGGCGGTGCCAGCGGACATCGACCTGATCGAGCTGCAGACCGAGCTGCTGGCCAGTCAGGTCGCGGGGTTCTACGACCCGGACACCGGTGAGTTGGTGGTCCGCGGCGCGGTGGGTGACGACGGCCTGTCGCCGACCGGCCAGTCGACGCTGGCGCATGAGCTCCAGCACGCGCTGGCCGACCAGACGTTGGACCTGCCGATCGACACCACCGAGGACACCAGCCAGAGCGACGCGGCCCTCGCGGCGCTGTCCCTCGTCGAAGGCGACGCCACCCTGACCCAGCAGCAGTTCACGATCACCGGGTTGAACCTGTCCGAGCAGCTCGCGCTCAGTGCAGATCCTGACGCTCTGTCCGCGCAGGAGCAGCTCGCCGACGTGCCCCATTACCTTGCACAGAGCCTGCAGTTCCCATATCTGGCAGGCCTGCGGTTCGTCTGCGAGCGCTACCTCGCCGGCGGCTGGGACGCCGTCAACGCCGCCTATGACGACCTGCCCACGACCAGCGCGGAGATCCTCGACCCGCAGCGCTACGGCACCGACGCCATCGACCCGCGCGACCCTGGCGACCCCGGCGGCGACTGGGAGCGTCAGCGCACGACGACGCTGGGTGCCGCCGACCTGCTGTGGCTGTTCGAGGCGCCCGGCAACGACACCGCCCGGGCACTGGACGAGCCGCGCGACCGCGCGCTGGCCTGGACCGGCGGCGAGGTCACCGTGTGGACCGACGGTGACGCCACCGCGTTGGGGATCGCCTTGACGCAGGACGCCGCGGGTTCGCTGTGCGATTCGATCGCCACGTGGTACGAGCGGGCGTTCCCCGACAGCACCGATGCACCAACCCGCCGGGACGAGCGGCTCGTCCGCGAAGGTTCGCAGCACGGGGGGGTCGTCACGTGTGCCGGCGACGAGGTGCGCGTCGGCATCGCACCCGACGCGACGACCGCCCGGGCGGTGGCCCGCTGACGAGCAGATCGAGGCCGGATCCGGCCGCCCGACCACGACGACCCGACCCGGAGGCTGACGATGTTCGACACGGTGCTGGTCGCCAATCGGGGCGAGATCGCCATCAGGGCCTTCCGGGCGGCCACCGAGCTGGGGCTGCGCACCGTCGGTGTCTACACGCACGAGGACCGTGACTCGCTGCACCGCCTGAAGGCCGACGAGGCGTACCGGATCGGTGAGCCCGGCCATCCGGTCCGGGCCTATCTCGACGGCGAGCAGATCATCGCCGTCGCGCGGCGGGTCGGGGCGGGTGCGGTCTACCCGGGGTACGGGTTCCTGTCGGAGAACCCCGGGTTCGCCGCGCGCTGCGAGGCCGCTGGCGTCACCTTCGTCGGCCCGCCGGCCGAGGTGCTGCGCCGAGCCGGGGACAAGACCGAGGCCCGCGACATCGCCGCCGCAGCCGGTCTCGACGTGCTGGACGCGAGCGGCGTTGTCAGCGATCTCGCTGCCGCCACCCACGCGGCCGAGCGGCTCGGCTTCCCGGTGTTCGTGAAGGCGGCCGCGGGTGGCGGCGGACGGGGTCTGCGGCGCGTCGCGTCAGCCAACGACCTGCCCGGCGCCGTCGACACCGCGATCCGCGAGGCCCGTGGCGCGTTCGGCGACGAACGGATCTTCCTCGAGCAGGCCGTCACACGCCCGCGGCACATCGAGGCCCAGATCCTCGCCGATGCCGCCGGGCGGACGGTCCATCTGTGGGAGCGGGACTGCTCGGTGCAGCGGCGGCATCAGAAGGTGCTCGAGATCGCCCCGGCGCCCAACCTCGATCCCGACCTGCGCGCGCGGATCTGTGCCGCGGCCGTCCGGTTCGCGGAGGCGGTGGGCTACCGCAACGCCGGCACGGTCGAGTTCCTGCTGGCGCCCGACGGCCGGTTCGTGTTCATCGAGATGAACCCCCGGATCCAGGTGGAGCACACGGTCACCGAGGAGATCACCGATGTCGACCTGGTCCAGGCGCAGCTGCAGATCGCCGCCGGCGCGTCGCTGGACGACCTGGGGCTGGCGCAGGAGGCGATCACGACCCGCGGCGTGGCGATCCAGTGCCGGATCACCACGGAGGACCCCGCGAATGGGTTCCGGCCCGACACCGGGCGCATCACGGCCTACCGCTCCGCCTCGGGCGCGGGCATCCGCCTCGATGCCGGCTCGGCGTACGTCGGGTCGAGCGTCAGCCCCTACTTCGACTCGCTGCTGGTGAAGCTGACGGCACGTGGTCACGATCTGCACGCGGCCGCCCGACGTGCCCGCCGGGCGCTGGCGGAGTTCCGCATCCGCGGGGTGTCCACCAACACAGCGTTCCTGCGCGCACTGCTGGACGATCCCGACCTGCTGGCGGGCGACCTGTCGACGGGCTTCATCGACGACCACCCGGATCTGGTCGCTGTCGACGCCGGCCGCGACCGCGGCACCCGTCTGCTGGAGTTCCTGGCCGACGTCACCGTCAACCGTCCCTACGGCGCCGCGCCGGCCGCGATCGATCCCGCTGGCAAGCTCCCGGACCGTTCGGAGGCACCGGTGCCGTCGGGCGGCCGGGACCGGCTCCGGCAGCTGGGTCCGGAGGGCTTCGCGCGCTGGCTGCGGACCGTCGATGCGGTGGGCGTCACCGACACGACCTTCCGTGACGCGCACCAGTCGCTGCTCGCGACGAGGATGCGCACCTACGACATGCTCGCGGCCGCGCCGGCGATCGCCGCGGGGATGTCGGAGCTGCTGAGCATCGAGATGTGGGGCGGCGCGACCTTCGATGTGGCGCTGCGATTCCTGCACGAGGATCCCTGGGACCGGCTGACGGCGCTGCGCGCTGCGGTCCCCAACATCTGCATGCAGATGCTCCTGCGTGGACGCAACGCCGTGGGTTACTCGGCGTACCCGCCGCAGGTGGTGCGGGCGTTCGTCGCCGAAGCGGCGGCTGGGGGCGTCGACATCTTCCGGATCTTCGATGCGCTGAACAACGTCGACGCGATGCGCGCGGCGATCGAGGCGACGCTGGAGGCGGGTGCTGTCGCCGAGGGCGCGATCTGCTACACGGGCGATCTGCACGACCCCGGTGCGCGGGTCTACACCCTCGACTACTACCTGGGCGTCGCCGAGCAGCTGGTGGAGGCGGGCGTGCACGTCCTGTGCATCAAGGACATGGCGGGGCTCCTGCGGCCGCCGGCCGCGCGCACCCTCGTCGCCGCGCTGCGCGAGCGCTTCGCCGCACCGGTGCACCTGCACACCCACGACACCGGCGGCGGGCAGCTGGCGACGTACCTCGCGGCCATCGCCGCGGGGGTCGACGCGGTGGACGGCGCCGCCGCGCCGCTGTCGGGCATGACGAGCCAGCCCAACCTGGCCGCGGTGGTCGCCGCCACCGATCACACACCACGCGCGACGGGGTTGCAGCTCGAGGTCCTGACGGCGCTGGAGCCCTACTGGGAGGCGGTGCGTGACCAGTACGCGCCGTTCGAGGCGGGACTGCGTTCGCCGACCGGCGCGGTCTACCGCCACGAGATCCCGGGGGGTCAGCTGTCGAACCTGCGCCAGCAGGCGATCGCCCTCGGACTCGGCGAGCGGTTCGAGGAGCTCGCCGAGCTGTATCGCCGCTGCAACGAGCTGCTCGGTGATCTGATCAAGGTCACCCCCACCAGCAAGGTCGTCGGCGACCTGGCGCTCTACCTCGCGAGCGCGGGCATCGCGCCGGAGCAGCTCGTGGCCGACCCCGCCCGCTTTGACCTGCCCGACAGCGTGATCGGGTACCTGCACGGCGAGCTGGGCGAGCCGCCCGGCGGCTGGCCCGAGCCGCTGCGCAGCCGCGTGCTCGCTGCGCGTGGGGACCGCCCAGAACCTCCGGCACTGACCGACGCGCAGCGCCGCGACCTGCGGGACCTGCGCGGACGCGAGCGCCGGGACCTGCTCAACGACCTGCTGTTCCCCGGTCCCACCGCCGCGCGGTCACAGATGCGTGAGCGGTACGGCGATCTCGGTGTCGTCCCGACGTGGGCGTTCCTGGGCGGGCTGGTACCGCACCGCGAGCTGCAGGTCGACCTCAGCCCGGGTGTGCGGCTGTTCATCGAGCTCGAGGCCGTCGGCGATCCGGACGAGCAGGGCATCCGCACGGTCGTGTGCGCGCTCAACGGGCAGAGCCGTCCGGTCGACGCCCGCGACCGCTCCATCGAGGCCGACCCCGACCCGGTCGAGCGGGCCGATCCCGACGACCCGGCGCACGTCGCCGCGGCGCTGACCGGGGTGGTCACGATCACCGTGGCCGCCGGCGACACCGTGGCCGGCGGTGCCAAGCTCGGGTCGATCGAAGCGATGAAGATGGAGTCCAACATCAGCGCGCCGCACGCCGGCACGGTCACCCGCGTGGTCACGTCCAGCGGCACCGCCGTCGAACCCGGTGACCTGCTGCTGGTCCTCGACCCCTCGTAGCCGTGTCGGTTGGGGCCCGCTGGTGGGTGCTATCGGCCACACCGGTGGCCGGCTGTCACGGCGAGCGGTCGGTCGGCAGGCCACGGCGGACCATGAAGGCGACCGCGTCGTTCATGCCGACGGGCTCGAGCGTCGTTGATGGATGCTCGCGTGTCCACACGCGGAACAGCTCGTCGACGAACCCCTGACCCACGAGGCGGACGCCCGTGAAGTCGACGACCACCTCGTCGAAGCGCTCGAGACCGCGCGCCACGCGTTTCGCCTCCGATCGCGACACGAACCGCTCCCCGTACTCGAACAGGGTGACCACCGCGCGTGAGCGGTTGAACCGGTGGTCGTCGGTGTACGCGTCGAAGACGTCGCCGACCGAACGCGTGCTGTCGCGGTCGATCTCGAGGCGGACGGTCGTCCCGGCGACGACGTCGCTGGTGCCGAGCGCATGGTCACCGCGCTGGTTGTCGACGACCCAGACCAGGCCCGCGCTGGCGAGCTCGAACACATCGACCGCCTTGGACGAGAAGAAGATGCCCTCGCCGGTGTGGTGCTGCGGGTCCGTGGTCACCTTGCCCTTCGACACCTCCTGCACCGCGGCGATCGGGTTGTCGAGTCCGAGGTGCCGTGTGAGGTGGCTGAAGGCACCACGGCCCTCGTCGCGGACCTCGATCACCCAGCGTGCGTCGACTGATCTCACCCGGACGTCTACCTCGCGTGCAGCCGAGTGGTCGATGACGTTGTTGACCATTTCGGTCAGGGTGTAGGCGACGATGTCGGTGACCTGTACGGGTCCGTTGCGAAGCTCATCCACGGCGTCGAGCACGTCGCGCCACACCGTGTCTTCCGCGAGGCCGTCGGTCGGATAGCGTCGACTGAACGCAGCAACGTGGTAGCGCGTCGCTCGACCACGTCCCTCGCTGGCGATCACGCCATCGCGTTGCAGCGCGACGAGATGCGGGTGGATGGCCTGCCGCGTGAGACCGGCCGCCTCAGCGAGCTCGCGACTCGTCACGGTCGACCGCTCGCGCAGGAGCCGGATGATGATCGCCCGCGCGTTCTCCGCCACGCCCGCCCATCGATTGATGATTTGACGATTGTGGCCAGAATAGAGCGCACATCGTCATATCGTCAAGTGTCTGCTCGTGGTCGGTCGACTCGCGTACCCAGATGCGCTGTCACGTGCCCGACAACGGTCCCTCCATTGCTTGACGCACGAGCCGGGTGGCTTCGTCGACGCCGACGCCGAGCTGTCGCGCGCGTACCGCGAAGGTGCGGGCGGCGGCAGCCAACGCGCGCGCGGAATCTCGGGTTCCGTCGGTCTGCGTCCGGATCAGATCCAGCCCAGCAGCCACCCGACCGACACGAAGGCGAGCCAGATCGTGATCGCCAGGAGCAGCTTGATCCAGAACGCGCGCACGTCGGTCTTCAGCCGCCGAACAGGTTGCCGAACTGGTCGATGATCACCACCACGGAGAAGTAGCCGAAGAACAGCACGGTCAGACCCATGACGACGAGCCGGTAGCTGCGCAGCTTGATCTCCTCCGGCATCTTGCCCCAGTTGAGCTGGATCAGCAGCGCGGAGTAGATGAACATCACCACGCCGTTGATCGACGACGCGATCACCAGCAGCACCAGTGGGGCGTCGACCACGGTCAGCAGCACGATGGCGCCGAACAAGATCTCCGCCCAGATCACCACGAAGTAGATGCGGCTCTCGGTCCACTTGTCGTTGTCGCGCAGGAAGTCGACCTTCAGCACGTCGGCGGTGATGCGGCCCATGTGGTCGAGCACGCCGAGGTTGGTCGACAGCAGCACGACGATCCCGGCGATCCAGAAGAACTGGCCGAACCACGGTGCCACGGCCTCCTGCAGCGCCTCGCCCTCGAGCTTGACGAAGTCGAAGTCCGTCGCCTCACTGCCGGTGCCGATGGTCGCGAACGTCAACGCCGACATCAGCATGATCGACAGGCCACCGACCACGAGGAACAACCAGAACTGCTCATGGTTGGCGAGCCTCCACCAGCCACGCCAGCGCCGCATGTTCTCCTCGTCGCGGCGGAAGAAGTAGCCGGTCGAGACCATCGCCTCCTCTTCGCCTGTGAACGGCGACACGATCCTGGGGATCCGAGCGCCCATCCCGAGGCCCTTGTCGCGGATCCAGTTGGACTGGACCAGGTTGACGGTGCCCCCAGCGCCCGCGAAGGCGAGCGCACCCAGGAGGGTGGCTGTGGGGATGTCCGCGGGAACCTGCCCGAAGCTGACGACGCCCTTGCCCAGCTCGACGTAGGTCTGGCCGTCGATGGCGACGAAGACCGCCACGATGATGAAGAGGACGATGATCCCAACGAGGACCATCTGGAACTTCTCGACCAACTGGTACACGACGGGCGACACGGTCAGCGCGATGCCGATCGCGATGAGCGCTGCGATCGTGATGAACGGCACGGCGTCGGTGCCGGTGCCCAGCACGAACGTCAACGCCGTGGACGCGCCGGTGGCCCATCCCGGCCATCCCCATGAAACCAGAGCGAGGACCACCATGATCATGCCCCATGGCTTCCACATGCGGGTGAAGCCGGTGACGGCGGTCTCGCCGGTCGCCAGGGTGTAGCGCTCGATCTCCATGTTGATGAAGTACTGCATCGTGATGCCGACCATCGCCATCCACATGGCGACCAGGCCCACCTGTGAGGTGATGAAGGGCCAGAGCACGTACTCGCCGGACCCGATCGACGTGGCGAGGAGGACGACGCTGGGTCCCACGATCTTGCGGAAGGTCGTCGGCTCGGGCAGGTCGGCGTACGGAATGCCGGGCAGGATGCCGGACGGGATCTCCGTCGCGAGTTCTTCGCCGGACGGCATCCGCTGCGTGTCGGACACGGTGACCTCCTCAGATCGGGTGCTGCGCACCGGTGGGCGTCACGATACGACCGGTGTGCACGTCAGACAAGGGGATCTCGCCGGTATCTCGGGCCGACGGGCGAGCGTGCTCACAACTGGGGAACACTGACAGCGCATCGGCTCGGCATCGGCAGCAAGGCTCGGCCGGCGCAGAAGGGAGTGACATGAGCGGCGAACGGGTCGGGTTCATCGGGCTCGGATCATGGGTCAGGGCATGTGCCGCAACCTGCTCGATGCCGGGTTCGAGCTGACGGTCTGGAACCGCACGCCGGGGCGCGCCGACGACCTGGTCGAGGCGGGGGCAATGCGTGCGGACTCGCCGGCGGCGATGGCGGAGGCGTGCGACATCGTGATCAGCTGTGTCAGCGACACGCCCGACGTCGAGCAGGTGCTCGCCGGCGACGAGGGTGTGGTCCACGGCGCCGCCGCAGGATCGCTGGTCATCGACTGCTCGACGATCAGCCCGGACGTCACCCGCACCATCGCCGCGCGACTGGCCGAGCGGCGCATCGAGATGCTCGATGCGCCGATCAGCGGCGGCAGCGAGGGCGCGGCGCAGGGCACGCTGAGCATCATGGTCGGTGGCCCTGTCGAGCAGTTCGAGCGTGCGCGCCCCGCTCTTCGAGGCGATCGGTTCGACCGTCACGCACGTCGGTGACCACGGCGCCGGACAGGCGTGAAGCTCGTCAACCAGATCCTGGTCGTGCACAACATGCTCGGGGTCGGTGAGGCACTGCTGCTCGCCGCAGCCGAGGGGCTCGATCTCGAGCGCACGCTCGACGCGGTGTCCGGCGGGGCGGCGGGCAGCTGGATGCTGTCCAACCGGGGGACGCAGGTGATCGAGCGCGACTGGTCGCCCGGCTTCACGATCGACCTGCAACAGAAGGACCTACGGCTGGTGCTCGAGGCGTTCGACCGCCTCCGAGTGCCGGCGGTCGGCACGGGTCTGATCCGCCAGCTCTACACCACCCTGCAGCGTCGTGGTCTCGGCGCCGAGGGTAACCACGCCCTGGTCAAGGCGCTCGAAACCTGGCCGACGTCAGATCGGTGGCTGGCCCGCCGCGCCGGCGGCGCCTGAGGTATCAGCTGCCGAACAGCATCGCGGGTATTGACAGCACGCCGTCGGCCCATATCGTCGATCGTAGGCAGGCAAGGGGAGGCCGTCATGGCGATCGACCGGTTGCGCGACGAGTTCACGACGCTGTTGGGCGCTGACGGAGTCATCAGTGCCGGCCCGCAGCTGCGCACCTACGAGTGCGACGGGCTGACCGGCTACCGCGTGCGCCCGGCGCTGGTCGTGTTGCCGACCACCACGGAGGAGGTCGCTGCCGTCGTGCGGGCGTGTCACCGCGAGCGCATCCCGTTCGTCGCACGCGGCGCGGGCACCGGCCTGTCGGGCGGCGCGCTGCCGCACGCCGACGGGGTGCTGGTGGTGCTCGCGCGCATGCGCTCGATCCTCCACGTCGACGTCGACAACCGGTACCTGATCGCCGAGCCCGGTGTCACGAACGCGGCGATCTCCGCGGCGGTCGCCGAGCACGACCTGTACTACGCGCCTGACCCGTCCTCGCAGATCGTGTGCTCGATCGGCGGCAACGTCGCCGAGAACTCCGGCGGCGTGCACTGCCTCAAGTACGGGTTCACGACCAACCATGTGCAGGGGCTGGAGTTCGTGACGGCCGAGGGCGAGATCGTGGAGCTCGGCGGCGCCGTGGCTGACACCCCTGGCTATGACCTGCGCGGCGTCGTGGTCGGCTCGGAGGGCACCCTGGGCATCGTCACCAAGGTGATCGTGCGACTGCTGCGGCGGCCGGAGGCCGTCGAGACGTTGCTCGCCGACTTCGACACCCCACGCGAGGCCGGCGATGCCGTGACCGCCATCACCACCGCCGGCATCGTGCCCGCCGGCATGGAGATGATGGACAACCTGGCAGTGCAGGCGTGCGAGGAGGACGCGCAGGTCGGGCTGAACCTGGAGGCTGGCGCGGTGCTGGTGGTCGAGCTCGACGGGCCGCAGGCCGAGGTCAGCGCGCTGTTCGGCGAGGTCCAGCGCCACTGCGAGCAGGCCGGAGCGACCAACATCCGCATCGCCGAGGACGACGCCGAGCGCGCGCTCATCTGGAAGGGACGCAAGGCGGCCTTCGCGGCCATGGGACGACTGTCCCGTGACTACTTCGTGCAGGACGGGGTGATCCCACGGACCAGGCTCGGGGAGGTCCTCGAACGCATCGGTGAGATGAGCGACGAGGCCGGCTACCGGGTCGCCAACGTGTTCCACGCCGGCGACGGCAACCTGCACCCGCTCGTGCTGTACGACGGCCGCAACGAGGGTGAGGCCGACGAGGCCGAGGAGCTGTCGATCCGCATCGTCGAGCTGTGCGTCGAGTCGGGGGGATCCATCACCGGCGAGCACGGTGTCGGCGCCGACAAGGCCTGCTCGATGCCCAAGATGTTCGGCGAGGAGGACCTCGCGCTGATGCAGCGGGTGCGCGCGGCGTTCGACCCGGCCGGCATCTGCAACCCCGGCAAGCTGTTCCCCACGCCACGGCTGTGTGGCGAGCGGCCAGGTCCGTACCGCGCCCACCCGCTGGAGCAGGCCGGACTGGCGGAGCGGCTGTGAGCACCGACACCGCGAGCACGCTGCGCCCGAACGACCTCGGCGAGGCGCTCGAGGCGATCCTCGACGCCGCCGGTGCGCTGCTGTTCACGGGCGGCGGCACCAAGCTCGGGTGGGGCACGGATCCGACCGGCGTCGACGTCGTCATCGAGACGACCGCGATGACCGACCTGCTGTCCTACGACGCCGCCGACGCGACGGTCGCCGTGCAGGCCGGCATGCCGCTCGCGCAGCTGCAGGCCACGCTCGCCGAGCACGATCAGTGGCTGGCGATCGACCCGCCCCACGTCGCCGACGGCGCGACCGTCGGCGGCGTGTTCGCCACGAACGACGCGGGTCCGCGGCGGCTGGCACACGGCACCGTGCGCGACCTGGTGATCGGCGCGACGTACGTGCTGGCCGACGGCGCGGTCGGGCGCACCGGCGGCTTCGTGATCAAGAACGTCGCCGGCTACGACATGGCCAAGCTGCTGTGCGGATCGCTGGGCACGCTGGCGCTCGTCGCGGAGCTGGTGCTGCGGGTGGACCCTCGTCCGCAGGCGTCGGTGACGCTGGGGATCCCGGCCGACGCGGCCACCGCGGCGCGCATCGGCGTCGCGTTGGGTGGCGCGCCGGTCGAGCCCGTGGCGGTCGAGTGGGCCGACGACACGGTGTGGCTGCAGTTCGCTGGCCATCCCGACGCGGTGCGTGCGCAGGCGGATGCGACCGTGGCGCTGCTGCGCAGGCAGGTTGCTGCCGACCTCGAGGCCGACGAGGTCGAGGACGCCGACGCGGTGTGGCGACGCCTGACCGACGGGTTGGCCGGCGCGGACGGCCAGACCGTGGTGCGCGGCGCCTGCCTGCCCACCCAGCTGCCGGACGCCGCGCAGGGCTGCGTCGACGCGGCCGGCCATGCGGGCGTCGACGTCGAGATCCAGGCTCACGTGCTGGTTGGCGTGCTCACGGCACGGGTCGTGGGGGATCCGGGCGGGCACGCGGCGTTCGTCGACGCGTGGCGGGCGCGACTGTCGCAGCTCGGCGGTCATGCGATGGTGCGCCGTACCGCCGCGAAGGCCGCCGGCGGCGTCGACGTGTGGGGATCACCGCCGTCGGCGATGGGATTGATGCGTCAGGTCAAGCAGCAGCTGGATCCCGACGGTCGTTGTGCCCCGGGCCGCTTCGTGGGAGGGATGTAGATCATGGCCGAGCACGCGGGGGCGGTACCCGACGACCATGAGGCCGGCGGCCCGGTCGAGACGGAACCGGCCGGCGGGCACAGCTCGTTCGACGCGCTGCGGCCGCCGTCCGACGACCTAATCGCCGACTGCGTGCACTGCGGGTTCTGCCTGCCGACGTGCCCGACCTACGCGCTGTGGGGCGAGGAGATGGACTCGCCCCGCGGACGCATCTACCTCATGGAGCTCGCGTCGGCTGGTGACATCGCCATCGATGACGTGTTCGTCACCCACATGGATCGCTGCCTCGGGTGCATGGCGTGCGTCACGGCCTGCCCGTCGGGCGTGCAGTACGACAAGCTGATCGAGGCGACACGGCCGCAGATCGAACGCAACCACCCACGTTCGCCGCAGGACCGCTGGTTCCGGCGTGCCGTCTTCGCGCTGTTCCCGCATCCTCGTCGCCTGCGGTTCGCCGCCGTGCTGGGCCTGGCGTATCAGCGGCTGCGGATCGGCGACCTGCTGCGGCGCACGGGCGTGCACGCCCGACTGTCCCCACGGCTGCAGGCACTGGAGGAGCTGCTGCCCACGGTGTCGCTGCGCGACATCCGCCGGCACCTGCCGGCGCGCGTCGCGCCGCGCCGGCTGCCAGGCGACGCGGCGGCGCCCACGCCGGCGCATCGGGTCGGGCTCATCACGGGGTGTGTGCAGTCGGTCTTCTTCGGCGACGTCAACACCGCGACGGCACGGGTGTTGGCGATGGAGGGCTGTGAGGTCGTCATCCCCGACGGGCAGGGGTGCTGCGGTGCGTTGATGGAACACGCCGGGCAGGAGGAGTCGGCGCTCGCGTACGCCCGGCGGATGATCGCGACCATGGAAGAGGCCGACGTCGACCGCATCGCGATCAACGCCGCCGGCTGTGGGTCGACGCTCAAGGAGTACGGGCACCTGCTGCGTGACGACGAGGACTGGGCTGAGCGTGCCGCCGCGTTCTCCGACAAGGTGCGCGACATCTCCGAGCTGCTCGACGAGCTGGAGCCGCGCGCGGCCAGGCACCCGATCCCCGCTCGCGTGGCCTACCACGACGCCTGCCACCTGTCACACGCGCAGGGGGTGCGCCGCCAGCCGCGTGCGGCGCTGCGGGCGATCCCCGAGCTCGAGCTCGTCGAGCTGTCCGAACCCGACATCTGCTGCGGCTCGGCCGGCATCTACAACCTGCTGGAACCCGAGGCCGCGTCGGACCTCGGCGTGCGCAAGGCGGCCACGGTCGCCGCGGTCGCCCCCGACGCGGTGGTCACCGCCAACCCCGGGTGCACGCTGCAGATCAAACGCCACCTCCAGGTCGACATCCCCCTGCTGCACCCGGTACAAGTGGTCGACGCGTCCCTGCGGGGTCGCAACCCGTTCGTGTAGGCGCTGCGCACCACGGTAGATCGGGTCTCGCTCGCCCCCGCAGTGACGGGTCTGTGAGGAGAAGATCGTGGTGGTACAGCCCTTTCGAGTGGTGGGAGGGTGGGGGAGCGGCCGGGCAGGCTGCGGCAGTCGTGTCTGGTGGTGCCGGGGTCGAGTGAGAGGATGCTCGCCCGGGCGGGCGAGCGCGGCGCCGACGAGGTGATCATCGACCTCGAGGACGCCGTCGCACCGACCGAGAAGGCCCGGGCCCGGGCGCCGCCGACCGGTTCGACTGCCTCGTGGTCCCGAAGGTCGACCATCCCGGACAGCTGTGGTTCGTCGACCACCTGCTCGCCCAGCTGGAGGCCGAGGTGGGCTCGTCGCGCGCGACGCTGCGGGGGATGGACGGCAAGTGGTGCATCCATCCGTCGCAGGTGGAGCTGGCCAACGACGTGTTCACCCCGACGCCCGCCCAGTTCGACCACGCACTCGCGCAGCTCGACGCCTACGAGGCAGCGACCGCTGAGGGTCGCGGCGCTGCGACGTTCGAGGGCAGGATGATCGACGAGGCCAGCCGCAAGATGGCCGCCAAGCTAGTCGCCAGGGGACGCGCCGCTGGTCTCGATGGTGACCGTCTCCCGGAATCACCTTGACCGCCCAGTCAGTACTGCATACCGTCCAGACTTCGACGCACCAGCCAGCTGAAAGGTCAGCACCGTGAGGACACGAGCCGCCATTCTGCGTGAGGTCAACACCCCCTGGAGTGTGGAGGAGATCGAGCTCGATCCGCCGAAGGACCGCGAGGTGCTGGTCAAGCTCGCCGCATCGGGCCTGTGTCACTCCGACGAGCACGTGTTGACCGGCGACCTGGCCGGTCTGGTGGCGTCCCCGCCGATCGTCGGCGGGCACGAGGGCGCCGGGATCGTGCAGGAGGTGGGCGCGGCCGTGGACTGGCTGGAGCCTGGGGATCATGTGGTGTTCGGCTTCGTGCCCGCCTGCGGCCGCTGCGACTCGTGCGTGGTGGGGCGCTCGAACCTGTGTGAGGAGGCGGCGAACTACCCAACCGGGCTGCAGATCAGCGACAGCACCGCACGGCATCACACCACGGATGGTCACGATCTCGGACTCATGTGCCTGCTGGGCACGTTCGCCGAGCACACCGTCGTCAACGAGGCGAGCTGCGTCAAGATCGACCAGGACTGGCCCTTGGACAAAGCCTGCCTGCTGGGCTGTGGCGTCGTGACGGGGTGGGGCTCGGCGGTCTACACCGCGGATGTCCAGCCGGGCGACTACGTCGCGGTCGTCGGCGCTGGCGGGCTCGGACAGAACGCGGTGCAGGGTGCCAGGATGGCCGGCGCGCGGGCCATCGCGGCGATCGACCCGGTGGAGTTCAAGCGCGAGAAGGCGATGGAGTTCGGTGCCACGCACACCTTCTCGTCGATCGAGGACGCCCTCGAGAACTCCGAGCCGGTCCACTGGAACCGCGGCTACGACAAGGTCATCATGACCATGGGTGTGGGCAGTGCCGGTGATCTCGGACAGGCCTTCAACCTGGGCGGCAAGCGGTCGCGCCTCGTCGTGACCAACCTGCACCCCACGACCGAGGTCGGCATGGAGGTGCCCGCGATCATGATGACCATGTTCGAGAAGCAGATCGTCGGCAGCCTGTTCGGCTCGGCCAACATCCGCAAGGACATCCCACGCCTCATGGAGCTGTACCTGCAGGGCGAGCTGAACCTCGACGACCTCGTCACGAAGACCTACACGCTGGACGAGATCAACGACGGCTACGAGGCGATGCGCAACGGCGAGAACATCCGCGGCGTCATCCTGTTCGACTGAGCCGCGACGTCACAGCAGCGACGCGGCCGATGACCGTCCACCCGATCGTCGAGCGGCTGGCGACCACGGTGGTCGGCCGTCGCCGGGAGGCGGAGGTGCTGGTCGCCGCCCTCGACGCGGACCGGCACGTGCTCCTCGAGGGCCCGCCCGGCACCGGCAAGTCGACGCTGCTGCGGGTCATCGCCGCCGAGCTCGGCGTGGGCTTCGAGTTCGTCGAGGGCAACGCCGAACTGACACCGGCACGCCTGGTCGGCCACTTCGACCCGGCGAGGGTGCTGGCCGAGGGCTACGACCCCCGGGTCTTCGTCGACGGCCCGCTGGTCGCGGCGTTGCGTGGCGGCGCGCTGCTGTACCTCGAGGAGCTCAACCGCGTGCCCGAGGAGACGCTGAACGTGTTGGTCACGGTCATGAGCGAACACGAGCTGACCGTGCCGCGTCTCGGGCGCATCGACGCCGCGCCGGGCTTTCGCCTGGTCGCCGCAATGAACCCGTACGACGCGGTGGGTACTGCGCGCATCTCGTCGACCATCTACGACCGGCTCTGCCGCCTGTCGGTCGACTACCAGTCGGATGTCGAGGAGCAGGCGATCGTGCGGCGGTCGTTGGGGCAGCCCACGCTCGCCGGCGGCGGGGCCGACGGCGCGCTCGACGACCACTGGCTGGCCCGCGCCGTCGACGTGGTGCGGCGGACGCGGGTCCATCCGGAGATCCGGGTCGGGTCGTCGGTGCGAGGTGCGATCGACATGAGCGCGGTGGCACGGTCACTGGCCGACGTTCGCGGCGCGTCGCCTGACGAGGTGTCGCTGGACGCCGCGCTGGTCGCCCTCTCCGGGCGGATCCGGTTGCGTGAAGGCAGCGACCGGACCACCGAGGATGTGATCACCGAGATCTGGCGGTCCGTGTTCGGCGGCGACGTGGGCGGTGCCACGGGAAAAGCCGCAGCCCCGGCGGGGGCGGTCCAGCCCGGCTGACGCAGCGGCCGGTCGCGACCGGCGCCGACGCCGACGAGCTGATCGCGCAGGCGCGACAGCGCAGGGTCACCCGCCGCGCACTGGCGCGGTCGGCGCTGCTCGACCGCGTATCGCCGGCGGTCGGCGAGCTCGACGCGCACGAGGTCACCGTCGCGCTGAACGAGGACGCCGACGCCACCCTCGCCCTGCTCGCCGACCTGACCGCGGCCGCAGACCCGCGGCTGCGTGAGCTCGCGCGGCGCCTGGCGGCGCAGGTCTTCGTCGATCTGGCCGCCCGCGGGCCGACACGTGCGCGGGGTACGGGGCGCATGGCCACCGTGCCGTACCGGCCCGACCGGGGCGACCTCGACCTCGACCGCAGCAGCGACGCCATCGTCGTCGCCCACGCGACGAGCAGCGCCGTCGATCCCGAGCACCTGGGCGTGCGCGCCTGGACCACTCCGCACACCGCCTGGTGCCTGCTCGTCGACCGCAGCGGGTCGATGGGCGGCCGACCGCTGGCGGCCGCAGGTCTGGCCGCCGCAACGATCGCGGGGAGTGCTGCGACCGGGCACGTATCCGTGTTGAGCTTCGCCCAGCGCGTGATCGCCGTGACGACACTCGCCGAGCAGCATCCCGTCGAGGAGGTGATCGACCGCGTGCTGACACTGCGCGGCCACGGCACCACCGACGTTGCGGCCGCCCTGCGCGCCGCCGGAGCCCAGCTGGCCGGCTCGCGGGCCCGCCGTCGGATCACGGTGCTGTTGTCGGACTGCCGCGCCACCGAGCCGGGTGACGTAGTCGCCGCGGCCCGCGCGCTCGACGAACTCGTGATCATCGCACCGCGTGACGACAGCGACGACGCCGCGCTGCTGGCCGACGCCGCCGGTGCGCGCTGGACGACGGTCTCCGGACCGTCGGACGTCGCCGCGGCGTTTGACGAGGTGCTGACCCGATGAGCGGGCCATCAACTTACGGCGCGGGTTCCCATGCGCGCAGCGTCGCGGCAGGCAGTCCCCACCAGCCCAGCGGTGTCAGACGCTCGTCGGCGTCGATCGCGCCCAGCGCCCGCCACAGCAGAGTGACGGTGTGGAACCCGACCTGCAGCGGAAGCTCGTCATCGTACGGCTCCACGTCGTCGTCTTCGAGACCTGTGAACCAGGCGTCATCGTCGGCGGCATCCCAGTCGTCCCAGACCTCGTCGGCAGCGTCGTCGTCTTCGTGCGCGAAGTTGTACGTCACGGCGTAGTGCGCGAGGCTGTCGGCATCGGCGTGCGTGCCGTGGCCCATCCGTGCGAGCGTGGCGATGGCGCCGATCCACGCGGCGTGATCCAACGCGAACCATGCGGAGTACAGCGTCGCCGATTCGTCGTCGTCTCCGGGCGGCTCGTCGCGGCACGAGACCACACCCGACGCGAGGTCGAGCCACAGCGCCTCGTCGTCGTCGGGCAGCGCGTCGGCATCCACGCCGCCGGCGGCGCGCAACAGGTCGTAGGGCCACGGGGCGTCGGGCAGGATCGTGCGCAGCCGCGCACACTCGTCGCGCAGGTCGCGCGCGGGGCGCGGCCGGTTGGGCAGCGACGACAGCTCCTTGCGGAGGACGTTGGCGGCATCGGCTTCGGCCTCGTCCCACGCCGCCAGGAATGCGTCGGTGTCCTCGTCGTCGACCGCCCACATCGGGGTCCGCCCGTCGGGCAGCGGTGTCGTCAGCCAGGTGAGCTGCGCCTGCTCGTAGTCGCGCCAGGCCTCGGGGTCGTCGGCGGCCAACCGGTCGGGATCGATGGTCCCGGCGGTCACGAGCTCCTCGAGGTGCGCGATGAGCAGGGCGTGCATCTCATGCGCGACCGGACCCCGTTCGTCCTCGTCGGGCCACACGAACCCCCCGCCGATCAGCTGGATCGGCTCGGTGCCGGTGGCCTGGAGCCAGCGGTTGACCGCGCCGATCGTCACGCGCCCGTCCTCGATGCTCGACAGCATCGTGCGCGTGCTGTCCCAGAAGGGACGCGACAGGGGGTTGCCGGCCGCGAGCAGCGCACGGCGCAGCTGCGGCAGCGCCTGCAGTGCGTCCGCCGTGGGCACGGTGAGCAGCGCCGTGGCGACGTCGCGTCGGGTGAGTGCCTCGAGCGGCCTGCCTGCCTGCTCGCTCACGGTCTCTGCGGTGAGTGCCATCGTCGGCTCCCGGTGCGGTGCCGGCACTCTAACCGATCGGCGGGCCTGATGATACACATCAGGGGCTGGGACTGGACGATATCCTCGGCTCGCTCCGGCATGCAACGGACACGGTCGTCGGCCACAACGTCAGGAAGGATGTCGGATGGGGCGCGGCGGCTGGTTCGAGACGGTGGCGCAGGCGCAGCGGCGCGCCCGCCGGAGACTGCCGCGATCGGTTTACAAGGCCATCCTGGCGGGGACAGAACGGGGGCTGTCCTACGCCGACAACCTCGCCGCGTTCGACGAGCTCGAGTTCGCGCCGCACGTCGCCGGGCAGCCTGCCGAGCGCGAGGTGGCCACCACCGTGCTCGGGCAGGACCTCGCACTGCCCGTGCTCATCTCCCCGACCGGTGTCCAGGCGGTCCACCCCGACGGTGAGGTCGCCGTCGCCCGCGCCGCGGCCGCGCGCGGCGTCGCCATGGGACTGAGCTCGTTCGGGTCCAAGCCCGTCGAGGACGTGGTCGCGGCGAACCCGCAAACGCTGTTCCAGATCTACTGGATGGGCGACCGCGACGCGATGGTGGAGCGGTTGGCGCGGGCCCGTGACGCCGGCGTCGTGGGGCTGATCCTCACGCTGGACTGGTCGTTCTCGCACGGTCGCGACTGGGGCAGCCCCGACATCCCCCAGGGCATCGACGTGCGGACCATGGTGCGGTTCGCGCCTGAGGTGATCGCCAGGCCGCGGTGGCTGCTGGACTACCTGCAGGCGGGGCACCTGCCCGACCTGACCGTCCCCAACGTCACCGCGCGTGGCGAGCGCTCGCCGGGCTTCTTCGAGGCCTACGGCGAGTGGATGCAGACCCCGCCCCCGGGCTGGGACGACGTGGCCTGGCTTCGCGGGCAGTGGGACGGGCCGTTCATGCTCAAGGGCGTGACCCGCGTCGACGACGCCCGACGCGCCGTCGAGGCGGGCGTCAGCGCCATCTCGGTGTCCAACCACGGCGGCAACAACCTCGACGGCACCCCCGCGCCGATCCGCGCACTGCCGGCGATCGTCGACGCCGTCGGCGGCGAGACCGAGGTGCTGCTCGACGGTGGGATCCGACGCGGCAGCGACGTGGTCAAGGCGCTCGCGCTCGGGGCGCGGGCCGTGATGATCGGTCGCGCGTACCTGTGGGGCCTGGCCGCCAACGGCCAGGCCGGCGTCGAGAACGTGCTCGACATCCTCCGCAACGGGATCGACTCGACGCTGCGTGCGCTCGGTCGGTCGTCGATCGCGGAGCTGACACCCGCCGATGTCCGGGTGCCCGACGGGTTCGTGCGCCCGCTCGGTGTCGACGCCGAATGACGTCGACGGCACGGTCAGCGTCGCGTGTCGCGGTCGTCACCGGCGCCGCGCGGGGCATCGGTGACGCCACCGTGCGGCGGCTGTGCGCCGACGGGTACGCCGTCGTCGCGGTCGACGCCTGCGGCGGTGCCCCGGGCGACGCCTACCCGGGCGTGGACTACCCCCTCGCCGACCCGGCGGACCTGCAGCAGCTGGCCGCCGCGTACCCGGACACGGTGCTCGCACGGGTGGCCGACGTGCGCGATCCCGCGGCGATGACCGCCATCGCCACGGAGGCCGTCGACCGCTTCGGCCGCATCGACGTCGTCGTCGCCGCTGCCGCGGTCATCGCCGGCGGCCGTCCGCTGTGGGAGACGTCGACCGACCAAGTGCACACGCTGTGGGACGTCGACGTGCTCGGGGTGTGGCACACCGTCGCGGCATGTGTGCCGGTGATGCTCGACGGCCCCGATCCGTCGGGGTGCCGCGTCGTGGCCGTCGCCTCGGCGGCGGGCGCACGCGGGTTGTTCCACCTGGCGGCCTACACGATGGCCAAGCATGCCGTGGTGGGGCTGGTCCGCGGGCTCGCGGCCGACCTCGTGGGCACCGGCGTCACCGCCGTGGCCGTGTCGCCGGGTTCGACCCGGACGCCAATGCTCGCCGCCACGGCCGACCTGTACGGGATCGACGACGTCGACGCGTTCGCCGAGTCGCAGCAGCTGCGGCGCCTGCTGGAACCCGACGAGGTGGCCGCCGTGATCGCGTGGTGCTGCGCGCGCGAGTCCGCTCCCGTCAACGGCGCCGACATCCCCGCGGACGGCGGCTTCTCCGGCTGACCGCGGTGGGGGTGCGCCACGAACTCACGCAGGTCCACCCTCGAGCTCGGCGGGACCGACGACGAAGCCGAGCCGCCGCGCGCCGCGCCACAGCCGATCGTCGATCGTGACGAAGCGGCGGTCCAGCAGCCTCGCGAGCGCGAGAAACTCGGCATCGTAGGTCTTGGCGAGACCGCGCACGCGGTACCGCCTGCGGTCGACCGCCGCAGCGTGGCCGGCGACGGCTGGGCAAGGGCAGCGCTGCCAGGTAGGGTCATCGGCGCCTGCGACACCGCGACCCGACCAGGGTCCACGAGGGAAGGCGGCTCGGCCATGGCGGACACGGCCCACGACAGCGACGACCGCACCGACGACGTGACGGCGCCCGACGACATCACCGAAGAGTTCCTGGTCGAGGAGGTGTCGATCGACGGCATGTGCGGCGTCTACTAGGGCGGCGTCACGACATGCGTGTCGACGAAACCTGGCGCCTGCGGGACTCGGTGGCGCTGCGTCCCGAAGCATTCGGTGCGCTGGCATACGACTTCTCCACGCGCACCCTGACGTTCCTCAAGACCCCCGCGCTGCTCGACGTGGTGCGGCGACTCGGATCGTCGCCCACCGTCGGTCACGCGCTCGCCGACGCCGGCGTGCCACCAGCGCGATCCGGTGCGTACATGGGGGCGCTGGCCACGCTGGCATCCAGCGGTCTGCTGGGCCGCCGCGACGACAACATGCGCGAGCGGGCTGACCGATCGGCGGCGGCCGGCACGCGTTCGAGCTCGTCGTCCGACACCGGGAGGCCCACACCGCCGGCGGCACGCGCGACCACCGGCGGACAGCCACCGGCGGTGGGCAGCCTGGTCGAGCGGTTCGAGTACGGGCTGGACGCGCCGATCTGCCTGACCTGGGAACTCACCTATGCCTGCAACCTCGCGTGCGTGCACTGCCTGAGCTCATCTGGCCGCCGCGACCCCGACGAGCTATCGACCGTCGAGTGCAAGCGGCTGATCGACGAGTTCGAGCGGATGCAGATCTTCTACGTCAACGTCGGCGGTGGTGAGCCGACGGTCCGTAGCGACTTCTGGGACCTGCTCGACTACGCCGTCGCGCATCGCGTCGGCGTGAAGTTCTCGACCAACGGCTTCAGGATCACGCCCGAGCGGGCGCGCCAGCTCGCTGCCACCGACTACGTCGACGTGCAGGTCTCGCTCGACGGCGCAACGGCGACTGTCAACGATCCGATCCGGGGTCCCGGTACGTATGCGGCTGCCCTGGCGGCGCTGGAGCACCTGGCGACCGCCGGCATGCGCGACGTCAAGCTGTCGGTGGTGTGCACCCGCCACAACCTTGGGCAGCTCGACGCGTTCAAGGCCATCGCCGACCGCTACGGCGCCCAGCTGCGCCTGACCCGGCTGCGTCCGTCGGGTCGCGGCGCAGATGTGTGGGACCAGTTGCACCCGTTGCCCGAGCAGCAGCGCGAGCTGTACGAGTGGCTGCTCGCCCACGGCGACGACGTGGGGACCGGCGACTCGTTCTTCCACCTGTCGGCGTACGGTCGGTCACTGCCTGGCCTGAACCTCTGTGGCGCCGGACGGGTCGTGTGCCTCGTCGACCCGGTCGGCGACGTCTACGCCTGTCCGTTCGCGATCCACGACCGGTTCCGCGCGGGCAATGTGCGCGCCGACGGCGGGTTCGAGGCCGTCTGGCGGACGTCGTCGCTGTTCGAGGACCTCCGCAGCCCGCAGACCGGCGGCGCCTGTACGCGGTGCTCGGCGTTCGACGCCTGCCGCGGTGGCTGCATGGCGGCGAAGTTCTTCACCGGCCTGCCGTTGGACGGGCCAGACCCGGAGTGCGTGAAGGGCAAGGCGCAGGGCGCGCTGGCGACCGTCGACCGCGCCACGCTGCCGACCGCGTCGGGCGACCACTCCCACCGTGGCGGTGTCCGCCGCCAACCGGTCGTCGTACCGTTGTCGCGTCGACCGGTCGACAAGGCGTGCGACGAGCACCCGCTGGCCGCCAGTGTCGGCGACAGGTTCGGTCATCCCGGGTGACGATGCGGCACACCGGTCACGCGACCTGGCGGACCGGCGCTGGCCACAGCTCGACGGCACCCACGTGGTCGTGCTCGTCCCGGTCGGCTCGCTCGAGCAGCA
This sequence comes from Actinomycetota bacterium, assembly GCA_019347695.1. Taxonomy (GTDB): domain Bacteria; phylum Actinomycetota; class Nitriliruptoria; order Euzebyales; family JAHELV01; genus JAHELV01. Next base: position 3,670 of record JAHWKT010000025.1, on the reverse strand, counting down.
CGGGCCACACCTGCCGTTGGCGACCGACACGATGATCGCGGACGCCGTCGCCCACGGCGCCGCCGACCGGTTGCTCGCCGCCGGCGTACCGGTCGTGGTCGCCCCGGCGATCGGCTACGGCGCGAGTGGCGAGCACGAGGACTTCCCCGGCACCATATCGATCGGTCATGCGGCGCTGCGGCTGCTGGTCGTGGAGTGCGCCCGCTCCGCCTGCCGCTGGGCGACGGGCGTCGTGTTCGTCAACGGTCACGGCGGCAACGTGGCGGCGCTGCAGGACGCCGTCGACCAGCTGCGCCGGGAAGGCCGGCAGGTCATCTGGCACGCCTGCGTGCCGCCGCACGGCGATGCCCACGCGGGCCGCACCGAGACGTCGCTGGTATGGCACCTCGCGCCGGGGGCCGTCGCCGGTGACCGGGCCGAAGCCGGTGCACGCGCCCCGCTGCCCGAGCTCATGCTCCGGCTGCGGCGCGACGGTGTACGAGCGGTCGCGCCCAACGGGGTCCTCGGCGATCCGACCGACGCCTCGTCTCACGAGGGCGAACTGCTGCTCGCGCGGCTGGTCGACGATCTGGTCGCCGTCGTTCGCGACGTCCATCCCTGGACATGAGGGCAGCGACGTGCCCGCCAGCGGATACCCGTCTGCCGAGCGGGTTCTCGGTCCGCCTGCTGGCAGGCGTGCGGGTGCGCGACGGCGGTGGCACCGTGATCGGCGGCGACCTCGCCAGCGTGCTGTACCTCAAACCGCCCGCCGCCCGGTCGCTGTCGGGCGACGGGACCGTCCAGGTGCGCGACCCGGTGACTGCCGCCCTGTGTCGGCTGCTGCTCGATCGCGGGTTCGCGGCGCCATGGTGGTCGCAGGCCCCCGCGCCTGACCGAGCGGCCACCGACGTGACCGTGGTGGTCCCGGTGCGCGACCGGCCCGACGGCCTCGCCCGGCTGCTCGCGGCCCTGCCGCCCGGCGTTCCTGTGATCGTCGTGGACGACGGATCCATCGATCAGGCCGGGTGTGCCCGGATCGCCGCCCGCCACGGCGCGACGGTGCGCTGGCATGCGCGGCCGCGCGGGCCCGCCGCGGCGCGCAACACCGGACTCGCCGGCGTCACCACACCCTTCGTGGCGTTCTGCGACTCCGACGTGGTGCCGGTGCGTGGCTGGCTCGCCGGCCTTCGACGGCACTTCGACGACCCTGCGCTCGGGCTGGTCGGTCCGCGGGTGCTCGGTCCCGAGCCGCGACCGGGCGACAACTGGATCAGCCGGTACGAGGCGGCACGATCCGCGCTCGACCTCGGTGCGGCGCCCGCGGGCGTGCGTCCGCACGGGCGGATCAGCTACCTGTCGAGCGCCTGTCTGCTGGCGCGGGTCACAGCGGTGCGAGCGGGGTTCGATCAGTCCCTGCGCGTCGCCGAGGACGTCGATCTGGTGTGGCGTCTGGTCAGTGCCGGCTGGCGTGTCCGTTACGAGCCCGGGTGCGTGGTCCGTCACGAGCACCGCAGCACCTTCGCGGCCTGGCTGGGTCGCAAGGCGTACTACGGCACCGGGGCGAGCCTGCTCGCCGGACGGCACGGCGCCGCCGTCGCGCCGCTGGTGCTGACGCCGTGGATGGCCGCGGTGGGTGTCTCCGCGCTCGCCCAGCGCCGCTGGTCGTTGCCGGTCGCGACGGTCGTGGCCGCGCTGACCACGCTGCGGATCGGTCGGCGTCTGACGCGTAGCCGACGGCCGCTGGCGACCGCCGCGGCCCTCACGGCGCGCGGCGTCACCGCGGTGGCGCGCCAGACCACGTCCGCGCTGCTGCGCCACCACTGGCCGCTCGCGCTGGGCGCCGCGGTGTGGTCCCACCGCGCGCGGCGGGCGCTGCTGGTCGCCGCGGTCGTCGACGGGGCGCTCGACCACCGTGCCGACCGCCCGGCCCTCGACCCGGTGCGGTTCTTCGTGGCACGTCGCCTCGACGACCTCGCGTACGGCGCCGGCCTGTGGGCGGGGGCGGCGCGGACCCGCTCCGCGGGGGCCCTGATCCCATCGTTGCGCATGACCCGGCGCAGATGATCGAATGCGCTACGACGGTACGAGGGGACGCGATGTTCGAGCGGTTCACCGACAGAGCCCGCAGGGTGGTCGTCCTCGCCCAGGAAGAGGCGAGGATGCTCAACCACAACTACATCGGCACCGAGCATCTGCTGCTCGGGCTGATCCACGAGGAGGACGGCATCGCCGCACGGGTCCTCGCCTCACTCGGTGTCGAGCAGGACCTCGCCCGCGATCGGGTCGAGGAGATCATCGGTCGGGGTGAGACGGAGCCCGGCGGCCACATCCCCTTCACGCCGCGCGCCAAGAGGGTACTGGAGCTGTCGTTGCGTGAGGCGCAGCAGCTCGGTCACAACTACATCGGCACCGAGCATCTGCTGCTCGGGCTCATCCGTGAGGGTGAGGGCGTGGGCGCGCAGGCGCTCCTCCAGCTCGACGTCGAGCTGGACCGGGTGCGGCGCGAGATCGCTGCGGAGCTCCGCGGGCCCGCCGGCCCCCAGAGCCGGGAGCAGCGACGATGGTTCCGCCGTCGTGAGCCATCCGCCGTCGACGAGCCGCTCCCGGCGCCGGAACAGTGGCTGGAGGAGTGGGCCGAGCCGTGGCGCATCGAGCAGTTCGATGACGGCGCGTGGGACGCGCTGATCGCGGCACGGCGGTCGGCCAGAGACCGTGGCGGTGCGGCGATCGGTACGCGTGATCTGCTGCTCGGCGTTGCCTTGGTTGCGGGTCCAGGAAGCGACGCACTCCGCGCTGCAGGCGTCGACACCGACGCACTCAGATCGGTCGAAGAGCATGAAGGGCGCCGGCCAGCCGTGCCGCCTGCCGCCCTCGCGTACACCGACGCCGCGCGCGAGGCACTGCACGGCGCGGCTGATGAGGGCCAACGCCGCGATCACGCCGCCGCCGGTACCGCGCACATCCTGTACGCGTTGCTGCTCCGCCCGGACGAGGAGCTGACCGGGATCCTCGATGGCCTCGACGCCGCGCCCGCGGATCTGCACGCCGAGGCGGCCCGCCGACTGGCGGCGTAACCGGTGCCCAGCGTCGGCGTGTGTCAGCGCGGCAGTCGACAGGTCGCCTGCCCGTTCACTGGGTCAGCGAGATCTGCAGCTCCGCCCCGCGTTGCAGCGTGTTGGACACCGCACAGCCGTTGCGGGCGATCTCGATCAGCCTGCGCTTGCCGTCCTCGTCGAGATCCGCATCGAGGGTCACCGACATGGACACCTGCTCCACGCGGTACGGCGAGTCCGCGGTCTCGCCGGTGATCGACAGCTCCAGGCCACGCACCTCGATGTCGCGGGCCTCGGCTGCGGCCAGCAGCGTACTCTTGAAGCAACCACCCCAGCCGAGCAGCATCAGGTGACCGCCGTTGAACCCGAGCCCCGTCCCACCGGTGGCCTCGGGCCGGTCGAGCGGCAGCACGTGCCCTTCTTCCTGGCGGCCGATCGACACATGCCCGTCAAGCGCCCGTACCCACACCCGCATCGTTGCCATCTGTGCACCCCGACGTCGTCGTTGCTGCCACCCGAAGCGTATGCGCAACAGGCACGCGACCGCACGCCATCCCTGCGCTGCGCAGAGAGCTGGCGGCACAGAGCGTGTTTGAGATGGGTTTATGTGGTGGTGGCGGGTTGCCAGGGACGGCTTC
>JAHWKT010000024.1 GCA_019347695.1 Actinomycetota bacterium | reverse complement strand
GCGACCTGTTCGACGTAGTAGGCGACGCTCGCACCAGCATCGCCAGCACGGACCGCAGCGACCGATGTGACCATCAGCCGCCACCCGCACGAGCGCACAGCCTTGACGGGCACCGACGCCACCAACGAGCAGCGAAGCGACGACCCGACCACACCCTTGCATCAACGATGCGTGACGCGAATATCGCGGCGCGTGCGCGGACGCTCGCGGTCCGGTCTCGGTGGTCGACCGATCGACGATTGCCATGCTGACCGCGTCCCGGCCTGGTCGAGGAACGGCTCGTCGTCGCTGGTCGCCTGTTCGCTGGCAGCCGTCGCGTGCGCCCAGGACGCCCCTCTGAGGGTGAGCCCGACTGACCTTGCACGCCACTTGCAGCAGCCGCCCCGACGCTGAACCGCGCTGGATCGGCCATGCCAGCGGACTGCAAGTTCCGCCACCGGCGGTTCACGGTGCCAGTCATCGGTGCAGCTGCGCGCCGTCGTCGAGTTCGAGAGCGCGGTGGCGGCGGCGCCCGTCCACGAGCCTTTGACTGCGTGATCGTGCAGCGGCGCGTAGCGCGCGAGCGCGCACGGGTTCTCGCGCCACGGTCTCCAGCGGTCTGGCCGCAGGCCCGCGGGCGTCCAGTGCCTGATCAACACGGGCAGCGTCCAGCGCCGCAGCATCCTGTTCGGACCGCGGAACCTCAAGGTACGGACGCGTTGCGGCATCCACCACGCGCCTGGCCGCGACATGGCTCTCGAAGTCGCCCGCCACGTCAACGCACGCGACACCGTCCGACGACCAGGGCGCGCCGTCGGTGTCGCGGACGTTCCCGGCGTCGGTCAGGCGAATCGACAACCGCAACGGCCGGCCGTCGGGCAGCCGCACCTCCAGACGCGATGTCGCTGCCGGTGCGGTCGGGTCGAGCAGGGCGATGCGGTCGAACGCGTCGCGCAGCCGCGCGGCTGCTTCGGCGTTGACGTGCATGTGCAGCCGGTCGCCTTGGAACCACGCCGGTCGGTCGGCGGTCACCGGCACCACCGCCGACGCGTCCTTGCGGCAAGCCCGCGATCCCGTGCCGCCGCGACCCGCCGCGCACGCGACAGCGCGAGGCGGTCCAGCGCCGCGCGGCGTACCCGCGCGCGCTCGGCGTCCGACGATCTGTCACGCGGCAGCAGCCGATCGACCGCCGCGTCGACGTGGGCGCGGTCACGGTGCTCGGCCGCTGTCAGCGACAGCCGTCGGTCCGCGGGCAGCAGCGCCGCGATCGCATCGTCGGTCACCGCATCGACCGGCGACCGTGACGGACGTCCTCGGCCGGTCACCGCGAGTCTCCCGCGGCGCGTCTGCGGCGGACCTGTGCTGAGCGCAACGCCAGCCGCAGCATGTGCGCCCGCCTGGCGTGCTCGGCACGTCGGAGGCGTTCGGCGACCGGGAGCACGCCGTCGGGGTCGACCTCGTGCTCGAACCGGTCCGCGAACGCCCGACGGGCGTTCGCCGTCACCTTGCGGCTGTCGCGGCGGGCGTGCATCGCGTGGGCGGCCAGCCGCGCACGCAGCTGGCGCTCCCCGGCTGACAAGCGCCGTGACGGTCGACGTCGATCACTGCCATCGGTGGGCATCGCGAGATTCCGATCTCTCGGACCCTGACTCCCGCCAGCCCCCACGGCGACAGAAGCCCTGTCACCCTCTACTAGGCGCATTCAGGGGACGAAACGTGACAAACGACTTCGCCGACGGCAGCGAATTCTCGATGAGCGGCAACGACACGCGCCGCCGAAGCTCCAGTCGACGACGTCGATCGAGGAACGCCTGCGGTGTGGCGTGGAACCTAGATTCGGTCGCCTGGGGAGAGACGACGGTGAGCGTCGCGGGCTCGCTGGTCGGCGGCGCTCGCACCGTAGCGCTGCAGCATCTGACGGGAGCGCCAGCCGGCGAGCCGCATGAGGTCGCCCTCCGTCCCACCCTCCGCCAGCCACTCGTTGGCGAACGTGTGGCGGAACTGGTGCGGGTGCACGCCGTCGACGCCAGCCTGGAGCCCTCGCCGGGTGATCATCTGGCGGATTCCCGACGGCGTCATGGCGGGCCGGTTCTTCTCGGCGAGCCACAGATGCGGAGTGTCCGCGAGCTTGTGGCGAGCCCGCACGCGAAGGTAGCGGTCGAGCGCCTGCGCGGTCTTGGCGCCGAACGGGCACGCGCGGTCGCGGCGCCCCTTGCCGGTGACGTGCGCGACCTGGTGGACGTCGAGGTCGAGATCGTCGAGGTGCAATCCCGCCAGCTCGGCCAGGCGCATCCCGGTGTCGAGGAACATGCGCATGATGGCGTGGTCGCGGCGGTCGATGAAGTCCTTGCGCTTCGCGCAGGTGGCCAGCAGCGCGCGCATTTGCTCCTCCGTCAGGACCGGAACCGGCTGCTCGGGCACCTGAGGCGGGCGCATCCGGGCCATGAGATCGGTGGGCAGCTCCTCCTCGTCGGCCAGCCACTTGGTGAACTGCTGCAGCGCCCGGTAGCGGAACGACACGGTGGCGGGCTTGCGCTCGCGGGCGAGCGTGCCGAGGTACTCCTCGATGGCCTCGCGCGTCAGCGGGTCGTGACCGCGCGCGCGGGCGTGGGCGAGCAGCTGGTCGACGCTGCTCGTGTAGTGGGTGATCGTCGTCTCGGCGAGGTTGCGGGCGCGCATCGATCGCACCCACGACCGCACGAGCGCGTCCGCGCCGAGTCGTCGTCCGGCCATCTTCCGCCTCCCAACACCCGCATCGTTATCGTCTGTCTAAGCGGTGTGCGGCGGCGCGTCAAGGAGGCGGTTGTGGAAAACCGCTGGTCAGAGACGGGTTGTGGGGGCGACTGGGATCGAACCAGTGACCTCTCGCTTGTAAGGCGAGCGCTCTTCCGCTGAGCTACGCCCCCGATCGGACCGCACCAGCTTAGTGGCAGTGCGTCACTCCGTACGCCGGCCCTCGCCAATCCGGCGACCTCGTGGGCTGGTGCGCCTCCGTTCTTGGGGATCCAGATGCTCGGATGTGTGCACGTGGCACCCCGAGGCTGGCGGGTCGGGTGCAGCGGGCGCGGATCAGCCGTCGGTGAGCCAGACGGTCGACAGCGCCGGCAGGTGGATGCGCCCGTCGCGCAGCGTCATCGGCCAGATGCCCAGCACGTCACGTGGCTGACCGAGCCGCGCATCGGCGCACAGGTCGGCGTCGACCGACTGCGGCACGTCGTCGAAGTTCGTGATCCCGAGCAGACCGCCGAAGCGGGGGTGACGGCGCAACCAGGCCAGCGTGTGCGGGTTGTCGTGGTGCAGCGGGGTGGTGGTCGCGCCCATGTCCTGCAGTTGCGGGGTGGCGGCGCGGGACGCCGCCAACCGCCGAAACCCACTGAACAGCCGCCCCTCCACTGTCGCTGCGTCCCGACGCCGCGCCGCCGCCTGCCAGTCCATCCTCGGGCGGTGCATCCAGCGGTTGTCCCCGGCGTGCGCCGGGTCGTCGTGGTAGCTGTAGTCGTTGCGCACGCCGATCTCGTCGCCCATGTAGATCAGCGGGATGCCGCCCCAGCCGTACAGCGTTGCGTACAGCGCGAGCATCCGCGAGATGGCGGCTGGCAGCAACGTGTCGTCGTCGCGCTCGAGCGCCTGCTCGATGCCCGCGAGCGAGGCGGCGGTCCCCGACGTGCGGGCATCGAGGGTGACGGGGTTGAAGCCGAACCGCTCCCCACGCGCGTACGTGCCTGGCACCTCGCCGGCATGGAAGTCGATCAGGAACGCGCGGTGATCGAACTCGTCGACGCCGACGGCGGCGGCGTCCTCACCGGTGATCGCCCAGCCGATGTCGTCGTGGCAGCGCAGGTAGGTCATCCACGTGGTCGCAGGGGGCGGCGTGCGCATCCGGCGCAGTGCGTGGGTGGCCAGCCGCGCGTCGCGGGACGCCGCGCTCGACCACAGCAGCACCATCAGCTGGTTGTGGTAGGCAAGCTCGCACTCGTGGCGTTGCAGATCGTGCGCGCCGAGATACTGCACCAGGTCGTCGGGGGTGACGATCGCCTCGGCCTTGAACAGCACCGCGGGCGCGGCGATCCGAACGAGGGCCCGCAGTGCCTGCAGCAGAAGGTGTGCCTCGGGCTGGTTCTGGCAGTTCGTGCCCATCCGCTTCCACGTGAAGGGCACGGCGTCGAGGCGGAAGATCTCGACGCCGACATTGGCCAGGTCGCAGATGATCGCCAGCATCTCGGCGAACACCACGGGGTTCGCGTAGTTGAGATCCCACTGGTAGTCGTGGAAGGTCGTCCACACCCACGCGTCGAGCACGTCGACCCACGTGAAGTTGCCCGGGGCGCGGTCCGGGAACACCTCTGGCAGATGCTCCTCGAACGCGTCGGGCAGGGTGCGGTCCGGGAACATCAGGTAGTAGTCGCGGTACGCCTGCTCGCCGGCGATCGCCTTGCGCGCCCACTCGTGCTCCCGCGCGGTGTGGTTCACCACCAGGTCGACGCATAAGCTGATCCCGTGGTCACGCAGCGTGGCGGCGATGCGCCGCAGATCCTGCATGGTGCCCAGCGCCGGATCGACGGCGCGGTAGTCCGCGACGGCGTACCCGCCGTCGCTCGGACCCTCACGGGGCGCGAGCACAGGCATCAGATGAAGGTAGGTGACCCCGAGGTCGCGCAGGTAGTCGATGCGCTCGACGATGCCCGTCAGGTCGCCGGCGAACCGGTCGGCATAGCAGACATAGCCGACCATCGACTCGTCGAGGAACCACTCGGGGTCGATCTCGCGCGTGTCGTCGAGCAGTCGCAACGCGTGTGGGCGCGCCGCTGCAGCGCCGAGCACGCTGTCGAGCAGCTCGTCGACGAGATCGCCGACGTCGACCACCTGCCCGTAGAGCAGCGACAGCGGCTCGAAGGCATCGGCGTACCAGCGCTCGACCCGTGCCAGGAACCTGGCGGCGTCACGGTCGTCCAGCGCGTCGGCGGCCGCGACCTGCCATTGCGCTCGTTGCTGCGCCCACACCTGTCTCGCAGTCCGGCGGTGCTCGCTGCTCACGGCCACGGGCAGGATCGTCCTCTCCTCACAGACGTGCCGTTCGTCGCCGACGTACCGGTATGGGCCGCCATCCGGTGCGCACGCCGGCGACGGCGGTGCTCGTGTGAGCCCACAGGGGCAACCCGGAGATCATGCCCGTGTTGTCCGACACTCAATCGGCCCGCCGCCTGCGGCAACGTCTAGCCTGTCCCGCCATGGAGACCGACCGGTTGTCGCAGTGGTTGGATGTCGTCGCGTCGTGCTATGCGCCGTCGACCGCGGCGTCATGGGACTCGGTGGGACTGCAGGTCGGCGATCCCGGCGATCCCGTCACAGCGGCGATGGTGAGCCTCGACGTGACACCGGCGGTCCTCGACGAGGCGGTCGGCCGGTCGGTGGATCTCCTCATCGCCCACCATCCGCTGCTGTTCCGGCCGCTGCCGCGGCTCACGCCCGCGACCGCGGCGGGCAGGATCGCCCTGCAGGCGGCCCGGGCAGGCATCGCGGTGCTCGCCGTGCACACCAACTTCGACGCGGCGGTGCCCGGCACCACCGAGCCGATCGTCGCGGCGCTCGGCATGACCGACGTCCGCCCACTGGAGCCGCTGCCCGATGCACCGGCACTCGGCCTCGGTCGCATCGGGATGCTGCCGCAACCGCGTGAGGTGCGCACGATCGCTGACGCGCTCGCCGACGCACTGTCGGCGCGGCACCTGCGGGTCACCGGGCCGCTGGATCGCACCGTCCAGCGCGTCGCTGCCTGCGGCGGCGCCGGCGACAGCCTGGTCGACGCGGCGGTCGCCGCCGGCGCGGAGCTGTTCGTCTCCGGCGACCTGCGCCACCATGTGGTGCTCGACGCCTGCACGCAGGGCCTGGCGGTGATCGACGCGGGCCACTACGCCACCGAGGCCGCCGCGCTGCCCGCGCTGCACGACCGGTTGGCGACCATGGCCGCCACTCGTGGCCTGCGGGCGGGGCTGCTAGCGTCATCGACGATCACGCAACCGTGGTCCGAGTACTGCGCGCATCACGAGGCAAAGGCCTGACCGTGACCAAGGCGAGCCCCCACCAGCAGCAACAGTTGCTCCGGGTGCAGCACATCGACACGGCCATCCGCCGGCTGCAGCACCGTCGCGCGAACCTGCCGGAACAGCAGCAGCTCGACGAGCGGTCCGCGCTGCTTGAGCGTGTGAACGCCGATCATCTGGCTGCGACCGACGAGCTCGTGTCGGTCGAGCGCCGACAGAAGCGCCTCGAGCACGACATCGCCGCCGTCGACGACCGACGCAAGGCGGAGGAGGCGCGCATGTACTCGGGCGTCATCGCGTCGGAGCGGGAGGCCGGTGCCCTGCGCAACGAGCTGGCGGCGCTGAAGTCGCGCAAGCGGGATCTCGAGGACGAGCTGCTCGAGGCCATGGAGCGTCACGAGGAGCTGACCGCAACGATCGAGACGTTGCAGACCAGACGCCAGGAGCTGCGCGACGAGATCGCACCGCTGGCGCGTAGCCGCGATGCCGCCGCAACCGACATCGACACCGAGCTGGCTGATCAGGTCGCCGCCCGCGACGAGCTGGTCGACGCCCTGCCGAACGCCGTCGTGGCCCACTACGACCGGCTGCGGGCCCGCAAGAACGGCGTCGCGCTCGCCGAGCTGCAGGATGGGACCTGCCAAGGGTGTCACCTCCACCTGACGGCTGGTGAGCTCGAGGAGGGACGCGAGATCGGAGAGCTGGGCCTGGCACGGTGCGTGCAGTGCGGCCGGTTGCTCGTGGAGCCCGCGACAGGGTGAGCGACGCCGACGGCACCGTCGTCGACCTCGACGGGGTCACCAAGGTCTTCGGCGAGGTGACGGCGGTCGACGGCCTGACCTGCACGGTCGATCGCGGTGATGTCCTCGGACTGCTCGGCCACAACGGCGCGGGCAAGACGACGACGCTGCGGCTGATCAGCGGGGTGCTGACCCCGACCAGCGGCACGCTCGGCGTGTTCGGCATGGACCCGGTCACTCAGGGCGCGCAGGTCCGGCGGCGCACCGGTGTCATGCTGGCCCGCCCTCCGGTCGACCGCCGCATGACGGGACGGGAGAACCTCGAGTACACCGCGCGGCTGTACGGGCTCGACCGTAGCCAGGCCCATGACCGCCTCGAAGAGCTCGTCGTGTCGTTTCACCTCGACGACCGCCTCGACGATCTCGTCGACCACTACAGCGAGGGCATGGTCCAGCGCCTGTCGCTCGCACGGATGCTGCTGCCCGACCCGGCGCTGCTGCTGCTGGACGAGCCGACGGCCACCCTGGATCCGATGGCCGCCCACGCGGTTCGTCAGCTGATCGTCGATCTGGCCGGCGCGCAGGAGCGCACGATCATCGTCTCCACGCACGATCTGATCGAGGCGTCGCAGATCTGCGATCGGGTGGCGGTCCTCCAGCGCGGTGCCCTCGTCGCCCTCGGCAGGCCGCAGGAGCTGGCCGGCCGCGTCGCGGCGCGCGGCCTTCGGCTCCAGGTCGCCGAGACCCACCGGCCGGTCGTCTCGAAGTTGGCGATCGACCGTGGCTACACCGTGGAGCCGATGTCCGGCGGCGAGATGCGGGTGCACGGCGTGGGCTACGAACGGGTGCCACAGATGGTGCGTGCGCTGGTGGACGCCGACATCGACGTCTACGGTGTGATGATCGACCAGCCGACGCTCACCGATTTCTACCTCGCGCTGCACCAGGAGGACGATGCGCCCGCAGACGCGACATAGCGCCGCTGGCGGCGCGGCACCCGAGCCGCGGCGGTGAACCGTCGCGCGGTGCTGGCGATCGCCGGTCGCGACCTGCGGATCGTTCGGCGCAGCAGGGCGGTCATCACTCCGATCGTGCTCGTGCCGCTGATCCTGCTGCTCGTCCCGCCCGTCGCGTTGCTCGGCGCCGCCGGCTCGCCCGAAGCGCTGGCGAACGAGCTGCAGCCGCTGCTCGCCCGACTGTCGCCGGAGCTGCCCGGCCTGCCTTCAGCGCCGGAGCAGCAGGCGATCCTGTTGATCCTCGTCTACGTGTTCGCGCCGCTGTTCCTGCTCGTGCCGATCATGGTCGCGAGCGTCACGGCTGCGGACAGCATCGTCGGCGAGCGTGAGCGTCAGACGCTTGAAGGACTGTTGCACAGCCCGACCACCGACCGGGAGCTGTTCATCGGCAAGCTGCTCGCGCCGTGGGCGCTGGCGGTGCTGGTGGCGTTCGGCAGTGCCGCGTGCTACGGGCTCGTCGCCAACGTCGTGCTCGGGCGGTACGGGCTGCCGCCGTCGTTTCCGAACCAGGTGTGGGCCGTGCTCGTCCTGTGGGTCGCGCCGGCGGCGGCAGGCGTCGGGCTCGGCCTGATCGTGCTGGTCTCGGGGCGCGTCAAGACGTTCCAGGAGGCCAGCCAGATCAGCGGCGTCGTCGTCGTGCCGGTCGTCGGCATGGTGATCGCACAGGTGGCGGGCGTCTTCCTGTTCGACGTTGCCCTACTTGTTGGCCTCGGCTGCGTACTGTGGTTGCTAACGTTGCTGACCATGCGCATCGCCGGCCGCAGGTTCCAGCGCGACCGGCTGCTGTCGGGCAACTAGCATCCGCTCTCATGAGGTCGTGTGTCGCCTGTGCGTGGGCACAGGCGGGATGGTGCAGGCTTACTGGACATGGACGAGGCTACCGATACCGCTCCGCTGGTCACCGCGCTGCGTGACCTGCGCCACGTGATCTCGGCGTGCTCGTTCTCGCTGTCCGCGGACAAGGCCGACGAGCGGCGGGCGGAGCGCGATCACCTTCGCCGCGAGATCGATGGGCTGATCGCGCGGATCAGTTCGTTGGGCTCCCCGCTGCTCGTCGTCGTCGGTGGGGTGACCGGTTCGGGCAAGTCGACGATCGTCAACACCCTCGTCGGGCGTGCGGTCTCGCGTACCGGCGTCATCCGCCCGACCACCGAGAGCCCGGTGCTGATCGTCCACCCCGTCGACGCCCATTGGTTCACCGACGACCGTGTGCTGGCGGAGTTCGTCCGCGTCGAGCGGGAGGGCCGCAAGACCACCGTCGACACCGACGACGAGACCGCACGGCTCCAGCTGATCCGCGACGAAGACATCCCGCTGGGTCTCGCCCTGGTCGACGCGCCCGACATCGACTCGCTCAGCGTGCGCAACCGCGCGATTGCCGACGCCCTGCTCGATGCCGCCGATGTGTGGCTGTGGTGCACGTCCGCGGCGAAGTACGCCGATCAGGAGTCGATGCGCTATCTGGCCCGCGCCGGCGCCCGGCGCACGGCGTTGGCGGTCGCGCTGACCAGGGTCGACCTCGAACATGTCGACGAGCTCGCCGGGGACTTCCGTGAGAAGCTCGCCGAGCGCGCCTCCATCGAGCCGGAGCTGTTCACCGTCGAGACGGCCCGGGTGATCGACGAACGGCTGCCGCGCCCAGCGGTCGGTAGCATCGAGCGCTGGCTGCGCGAGCTGTCCGGTCCGCTGGTCCGTCGTTCGCGCCGTCGTCAGACGATGGAGGGGGCGCTCGACATCATGAGCGCCGACGTCGCCGGACTGATCGCCTGGGTCGCCGACGAGACGGGGACCCTCGGCGTGCTCAGCGATGTGATCAACCGCACGATCGCCCAGTCGCGCCACGACTTCGGCAACGCGCTCGACGATGGCAGGGCGATGCGCGACGAGGTGCTGCTGCGGTGGAACCGGTTCGCCGGCACCAGCGGCATGCTCGCCCTCGTCGAGCGGGCCGGTGAACGCGCCAGCGCGTGGGCCCGCAGTCTCATGGGTGCCTTGAGCGGCGAACGCGCGGAGGAAGAGGAGCAGGTGCGCGAAGCGGTCGCCATCGACGTCGCGAGCCTGGCCACCCAGCTGCTCGATCTCGCCTCCGGGCGGATCGTCACCGAGTGGGGGACCATTCCCGCCGGCAAGGAACTGCTCGAAGCCAACCCCGAGCTGGCGGAGGCGCCACCGGATCTGGAGGTTCGCACCCGCAAGACCGTCGACGAGTGGCAGTCGACCGTCGTACGGCTGGTCGAGACGAAGGGTGCGAAGCGCCGGCTGCGGGCGCGCTGGTTGACTGCAGTCATCAACGCGACGGCGACCGGCGCGATCATCGCCACGCTGGCCCAGACCGGCGGGTTGACCGGTGCCGAGGCCGGCATCGCGACCGCGGCCGGTGCAGCCAACCAGGCGCTGTTGACGCGCGTGCTCGGGGCGGCGAACATGCGGTGGCTGATCAGCAGCGCACGCGCTGACCTCGAGCGTCGCTTCACCGAGCTGCTCGCTGTGCACCGCCGCCGGTTCACCGAGGTGCTGGCGGCGGCCGCGCCGTCGCCGAAGCTGATCGCTCAGCTCGAGGAGCGGGCAGATGCCGTCCAGAAGGTGCGGTCGTGTCTGAACTGAGCAGGAACAAGAACGGTCAGGGACTGGCCCCGCGCCTTCACGCGCTGGAACGGGCGGTCGACGCCAGCCGGGGCATGATGCCCGACGAGGTCGTCGACCGTGCGGCCGGCGTCCGCACCAACGCCGGAGAGCGGCTGGCGCGTGGTGACGCGGCCGTCGTCGTGGCGCTCGCGGGCGGCACCGGCAGCGGCAAGTCCACGTTGTTCAACAGTCTGGCTGGAGACGATGTCGCCGACGTGGGGGTGCGTCGTCCGACGACCACCGATCCGGTCGCGTTGGTGGTGGGCGACATCGAGGGCGCGGACTCCCTGCTCGACTGGCTGGAGGTCCGCAAGCGGTTCACCCCCGAACGCAAGATCGGTCTCGAGACCGGGCTGATCGTGCTGGATCTGCCGGATCACGACTCCATCCGCACCGACCACAAGGAGACGGTCGACAAGCTGGTCCGGCGCGTCGACGTGCTGCTGTGGGTGCTCGATCCGCAGAAGTATGCGCAGGGCCTGCTCCACCGGGGCTACCTCAAGGACCTGCGACAGCACGCCGAGGTGCAGCTCGTCGCGTTGAACAAGGTCGACGAACTGGTCCCCGCCGAGCGCGAGGCCTGCGTGACCGACCTGCGGCGCATCCTCGCGAGCGAAGGCCTCGGCAAGGTGCCCATTTACCCGATCTCGGCGACCGAAGGCACCGGTCTCGGCCAGCTGCGCTCGGCGCTCACGGAGCTGGCCGACCGGCGCACCGCGTCGATGCAGCGCATCGACGGCGACCTGCGCAAGGCCGCCGACGACCTTGCGGCGCACCTCGGCCTGCCGCCGGAGAAACCACTCGACCCCGACCCGCTCGTCGAGGTGGTCGGCAACGCCGCCCGCGTCGACGACCGCGCCGGCGCCGAGGCGTATCGCTACACGGTCGCCGCCCGCCGCGCGACCCGCCCGCCGATGCTGCGGGCGCTGTCGGGGATCGTCAGACGTCGCGACCCGGCATCGACGTTCTCGCCCGAGGACTTCGACCCCGAGGCCCGCGATCCGTCGCCGGTCGCCGTGCAGCACGCCCTGCAGGAGCTCAGCGTCCGCTACGGACGGGGACTCACCCGACCATGGCGTTCGCGGCTGCGTGAGGTCGCGCTGAACGCCTCCGAACCCCTGCAGAAGCTGACCAGCGACGCGCTCGCACGGGTCACGGCGACACCGCCGCGGCGCAGCTGGTGGCGGCCGCTGTCGCTGGCGTGGGGGGTGTTCGAGCTGATCGCGCTGATCGGGATCGCGTGGCTGCTGGTGCTCGTCGCGTCGACGTACCTGGGCCTTCCCGCGTCCGACCCACCCAGCGTGGGCGGCATGTCGCTGCCGATCGTGCTGACGGTCGTCGGCATCGTCGGCTGGGTCGTGACCAGGCTCGTGCGTGAGCGTCTGATCGCCGTCGGCGCCAAACGGTACGGCCAGTGGGTGCGCCGTGCATACCACACCGAGATTGCCGAGGCCGTCAAGGAGGCGATCGCGCCGCTTGCGGTCGAGATCGCCGCGTACCAGCGGCTCGTGGAGGACCTCCGCGCGGTTGTCGGCTGACGCCGGCGGGACGGCGATCGCACCCGCCCGCGGATGCTGACCGTCGCGTAGAATCGGATTGGGGAGTCGGCCAGGCGACCGCGGTGGACGTTGGTCCATCGAGGAAAGTCCGGACTCCGCAGGGCAGGACGCTGGGTAACTCCCAGGCGTGGCGACACGCGGCACGTGCAACAGAAAGCAGACCGCCCGCGCGGCCCAGATCGCGCAGGTAAGGGTGAAACGGTGCGGTAAGAGCGCACCGGCGTCGGCGGTGACGTCGACGGCCAGGTGAACCCCGTCCGGAGCAAGGCCAAGCAGGTGCGTCGAGGTGGCCCGCTGAGCACCAGGTAGGCCGCTGGAGGCCGTCGGCAACGACGGTCCGAGATAGATGGTCGCCCCACCGAGTACATCGGTGCTGACAGAATCCGGCTTATCGGCCGGCTCCCCGCCTCCTGCCGTCCGCAGCTCGTCGGCGTGTCCAGGCGGTGGCCTCCCGCCGTACAGCAGGTGAGCGGCCGTCGACCGTCGGGCGACATCGGTCCCCAAGGCCGCCGCCCGGCGTCGCCGCGGTAGGGTGCCGCCGACGCCGATGATCGGAAACCGCGACCGCAGCGGGTACCTCGAGGGGTTCAGGGACAGCCACAATCGCCCGGGATCGCGCGGCGCTGCATCGGGCGCGATGGCACCGATGTCGCCTCAGTCGTCGTCGGGGTCGCCGAGATCCAGGGCGACCTCCTCACCGAGATACGTGGCGACCACGCGCTCCAGCTCGGCGATGCGCGCCTCGTCGCGCGCACGCCGCCGCCGCAGCCGTCCGAGCTCGACCATTGCCCGGCCGGGCACGTCCGGCCCGTCACCGTCGAACGCCGGGCACAACTGGCGGTAGTCGCACCAGTCGCACAGCGGTGACGGCTCTGGCGTGAACACCTCGTTGCGCACCTGCGCCGCGACGGCGCGGATGCGTGCCAGGGCGCCGCCGACGTTGATCTCCGACCGGTTGACGGTGACCCGCAGCCCAGGCACCACGAAGTCCAGCGCGACCCACTCGGGCTCGCGGCCCCACAGCTCGCGTGCCGCCAGCGTGTAGATCGCCAGCTGCAGGCTGCTGGCCACGTCACCGCGGCTGCGTGCACGGCGATTTGTCTTCCAGTCGACGATGCCCAGACCGCCCGATGCCGTCCGCGCGACGTGGTCGATCGACCCGCGGACCGCGATGTCGTCGCCGATGTCGAGCTCGAACCACTGCTCGCAGGCTATCGCCGGGCGGTAGTTGGCGGAGTACAGCTCATGGTGACGCGCGAGTACGTCCCGCGCGTGGCGGTACCACACCAGCTTCTGCTCACGTTCCATCTCGGCGAACCCGGTGTCCTCCCAATGGTCGTACAGCGCCCGGTACAGCACCTCCACCGGTGGTGGCGTGGGCAGCTTCTGGCTCCACCACGCTTCGAGGGCGGCGTGGATCGCCGAGCCCCACGACAGATCCGGGCTCGGTGTCGAGGGCAGCTTGTCGACGTAGCGGAACCGGAACAGCAGTGGACACCGTTCGTACGTGTCGACCCGCGAGAACGACAGCCGCACACCGGGGTCACGCGGCGGCGGGGTCGGCATGCCCGGCAGCGGCTCCGCCGCCGGAACCAGACGCGGCGGCGGTGTGCCACTGCCGTCGGTGATCCGGCTCGGTGCACGCGTTGCCATGTCGCAATGCTAGCCACCGCACGGTGCTGCACGGCACAGGCGCTGATGGGTGTTGTGGACACGCCGCGGCGTGTGCGCATCGGCTACGCTGCGCATCTGCAGCGGGCGACCGGTCGGGCTCGCGTCGACCGGCCGGGGACGCCCATGTGCGCTCCCCACCACCTGGATGAACCCATGACGACGAGCAGCCACGCCGACGGCGACATCGCGCAGCGGGAGTCGACGGCGAGATCGTCGCTGGTCCATGGGCTGCAGGGCATGCTCATGGGCAGCGCCGACATCATCCCGGGCGTCAGCGGTGGCACGGTCGCGCTCATCCTCGGCATCTACGAGCGCCTCGTCGACAGCATCCACGACGTGGCGTCGGCGATCGCGTCGGCTGCCCGCGGTGACCGTACCGGTGCGCGCGCGCACTGGCGCCGTGCCGACTTCGCGCTCGTGCTGCCGCTGGTCGTGGGGATCCTGGTCGCGCTCGTGATCGGCAGCCTGGTGCTGCCACCGGTGATCGAGCGCTACCCGGTCGTGACCTCCGCCGTGTTCTTCGGGTTGATCGCCGGTGCGCTGCCGATCCCATGGCGGCGGATCGCCGACCGCGGGCACCGCCACTACGTGCTCGCGGCGCTCGGGGCACTCATCGCGTTCGTCCTCGCGGGGCTCACACCCGTGTCGATCGACCATCCATCGCTGCTCGTCGTGTTCGGCGCGGCGGCGATCGCGATCTGCGCGATGATCCTCCCGGGCGTCAGCGGCGCGTACCTGCTGCTGATCATGGGTCTGTACGAGGTCACGCTCGAGGCGGTGGGTGCACTCGACCTCGCCTACATCGGCGTCTTCGCCGCGGGTGCCGCAACCGGGCTTGCCGGGTTCTCGAAGCTGCTGTCATGGCTGCTCGATGCCCATCAGGACGCGACGATGGCCGTGCTCGTCGGGCTGATGGCCGGGTCGTTGCGCCGTCTGTGGCCCTGGCAGGACGACGTCGGTGGACTCCAGGCACCCGACGGCGTCGACGGTGCGATGCTGGCGCTGGCGTGCGCCACGATCGGCCTGGGCATCGTGGTGGCGCTCACCCACTACGGCGAGCGTGGTGAGCGCACGCAGCCGACCGGTTGACCGTCGACGTCGGCATCACCGGCGGGCCGGCGGGGTCCCCAGGTGCTCGGCGACGAAATCCAACGACAGCGCCTGTTGGCGGATGTTCTCGGCGATCGCCATCGAACCGTGCCCGGCTTCGAACACGTCGTAGTGGTGGGCGACGCCGTGCGCCCGCAGCGCAGCGACGTAGTTGTCGATCTGGCGTCGCGGGCACCGCGTATCGTTGGCGCCCGTGATGATGAGGACCGGCGCGCGGACCTGTGCCACGTAGGTGATCGGTGACCGCTCGCGGTACAGGTCGGGACACTCGTCGGGTGTGCAGCCGAACAGCCCGCGGTCGAACTGGCGCAGCGACGGCGACTCGTCCTCGTAGGCCGCCAGATAGTCCGCGACCGGTACCGTCGCGACGGCCGCGGACCACGCCGCCGGCTGCGTACCGATGCCCTGCAGCACCAGATAACCGCCCCAGGACACGCCGACCAGCACGATCCGGTCCGGATCCGCGACACCGGTCGCGACCAGATGGTCGCGACCGGCGAGCACGTCGACGAGTTCGGGCCTGCCGGGGTCACCTTCCAGCGCGTCCTGCCACTGCTTGCCGTAGCCCGTGGAGCCACGGTAGTTCGGGCTGAGCACGGCGAAGCCGTGGTCGACCCATGCCTGGACGAACGGGTCGAACTCGTCGCCGACCTGCGCGTGCGGTCCACCATGGATGTCGACGACGAGCGGGTGCGGTGGGTCGCCGTCCGGTACGGTCACGAACGCGTGGACCGCGCTGCCGTCGCCGTTGTTGTAGCGGATCGCCGTCGCGGCCGTGCCGCCCGGCGCGCGCGCTGCCGACGACAGCAGCACGTCGTCGCGGTCGGACGTGCGCGTGCGGACGGTCGGCGCGTCGGCGGAGGACTCGAACACGTACCACAGCCCGCCGTCCGGGCGGACCCGGGCGCCGCCGACCGTGCCGGTCCCGACATCGATCGGGGTGACGGTCCCGCCCACGAGCTCGTAGCGCAGCAGCGACCGGCGCCCCTGGTGCTCATGGGCGAGCAGCAGCGCCGAACCGTCGGGCCACCAGTCCTCGACCTCGACCTCGCCGGGCAGGCGCGTCGTGCACGCCGTCCGCTCGTTGGTCGCCACGTCCCAGACCTCGGCCTGGCGGCGTCCGCTGCGGTCGACGACCAGCGCGAACCGCGTGTCCCCGGCGACCGGAGACCAGCCTGCCGGATCGACGGTGTTGCCGAGCCCGTCGTTGACCGCACCGACCAGCGTGCCCTCGAGGTCGACGACCTCCACGGTGGGGTGCAGTACGTCACCGTGCTCGGTGTGGGACAGCGCGAGCAGCGTCGCGTCGGTGTGGAGTCCGCCGACCGACACGGGCCGTTCGCGCTCGACGATGGTGCGTGTCCCGCGGTCGTCGACGATCGCGATCGCAAAGCCCTCGTCGTCCGCGCGACCGATCGCGGCGGTGCCGGCGCGCAACGAGATCCCGGCTGCCCATCCCGGCGCGAGCTCGGATGCCAGCGGCGTGGCGTCGCCACCGTCGAACGGTGTGACGACGAACCGACCGACCTCGTTGCCGTCGTCGTCGTCGAACCACACGACGCCGGCACCGTCGGGGGTCGGGGTGCCCCAGCTGACCCCCGTCGGCTCGTTGGTCAGTTGCGTGTGGCGACCGGTCCGCAGGTCCCACGACCACAGCTGCCGCACGCCCGACGCGTTGGTCGTGTAGGCGGTGCGGTGCGGTGCATGTCGGGCCCACGACGGCAGCGCGTAGCGCACGGCGTGGAACCGCTGCTGCCACAACGGCAGCGTGGACGCCGGCGCGACGGTGGTCACCGAGGCCCCGACGACGGTGGACGCCTCGGTCCGACCGTCACACTCATGCGATCACGACGAGCTCTGCCATTGCGAGCACATGTCCCGACGTCGCCGCGCGGATCTCATCGCGGCGGGCGCCGGGTGGCAGATCGAGCTCCTCGTCCAGTGCGAAGAGGCGGAAGAAGTAGCGGTGCGGCAGCGGTTCGTCGATCTCGTCGGCCATCGGCCCCGTGTAGCCAGCCTCGTCGAATTCGTTGAGTCCCTGCATCAGCTCGACGGGCTCGTCGACCACCGCACTCTGCGGGACGCCTTCGGGCAGCTGGGTCTCTGACGCGGCGATGCCGTACACGATCCAGTGGGTGAACACGCCGGATTCCGCGTCAGGATCATCACAGATGAGTAGGAACTCGGTCGTGCCATCGGGTGCGCCGGTCCACTGCAGTGGCGGCGAGACGTTGCCGCCGTCGGCGGAGAATCGTTCCGGGAGGCCCTGATCTTGCTGGACCGCAGGACTGGTCAGGCGGAACTCCGCCATGGTCTCGCCATCCTCCTTGCTCGACGCGCACACCGACCGCTGGTCCCGCGGTGACGTTGTTGTGTCGGCGGAGCCGTGGTATCTCGTGTTCGTGGAAGATTATTGCAGCACCTCGGCGATGCGGGTCAAGCCCTTCTCCAGATCGTCGTCGGACAGCGCGTAGGACAGGCGTACATGGCCGGGTGCGCCGAACCCCTCTCCGGGGACGAGTGCCACCTGCGCCTCGTCGAGCAGCAGGGTGCACAGCTCTACGGAGGTCGTGACGGTGGTACCACCGACGGGTCGTCGCAGTCGCTGCCGCACGTCGGGGAACACGTAGAACGCCCCTTCGGGTAGCGGGCACGCGACGTCGTCGATGTCGGCCAGCACCTCGTGCACGCGGCGGCGTCGGCGATCATACGTGCGGCGCATCCGCTCGACCTGGTCCATGGGGCCCTCGATGGCCGTCAGCGCGGCCTGCTGGGCGATGTTGCACACGTGGGACGTGGTGTGGCTCTGCAGCCGGTTGATCGCCGCGGCGACCGGGGCGGGGCTGATCGACCATCCCACCCGCCAGCCGGTCATCGCGAACGTCTTGGCGACGCCGTTCACCACGACGCTGCGCGGCAGGAGATCCTCGACCACGGCCGGGATGCTGGTGAACGTCGCGCCGTCATAGACGAGGTGCTCGTAGATCTCGTCGCAGATGACCCAGATGCCGGTGTCCGCCGCCCACCGGCCGATCGCGCGGACCTGATCGGGCGTGTACACGGCGCCCGTCGGGTTCGACGGTGACACGAACACGAGCGCCTTGGTTGCCGGCGTCCGCGCCTGCTCCAGCTGCTCAGGTGTCACCCGGTAGCCGTCGGCGGCGGTCGTCGACACGGTGACCATGGCGCCGCCGGCCAGGGTCACCTGCTCGGGATAGCTCACCCAGTAGGGGGCCGGGACGATGACCTCGTCGCCGGGTTCGACGAGCGCCTGGAACACGTTGCTCAGCGCGTGCTTGCCGCCGTTGGACACGATCACCTGCTGCGGCGAGACCTGCAGGCCGCTGTCCCGGGCGGTCTTGGTCGCGATGGCCTCCCGCAGTGCGGGCAGACCCCCGGTGGGGGAGTACCTGTGCATCGCCGGTTGTGTGCACGCTGCGCGGGCCGCCTCGACGATGTGCTCGGCCGTGGCGAAGTCGGGCTCCCCGGCGCCGAAGCTGATCACGTCGACGCCCGCTGCGCGCAACCGCTTGGCTTCGGCACTGATCGCCAACGTCGGGCTCTCGCCAATCTCGCGGACGCGGCGAGACGTGGCGTCGGTCATGTCAAGCCCCTCGTGCGGCGGTTACCTCGTGGTCAGGACGGGCATCCTAGCGGCGTTCCCCCTCTCATCCCCTTCGCGAAGGAGCGCAGCACGCATGGCTTCCAGGTACACCGTTCCCGGCATGGACGAGGCCGCAGCCGAGCAGGTCCGTGAGACGTTGCAGCATCGCCTCACCTCGTTGCTCGACCTGCAGCTGACGCTCAAGCACGTCCACTGGAACGTCGTGGGCCCAACGTTCATCGGTGTGCACGAGATGCTGGACCCACAGGTCGATGCGGTCCGGCTGATGACCGACAACATCGCCGAGCGGATCGCCACGATGGGCGGTCAGCCCATCGGCACACCCGGACATGTGGCCAAGACCCGTGGCTGGGACGACTACAGCCTGCTGCGGGCGACGACGATCGAGCATCTCGCGGCGCTCGACATCGTCTACAGCGGCGTCATCACCGACCATCGGGCGGCCATCGCCGACTTCGACGAGCTCGATCTGGTCTCCCAGGACATTGTGATCGCCCAGACTGAGCAGCTCGAGATGTTCCAGTGGTTCGTCCGTGCCCATCTGGAGGACGCGAGCGGGCGGCTGCGCCATGGTGGCGCAGCTACGGAGCAGGCTGCCGCCGACGCCGTCGGCTGATCGGGCCGTCGAGGCGGTGAACCTGTGGATATCCCACGTCACCCCGAAGTTCGGGCGGAAGGTGGTCGTCCTGACGCGGGGTGGTGTCAGGAGCGGGTGTGGTCGGTGTAGAACCGGAACCTCTTCACCGGCTGTCCTGCGAGGTCGAGGCGGCGCGTCTCCTCCTCCCAGATCGCCAACATCGTCGACCACGAGGTGCCATGTACGTCGACGCGTGGCAGTGTGCTGCGATCGCGCCACGGGACGACGGCGGCGACGCCCTCGGCGGTCGCCAGCCGCGGCACCTGTGTGCTGAGCACATCACTGTCGTCGTCGAGGACGAAGCCGATCGACAGCCTGGTCGACAGCCGGCGGGCGTGCTCGAGCCCGGTGTCGACGAGTTCGGCGACCCGGTCGCGGCCGCCGGCGCCTGCCCGTAGCCGCCGCGCTCCGGTGTCGACCAGCAGCAGCACGTCGGGTGTCTCGATGCGCACCGGCACCTCGATCGGCTGTTCGAACACGGCGATGCCGTCGGCGTCACTGTGCTGCACACCGGTGCGTTCGTGGATCGCGCGCAGGTAGCTGGTGGAGGGCCGCAGATGCGGTGCGCGGCGACGGCCCGAGAACATCGAGATCCGGATCGGCGCGCGAAGGTTCGGTCCGCCGATCTCCTGCAGCCGGTACGCCAGCCAGTCGGGGTCGTCGTGTGTGTCGAGCGAGGCGAAGACGTTCCAGGTCAGCAGATCGATGCTGCCGGGTTCGGTGCGCATGCGGTGCAGCCGAAGCCGGTCGGGGTCGTCGTGCAACAGCAGCTCGAGGCGATCCCGATAGAAGATCGGGTTCGTCCGGGTGCGGGTGAACAGCGCCATCAGCCCTGACCTACCGCTTCGCTACTTGAGGTCATGCTGGACGGCTCCTTGTCATGGGCGTTCGGCCGGCTCGGCGAACGGGTCGTCCAGCTCCGCGGCGTCGATCTCCTCCCGCGTGATGCCCAGCAGGAAGAGGATCGCATCAAGATACGGCACGGTGACGGTCGTGTCGGCCGCCGCACGCAGCACCGGCTTGGCGTTGAAGGCGATGCCGAGCCCGGCGATGCTCAACATGTCGAGGTCGTTGGCACCGTCGCCGACGGCGACGGTCTGGTTGATCGGCACGCCGGCGGTCCGCGCGAGCGACCGTAGTGCGTCCGCCTTGCCCGCCCGGTCGATGATGTCACCCAGCAGCCGACCGGTCAGGCGGCCGTCGATGATCTCCAGCTCGTTGGCCACCGCGAAGTCCAGACCGAGCTGTCTGCGGATGGGGTCGACGATCTGACGGAAGCCGCCGCTGACGATCGCCGTCGTGAACCCGAGACGGCGCAGTGTCCGCGCGAGCACCGGCGCTCCGGGCGTCAACCGCAGTCGGTCGCGCACGCGGTCGAGCACCTCCACGGGGCATCCGGCGAGCAGCTGCACGCGCTCGCGCAGCGACTCCGCGAAGTCCAGCTCGCCTTCCATCGCGCGGGTGGTGATCTCCCGCACCTTCTCGACGCAGCCGAGCTCATCGGCCAGCAGCTCGATCGCCTCGTCCTGCACGAGTGTGGAGTCGACATCCATCACGATCAGGCGTTTGGCCCGCCGGTAGAGGTTGGCCGGCTGGACCGCCACGTCGACGCGCTGGTTGGCGGCCTCGGTGGCCAGGCCTTCGCGCAGCCGCGTGCCGTCGGCCCCGGAGACCGTGAGCTCGAAGCTGGTGATCGGGTAGCGGGAAAGGCGTTCGATGCGGTCGATGTTGCCGCCCTCGTCGGCGATCACGGCGGTCAGCGCGGCGACGGCGGCCGGCCGCAGCGGCTGACCCAGCAGCACCACCGAGTGCCGCTCCACCTGGCTGCCCGCCCGTCGCGACGCCATCTGCTCGATCTCGATCTGCATGCCGGTCTGCTCGCCGATGGCGCCGACGGCAGCGTTGAGTAGCGCCTCGTCGCCACTCACCGACACCAGGATCCCGAGGATGAGGCGGTCGTGGATGACCACCTGCTCCATGTCGAGGATGCGTGCGCTGTGGTCCTCCAGCGCGGCACACAGCGCGGCGGTGATGCCGGGGCGGTCGCGTCCGGTCACCGTGATCAGCACAGCACTCGCGTCAGTCACGCGCACAGCTTAGAGGTTCGGCCCGCGCGAGGCGGCTCGCCGCCACCCGCCACATCCCATGCCGACGCATCCCGGCCAGGTTCCCGGTGGGACTGCTGGCGGGTAGCGTGGTCGCAGCATGGACGAGATACCCAAGCCCCGCGAACTGCTCGCGATCCGCGGCGCCACCGAGGATCTGTTCGCGCTGCTGCGCAAGTGGTTCGCGGTCCCCAACAGCGTCACGCTGAACCTGCGTGCGGTGGATTCGGCGGTCGCCGAGCTGGGCGAGCCACGGCTGGTGATGGCGATGGCCATGCGCAAGCTGCAGGCGCTGCACCTGCTGACCACTCCCGGGATCGTGACCACGACCGACGTGGTGCTCACCGTCATCCAGGATCTCGAGCGGGCGTTGCTGCAGGCACCCGCGATGCATCTGCGTGACACGGCCGCCGCGACCGACTGGGACGCCGCGCTGGCGGCGCTGGACCCCACGGGCGAGCCCGACGAGCCGGCGGCGGCCGACAAGGCGACCGCCGGCGACGACGACATCGCGCTGTTCCGCAGCCACCACGCCGCGCTGCACAACGCGGCGCGGGCGGTCCTGCACGCGTCGGACGGTCGCATCCGCAGGCTGGTGTGATACTACGATGACGATGCTGGTGACGTGACGGTCATGAACGGCCTGGACTACGTGCTGCTGATCCTGCTCGTCATCGTCTGCGTGCGGGGCGGTCGGCTGGGTGGGCTGTCCCAGGTCGCGTCCTACGGCACCGCCGCCATCGGGTTGATCGTCGGAGCGGTGATCGCCCCGGACGTCGCGGCGCTCCTGGCCGACGGTCCTGGTCCGACGCTCTCGTTGTTGACGCTCACGATCCTGTTGGCCTGTCTGCTGGCCGCGCAGTCGGTCGGCATCGCCGTCGGCATGCGGCTGCGGACCGCCGCGGAGAATGCCGGCGCCGGCGGTCTCGACGCCATCGCGGGCATCGCGGTCGCGGCGGTCGGGATGATCCTGACGATCTGGCTGCTCGCCGTGCCGCTGTCGCGTGGCCCTTCCGAGCTGCTGGCGAACACGCTGCACGACTCGCGCCTGGTCAACCTGATCGCGCGGGCGCTGCCGTCACCTCCTGACGTCGTCGCGCGCATGGGGACCTACCTGGACCAGCAGGGCTTCCCACAGGTGTTCAGCGGCATCCGCCCGGATGTGACGGCGCCGCCGGTGCCGACCCCGCGGGGCAGTGCCGTCGCCGCGGCCGAGTCGGCGGCGCGTGCCAGCGTCGTGCAGGTCCAGGCGTCGGGGTGCAACAGCATCTCGTTCGGCAGCGGCTTCGTGACACAGCCGGGCGTCGTCGTGACCAACGCCCACGTGATCGCCGGAGGCCAGCAGGTGCGGATCCGTTCGCGCACGGGCACCACCAGCGCGCGCGTGGTGCTGTTCGACCCCAGTCTCGACCTTGCGGTGCTCATGGCGCCGCGGCTCGACGCGCCGGCGCTGCCATGGTCCACGGAACCCACCGGCAGAGGGCTGGCTGGGGCCACGCTGGGCTATCCAGGCGGTCACAAGCAGCTCACCGTCAAGCCGGCGGCCGTGCGACGACGGGTGCAGGCGGTGGGTCGCGACATCTACGGGCGCGAGACGGTGACGCGCGATGTGTTGATCCTGGCCGACGAGGTGAAGCGGGGTGACTCCGGAGGGCCGTTCGTGACCGGCGACGGCACGGTGGCCGGCGTGGTGTTCGCCGCCGCCGTCAGCGAGTCCAACACGGGATATGCCCTCGCCGCCGACTCGGTCCGCGACGTGGTCGCCGAGGGTGTGCGCGCGGGCGCGGTCGTCGACACCGGTGCCTGCCGCTTCAGTTGACGCGGGTGGCTCGGACCGGGCACGCAGCCCTGTGCCGGCAACCCGAAAACACCGGCGGCGGACGCTGTGCTCGACTCACACGCGGAGCATCTCGGCGATCAGGAACGCCAGTTCCAGGGCCTGCTTGTTGTTCAGCCGCGGATCACACGCCGTCTCGTAGCGGTGTGAGAGGTGGGCATCGACGATCTCCTGCGCCCCCCCGAGACACTCGGTGACGTCCTCGCCCGTCAGTTCGAAGTGCACGCCACCGGGGACCGTGCCCTCCTGCCCGTGCACCCCGAAGAAGGTCCGGAGCTCGTCGAGCACGTCGGTGAAGCGCCGAGTCTTGTAGCCCGTCTCGCTGGTGAACGTGTTGCCGTGCATCGGATCGCACGACCACACCACGGACAGCCCGTGCCGTTGGACATCGCGGACCAGCGGCGGCAGCCGGTCGGGCGCGGCGGCCGCGCCCATCCGGACGATGAGCGTGAGGCGCCCCGGTTCGTTGTCCGGGTTCAGCCGGGCGGCCAGCGCGATCACCTCGTCGGCGGTCGCTGTCGGACCGAGCTTCACGCCCACCGGGTTGCCGACTCCCGACAGGAAGTGCACGTGGGCGCCGTCGGGGTCGCGCGTTCGTTCGCCGATCCACGGCATGTGGGTGCTGCAGTCGTACCACTCGCCGGTGAGCGAGTCGCGGCGTGTCAGCGCCTCCTCGTAGGGCAGGAGCAACGCCTCGTGCGACGTCCAGAAGTCGACGGTGTGGAACGTCGGGTCGTGCTCCACGTCGATCCCACACGCACGGAGGAACCGCAGTGCGCGTGCGATCTCGTCGGCGACCGCCGCGTAGCGCTGCCCCTGCCGGCTGTCGCGGACGAACTCCTGGTTCCACAGGTGCACCTTCTCCAGATCGGCGAAGCCACCGCGGGTGAACGCCCGCAACAGGTTGAGCGTCGCCGCGGACTGGTGGTACACGCG
Source organism: Actinomycetota bacterium (assembly GCA_019347695.1). GTDB lineage: Bacteria > Actinomycetota > Nitriliruptoria > Euzebyales > JAHELV01 > JAHELV01. Next base: position 6,306 of record JAHWKT010000024.1, on the reverse strand, counting down.
TTCGAGCCTGGCGGCGTCGGGCTCACGTGCCTCGGTGGAGAACGCGAGATCGTTGACGGCGTCGCCGCGGTAGGAGGGCAGTACCTGCTGATCCCGCTGTTCGCTCGGCGACGAACGGGGTTTGGCGAACTGCCCTGCGATCCGACCCACCTTGATCACCGGCAGCTGCGCGCCGTAGGTCAGCACCACAGCCATCTGCAGCAGGATCTTGAGCTTGTCGCGGATCGCGTCGGCCGAGAACGCGGCGAACGTCTCGGCGCAGTCACCACCCTGCAGCAGGAACGCCTCGCCGTTGCCCACGTCGGCGAGCGCCGTGCGCAGATGACGCGCCTCGCCGGCGAACACCAGCGGCGGCTGCGCGGACAGCTCGACGAGCACGCGTTCGAGGTGGACGGCGTCGGGCCACTCGGGCTGCTGCGCCGCATGGAGCCGTTGCCACGATTGGGGGGTCCACGTGTCGTCGAGTCGAACGGTGCTCATCGCAATTGCTCCACCTGCCAACGAGGGCGCGGGAAATCCGTCGGCAACGGTATGTGCCACGGGTCGCAGTGTCATGGTGCCGCCTAGGTCAGCGCAACAGCTGCCAGGCATCGTGGTCGATGGTATAGGTCACATCGGTCAGGTCGTGACGGAGCTCGCCGTCGCGGCTGTGTGTCACCGCATCGCCCCGGATCCGCAGCTGTCGCCCCTGCCAGGTTTCGACCTGGTCGTGCTCGAGGTGATCTCCGCGCTGAATGCTCATGCCGAGTCCGGGGCGCGCGGCGACCGGCAGGTCGCCGATCACGAGCACGTCGATGAGGCCGTCGGCCGGATCGGCCTTGGTGCACAGCCGCGCGCCGCCGCCCAGGCACGGGCCGTTCGCCGCGAGGACGAGCATGGCCGTGTCGTCATGGACGACCGTACCGTCGAGCGTCACCTGCAGCCGGTAGCCCGTCTCCACCGCGCCCGCCACGAAGGCGGCCATGGGGTAGGCGAGGGACCCGGCGACCGGCTTGGCGACCTGGGCGCGGTCGGACGCGACGGCGCCGATGCCGGCGTGTGCCGCGTTGACCACGGCCTCGCCGTCATCCGTCACGAGCAGGTCCATCGACGTGGGGGTGGCATCGAGCTGCGCTTCGGCCGCGTCCACCGGATCGTCCGGCAGATCGATCCCGTGTGCGAAGTCGTTGCCCGTGCCCATCGGCACGAGGCCGATCACCGTGTCATCGAGGCGACGGATCCGGTAGAGCAGGTTGACCACGGCGTGCAGGCTGCCGTCGCCGCCGGCGATGATCACGTGGTCGCCGTCGAACGCCGCCAGGTGGTCGTGCAGGTCGTCGAGACTGTCGGTCGCAACAGTCCGCAGCTGGAACCCGCGGCGCAGCACCTGTGCGGCACGGTCGGCCAGGGCCGCAGTCGTCGAGCCGGCGGCGCTGTTGCTCACCAGCAGCGCGGACGCCGTCACCGTGTCGCTATCCGAGATGTGGGTACCGCCAGTCGGTCGACGGCACGAACGTCTCCTTGATCGCGCGCGGACTCACCCAGCGCTGCAGGTTGAAGATCGAACCGGCCTTGTCGTTCGTGCCCGATCGGCGGGCGCCGCCGAAAGGTTGCTGGCCGACGACGGAACCGGTCGGCTTGTCGTTGATGTAGAAGTTTCCGGCCGCATGACGCAGCCGCTGGGCGGCCTCGCGCACCGCGGCCCGATCCTGCGAGAACACGGCACCGGTCAACGCGTACGGGCTCGTGCCGTCGACGAGGTCGAGGGTGTCGCTCCACCTCGCGTCGTCGTAGACGTACACCGTGAGGATCGGGCCGAACAGCTCCGTGGACATGGTCAGCGACTGGGGATCCTCCGAGACCAGCACCGTGGGTTCCACGAACCAACCTACCTCGTCGTCGGTGCCACCACCGACCAGCACCTTGGCGCCGCCGTCCGTCGCCTCGGCGATGGCGTCCGCGTGCTTGCGGAAGGCCGGCTCGTCGATCACCGCCCCGAAGAACACTGCGGGATCGGCGACGTCGCCGGTGGGGATGGCGTCGGCGAGGTCGGCGATGCCGTCTCGGACCTCGTTCCACAGGCTCTGCGGGATGTAGGCGCGACTGGCCGCGGAGCACTTCTGCCCCTGGTACTCGAACGCACCGCGGCCGAGCGCGACGACCAGCTCGTCGACCAGCGCCGACGGGTGCGCGACCACGAAGTCCTTGCCGCCGCTCTCGCCGACGATCGTCGGGAACGCGCGGTAGGTATCGAGCCGTTCGGCTGTCTGCTGCCACAGCCCCTGCAGGACCTTCATGCTGCCGGTGAAGTGCAGGCCAGCGAAGTTCGGGTGCTGCGTGGCGATGTCGCTGACCAGGGCGCCGTCGCCGTGGACCAGGTTGATGACGCCCGGCGGCAGACCCGCCTCCAGTAGCAGCTGCATGGACCAGTGGGCCGCGAGCGCCTGCTTCTCGGACGGCTTCCACAGCACGGTGTTGCCCAGCAGCGCCGGGGCGGTGGGCAGGTTCAGCGCGATCGCGGTGAAGTTGAACGGCGTGATCGCCAGCACGAAGCCCTCGAGCGGCCGGTAGTCCATGCGGTTCCAGATGCCCCGCGCGTTCAGCGGTTGGATGGCCAGCAGGTCGCGGGCGAACGCCGCGTTGAACCGAAGGAAGTCGATCGCTTCACATGCGGCGTCGATCTCCGCCTGGTGCCAGGACTTGGACTGGCCGAGCACCGTCGCCGCGTTGATGCGGTCACGCCAGGGGCCGGCCAACAGGTCGGCGGCACGCAGGAAGATCGCGGCCCGCTCCTCGAACGGCGTGGCCGCCCACTGCTCGGCGACGCCCTCACAGGCCTCGATCGCCGCCTCGACGTGCCGGGGCGTGGCCTGATGCACGTCGGCGAGGTGCAGGTCGCGACGATGTGGCGCGCTGACCGCGAACGTCTCGTCGGCGGTCCGCGGCTCGCCGGCGATGATGTGGGGCGCCTCGACGACGTCGGCGGCGACCGCTTCGATCTCGGCCGACAACGCCGCTCGCTCCGCACTGCCGCGTGCGTACGACCGCACCGGTTCGTTGGCCGGTTCCGGTACCTCGGTGATGCGGCTGACCATGGTCGTACCCTTCCGTGCACTGGCGTGGGGTAAGGCGCCCCGATTCGCTCTCGCACGGCAACGTACCCGCCGTCGCGCCGTTCCATCGCTGCGCGCTCCGGCGCGTCCACGCCGGCACCGTAGGATCTGCCCGGACGCGTGCGGTGACCCGCGTCACGACCCGATCGCGGTGGAAGCGCCAGATGCCGGAACTGCCCGAGGTGGAAAGCGTTGCCCGTCAGCTGCGCCGACGGCTCGTCGGACGACGGATCCGCGAGGTGTGGGCTGATCCCCAGTCACGGTTCGTCGACGTGCACGCCGCCGCCGGCGCGCAGGTGGCCGGTCTGCGGCGCCGCGGCAAGTATCTCCTCGCGCCGCTGTCCGATGGCCGCCAGGCGACGAACGAGCTGGTGATGCACCTGGGCATGACCGGGGCGTTCCGGTTCCGAGGCGACGGGTGGGCACCGGACGACTACGTACGCGCGACGTTCGTGCTCGACGACGCCGTGCTGGACTTCCGTGACGTGCGCCGCTTCGGTCGTCTGACCGTGGTGCGGGCCGGCGACTACGCCGGCATCCCGACCCTGGACGACCTCGGTCCCGAACCGCTCGGTGCACACTTCCGCCCCGAGGACTTCCACCGCGCGCTGCGCCGATCCCGAATGCCGGTCAAGGCCCAGCTGCTGTCACAACGCCCGGTCGCCGGCGTCGGCAACATCTACGCCGACGAGGCGCTGTGGCAGGCGCGCATCAACCCCCGTGCCCGCCGGATCGGCCGTGAACGTGCCGCCCGGCTCTGGGAGACGATCCGCGAGGTCCTGGCCGCGGCGATCGAACGGGAGGGCACCACCTTCCGCGACTACCAGATGGTCAACGGCCGGTCGGGACGCAACGCGGGGTTCCTGGTCGCGTACGGGCAGCAGGGTCGCCCGTGCCCGCGCTGCGGCACGGCGCTCCGCAAGATCACGGTCGCCGGCCGTGGCACAACCTACTGCCCCAGCTGCCAGCGCGTCTAGGCGATCTAGACGCCGCCGCGCTGGCGGACCTCGTCGATCGCGCCGTACTCGACCGCGTCGTGGGCCGAGAGCCAGAAGTCGCGGTCGGCGTCGCGTCGGATCTCCTCGATGTCCTTGTCCATGCGTTCGGCGAGGATCTCGTACAGCCGCTCGCGGAGGAACACGATCTGCTTCGCCTGGATCTGGATGTCGACTGCCTGTCCGCGGGCGCCACCGAGTGGCTGGTGGAACATCATGCGGGCGTTCGGTGTGGCCGCCCTTATGCCGGTGCCAGTGGCGAGCAGGAACGCGGCCGCCGACGCGGCGATGCCGACACAGATGGTGTTGACCTTCGATCGCATCAGCTGCATCACGTCGTAGACGGCGAACATGCCGCTGACCAGTCCGCCCGGCGAGTTGATGTAGAGGGTGACGTCCTTCTCGGAGTCCGCGTCGAGCGCCATGAGCTGGGCGACGAGCGTGTCGGCGACCGTGTCCTCGATCGGGCCGCGCAGGTACAGGATCCGGTTGTCGTACAGCGTGCGGAACACGCTTGAGCCGGTGAGGAAGTCGCCTTCAGGTCGACCTTCGTGGCCGCGGACCGAGGTGATGGGTCCGCCTGGCAGCTCGGCTGGTCGTCGCACGGTGCGCACCTTCGGATGTGTGGACGTGAGCGGTTCGAAGCGAAGCCTAGCAGCGCCTGGACAGGTCGGGGCCGGTCGCACCGTGGCGGCGTCGTGGGGCTGTCACACACCCGTCAACGGGTGTCGACCAGCGCCGTCAACATGAACTTTCTGTGCGACAGGCGCACGTTGACGCCACACAGAGCACAGAGCGCATGCGCTCTGTGTGATGATCCGGTGCGTGGACGTGGAGCCGGCGGCACGCTCTGCACGTCCATACGACACGACGACCACGTGCTGTGAACGCGGACAAGGACGGGTGTACTTGATGACGAACACGCAGGTTGGTGGCTCGCGGACGCTTGGGCGTGGACTCGAGGTCCTCAAGGCGCTGAGTCACGCACCGGACGGCGCCACCGTCGCGGGGTTGTCGAAGCGGACAGGTCTCGACCGCGCGGTCCTGTACCGGCTGCTGGACACGCTGTGCGCCGAGGGCTTCGCGGTGCGCGACTCCGACACGCGCAAGTTCCACCTCGGCGTGTCGCTCATCGAACTCGGCATCCGTGCGACACGACAGCTCGACGTGCGCCGGTACGCCCTGCCGGGCATGCGCTCGCTCATGGAGCAGTCGCACGAGGCGGTGTGCCTCGCCGTGCAGGACCGACGCGACGTCGTGGTCGTCGACCGCGTCGAGCCACGCGGACTCAGCGTACGGGTGCACTATCCGGTCGGTACCCGCCACCCGCTGACGTCCGGTGCGCATGGCCGAGCGCTGCTCTCGCAGCTCGAGCCTGAGGCCCGGCGGGACCTGGGTGCGTCGCCGGAGCTGTCGGCGGAGTTGGAGACCAGCCGCACGCGTGGCTATGCGCTGTCGATCGACGAGATCGACCGTGGCGTCGTCGGTGTCGCCGCGCCGATCGTCGGCCGGCGCGGCAAGCCGGTCGCGAGCATCGGCATCGTGGCACCGTCACTGCGGCTGCGTGACCCGGCCAAGCTCGGTCCCCGCGTACGGGCGCTGGCGATGGAGGTGTCCCGGCGCCTGGTCCATCCGCCGGTGCCCGTCGGGTGAGCGGTCGCGCCGGCGCTGCCGTGGGATGACGAGTGCTCGTGACTGCAGCCGTCGCGCGTCACGAGCACCTGATCAGATGAGCGCCTGACCGAGCATGATGCCGACCGCTGCGCCCGCGGCGATCAACAGCACGACCACCAGCCAGCGCAGCACGCTGTTGCCGCCGGTCGGCTCGGGGTCGGTGTGGGCGAGCGTCGGTCCAGCCGCGACCGGTCGCTGCGGCGTCTGGGCAGGCGGTCGGGACGACGGCTTCGGTGGCGTTGGACGGCGCGCAGCCGGCAGGGTCGGCGCGGTCAGGTTGGTCACCCGGTCTCCCGCATCCGCTGACAGGCCGGTGCCCGCGGTCGCATCCTGCCCGAACAGCTCGTTGAACTTCGGGTCGCTGTCGTCACGCTGGATCGGCGTGGGCTGCGTGGCGGTGGGGTCAACGGGTCCGCGGTCGCCAGATCTCTGGCCGCCCGGTGTGGTCCGTTCGTCGCGGCCGGGGCCGCCGAGCAACGCATTCGGCTGGGTGTCCAGATCGCGGTCGCGGTTGGGCGAGGTGTGGGCCGGAGCCGGCCGGCGCA
>JAHWKT010000149.1 GCA_019347695.1 Actinomycetota bacterium | reverse complement strand
CTCCGGAGCAGAAGGCCGCAGGTTCGATTCCTGCCGCGGGCGCACACCCCCGCTGATCAGCACGTTCGCGCCCGACCTGCTTGTCACACGCCTACAGTCATCCATGCATGGACAAGCGATCCGCACCCTGCTGATCCCGAAGCATCGCGCTCGGCGGCCTGATGACCCTGGCTGCTCGGTCACGCTGCGCTGGCGAGACGCCGCTCGCGAACCGCGTCACTGCCCGGCGGAGACCTCCGGCCACGTGGCCTGCTGAGCGGCCTTGGCCCGCCCCTGCGCGACACCTGCCTATAGACGCGATACCACAGTGGTATCGTCGGTTGCATGGCACTCACCCTTCGCACCGACGACGAACTCGAACGCGCTCTTGACGTCCTCGCCGAGGACGAAGGACTGTCCCGGCAGGAGATCATCCGTCGAGCAGTCCTCGATCGCTACGAACGTGCAGGCCATGCACGCCGTGTCACGGACAGCACCGACCGGATGATCGACCGCTGGGGCGACGTACTCGACCGGCTCGGCTCGGTGTGACCGACGTCGACTACCTGTCGCTCGATGACGTGATCAGCCTCATTCGACGACTCGGCGTCGGTCCCGTCCGAGACATCGGACTGCTCGAAGCCGCGACCGCACGGCCGCGGTCATCAGCGTTCGGAGTCGACGCCTACCCATCGATCGAACTGAAGGCCGCCGCCCTACTGCACTCACTGGTCCGCAACCACGCCCTGGCCGACGGGAACAAGCGGCTCGGCTGGCTGGCCACCGTCGTGTTCCTCGACATCAACCATCACCCAGCCGAACTCGACGACGACGACGCATTCGACCTGGTCATGGCCATCGCGGAGGGACACCTCGACGTCGAACAGATCGCCGGTCGACTCACACGCCAATAGCAGGTCCTCCAACCGGATCGATACCGCGGCGACCGTTCGGACTGGCTGGTGCTAGGGCGGATAACTCTGGCTGTGTCGCTCGACTGCGACCTGCGATTTCCCTGGTGAGCATGGCGTTCGGCGGGGTCTAGCTCCGGAGCTGAAGGCCGCAGGTTCGATCGCTTGATCTGTTCACCACTCGGTGCAGCTCCCACCAACCGCGATCCACCCATCGTTAGTCTCATCCTCATGGTGCACAACGAGTGTCAGACAAACGGTTCGTTGACAAAGAAGCCCCCGGGCCACGCGACCCACCCACCGTACGGGTGTGGCCGAGCGCACAAGCAATCCGACCTTCGCCCAGTAGATGTCACCGTCCCAAGGGTCGAGTCCATCGAGGCTCGGGTTGCGCTGCTCGATGCGTTCAATGCACGCGTTGAGCAACTCGACCGGTGACACATCGCGGTCGCGGACCGCAGCGGCCATTGCCGTCATCGACTCGAACTGACTGTCTGTGATCACGACCCCCGTCCTTCATCGGTTCGCTCCCTGACCGCCGGAGGCGCGTGCCGCCCGCTTGGACGTCGCCCATTTCCACGCACCCGGTCCGCGGCGTCAAGACGTAACCCACTCCTGCACGCAGAATGTGGCTGTCGGCGTGCGAGACTGCGGCCATGCGGTTCGTGTCGTCGGAGCCGGTGCGATCGGTGGTGTTGTTGGCGGACGCCTGATGCAGCACGGTCAGGAGGTTGTGCTCGTCGCCCGCCGAGCGCACTTCGAGGTGCTCGCGGCGCAGGGGTTGCGCATTGACTCCCCGTCGGGATCCGAGGTGCTCGACGTGCCGGTCGTGGCCCGCCCGCACGCGGTTCGCTGGCGTGCCGACGACGTGGTCGTGCTGTGCGTCAAGTCCCAGCACACCGCCGACGCGATCGCAGCGATCGCCGCCTCCGCCGCTTCGCACTCGACACCCATCGTGTGTCTGCAGAACGGCGTGACAAACGAGCTCGAGGCACTGCGCTTCGACAACGTGTACGGCGCGACCGTCATGTGCCCGACCCGCGTTCCTGCAGCCCGGCGCGGTCCACGGTGTACTCGTCGCCGGTCACCGGGGTCATCGACGTCGGACGGTTCCCCTCCGGCGTAACCACGTCACCGCGGTCGTATGCGACGCGCTGGCCGGCTCGACGTTCTCCTCGCGGCAACTCGCCAACATCCGCCGCTGGAAGTACCGGAAGCTGATCACCAGCCTCGGCAACGCCGTCGAGGCGGTGTGTGGCCCGCCTGCACAGCAGGGCCGCATCGGCGACATGGCACGCGACGAGGGCGAACGGGTGGTGAGCGCCGCCGGCATTCCCGTCGCGACCAGGGCCGAGGACGACGCGCGGCGCGGTAGATGGATCACGCGGCATCCGGTTGCGGGCACGCCACGTCCTGGAGGGTCGTCGTGGCAGAGCCTGCACCGCCGGACCGACACCGTGAAACCGCCTACCTCAACGGCGAGATCGCGATGCTGGGTCGCCTCGTCGGCGTGGCCACGCCGGTCAACGAACTCCTGGTGCGGCTGACCGAAGAGCTGGCCGGCGACCGCCGCGCTCCCGGCAGCATCGACGAACAGTCCTTCGTGAGTTGCTGTCCGATGCCGCTACGTCGTGAACCACCGCTGCGATCCGCGGATCAGCGCAACGTCTGGCATGATCCGGAGGTTCGCGGGGGGATTCGGCGGTTCGGCAGCGTGGCGCGAGCGGCACGGCGATGGATCGTGCTGGCATCACCGCTGGGCTGCTAGCGTGCGCCGCCCATGCGGCCGCCCCGACATCTCGAGACGAACAGGCTGCGTCTGCGGCCTGCCACGGTGCACGACGCCGCGGCGCTGTTCGACGCGTACGCCAGCGACCCGCAGGCCACCCGGTACCTGTCGTGGCGGACGCACGAGACGGTCGACGACACCCGCGCGTTCCTCGAGGACGCGCAGGCGCGCTGGACCGACGGCGCCGAGTTCATCTGGGCACTGGTCCCGAAGGACGCGGACGCCGACCCGACCGGCGGCCGCGAGACGCTCGACACCATCGACCCGGTCGGCGCGCTCGGCGCGGCCGCCACCCCGCACGGCGTGGAGATCGGCTACGTGCTCGGACGGTCGTGGTGGGGACAGGGAATGGCCCGGGAGGCGTTGGTGGCGGTCATGGGATGGCTGCGGTCGCAGCCGGACGTGTTCCGCGTGTGGGCCTACTGTGCGGTCGACCACCATCAGTCGGCACGCGTGCTCGAGCGGTCGGGTATGACCTACGAGGGCACGTTGCGCCGGTGGGTCGTCCTTCCCAACCTCGCCGACGAACCGTGCGATGCCTGGGTGTACAGCTGGGTCCGGCACGACCAGTGACACGCGCTGCGATACCGACGCCACCAGCAGGAGCGCTACCGATGGCAACCACCACGACCACGGCGACCACGGCGACCACGTCACGCGGCGTGCCGTCCGCCCGCGTGACGGGCACCGTCCGGTGGTTCTCGCACAAAGGGTTCGGGTTCATCGCGATGGACGATGGTCCGGACGTCTACGTCCACCACGCGGCGATCGTCGGCCACGGGTTCCGCACGCTGCCGACGGGCGCCACGGTGGAGTTCCGCATCCGCCCGACCGCGCGCGGTCCGGAAGCGGCCGACGTCGTCGTGACCGACGACGTCTAGCTCAGGGCCCGCACCGTGGCGGCGGTGCGCACTTACTTGCCCCGCCGATCCGGGGAACCAACCCGCGCTCCACGGTGAGATCGTTCCCCAGGTTCACGGTCCCGAGCGCGTCCGGTCCCAGCGCAGCCAGGGACGGGTGCCGCCGCACCTGCTCGGTGGACAGCAGCTCGATCTGTGGCGCCGAGAAGCACACGGCCACCCACTCGGCGACGTCGAGTCGGAACCGGGCGAGGTGGCGCGGCTTGCGCCACCGCTGGCCATGCCGGTACAGGTGCCACGAGCCGGTCATGCGCATGTGGGTGTGCAGAGCCAGATCGCTGGGCGCGAACCAGATGAGCAGGTGCTTGCTGCGCGGCTCGACGGCCCGCACCGTCTGACCCACCAGCCGTTGCGCTCCGAGCGCCCGGACCTGCCCGACCGATGTCTCGACCACCCGGACGGTCTCACCCTCCAGCGCGCGCCGCAGGCTGCGCGCGGCGCGGAAGATCGTGTCGCCCTCGGGCACCGCTCACCCGGCGAGGGTGTGCGCGGACGGCCGGCCGTGACCGCGGCGGCGGATCAGACCGCGCGGGTGATCGACGAACCCGGCCGCTCGCAGGTGCTCGAGGATCGGCTGATCGAGCGGCGCGGCGCCGTCGATCCGCTGCAGCTGCAGGCGGTCGACCCGCCCGGTGTCGACCAGTCCGGCCAGTGCGGTCGCCGCCAGCGCCAGCGCCGCCGCCTCGTCGACGAAGGTCAGCAGGGAGCGGCCGCCGCGTTCGACGAACGCCAGCAGCTCACCCGCGCCGATGACCACGTGCGCGCCGGCGGACCGTTTCGGCAGGTGCCGGCCCTCGTGCACCGGTGGTGGCCACTCGAGCGCGGCGCCGAACGGGTTCGCGGGATCGGTCGCCGCCAGCACCCGCACCTCGCCGTCCTCGCCGGCGACCTCGGCGGTGCGGACCGCGCGCAGCCGGTCGACGGCACCCGGCACGGCGAACTGCGCGCCGCCGAGACCCTCGACGAAGTAGCCGCGTCGGGTGCGACCCGACTCCTCCATCGCGCGCAGCACGCCGTAGACGGCGCTGAACCCACCGGGAACGTCCTCCGCACGAACGGTGTCACGCGTCAGCACGCCGTAGCGGTCGAGCAACTGCGCGGCGAGCACGGTCGCGCGCTCGGTGGGGCTGGCCTGCTCGCCTGTGAGGTCGGCGACCAGCGACCAGCGGCCGGCTGCGCGTGGCGGCCCGCTACGGGTGGCGACCCTGCCGGGCCGGCGTCGACGCCCCGTGGCCGCACGACGCCGCGGACCGGTCCGCAACGCGCGCAGCGGCTGCAGGCTGTCGTTGGTCACCAGTCCCGCCCAGACGAGGTCCCACAGCGCCTCGACCACGGTGGTCTGCTCACCGCCGCCAGCGGCGGCATACAGCTGCGGCCAGAACGACGCGCCACGATCGCGCAGGTGGCCCAGCACCGCCCGGTGGACCGGGCCGTCGAGTGCCTCGTCGAGCTCGTCCGGCGGCGGCGGCGCGAGCAGCGGTGCCTGGTCGCGCACGTACAGCGCCACGCGACCGTCATCGGAGCCCAGCGGGCCCCGCCCGACCCACACGATCTCTCCGGTCGCGGTGAGTTGGTCGAGCCATGCGGGGTCGTAGTCGGCGACGCGCGTCGGCAGGATGTCGACCTCGAGCACGCTGACGGGCAGCGGCGCAGCCTGCAGCTGTTCGACGGCCTCGAGCGTGCGGTCGACGCCGCGCATCCGACTCCCGACAGGCAGATCCCCGCTCGCCGGCGGCCTGGTGGCCGCCCTAACCCCCTGCCAGCCGGGCAGGTAGCGGGCGAGCGCGCCCGGTTCGACCGGCTCGACCTCCTTGCGCAGCGTGGCCAGCGAGCGCCGGCGCACGCGTCGCAGCACCTCGGCGTCGCACCACTCCCGGCGTACCCCACCGGGCCGGAACTCACCGCGGGTCGCCCGCTCCTCGCGTTCGAGCTCGGCCAACGCCAGCTCGACCGCGTCGACCGGCAGGCCCAATCGCACAGCGACGTCCGCGCTGTGGAACGGCCCGTGCGTGCGGGCGTAGCGGGCCACGAGATCGATCAGCGGTCGCCGGACCGGTTCGAGGAAGGCCGCGGGCAGCCCGGCGGGCGGCGGGATGCCCAGGCCGTCGCGCAGCCGTCCGGCGTCCTCGGCCGCCACCCAACGCTGCTCGCCGGCGATCTGGACGTGGAACACCCGCCGTGCCCGCAGCAGCTCGTCGAGCCATCTCGTGACCTGCACCTCGTCGGCCGCGACGCGGGCCGCGATCTCGTCGGTCCGCAGGTCACCGATCTGACGCAGCAGGTCGTGCACCCCGTCTGCGTCACGCGCGCGGCGCGCGGGCACGAGCCGCTGCAGTTCGAGCTCGAGCTCGGCCAGCGCGTCGCCGTCGATCAGCTCGCGCAGCTCCTCGCTGCCGACGAGCTCGGCGAGCAGCTCGCGGTCCAGGCTCAGCGCGGCGGCGCGGCGTTCGGCGAGTGGCGCGTCGCCCTCATACATGTAGGTGGCGATGTAGTTGAACAGCAGCGACGACGCGAACGGCGACGCCACGGCCGTCTCGACCTCGACCATGCGGATCCGTCGCGCCGCCACGTCGCGCAGCACACCGACCAGCGCCGGCACGTCGAAGACATCGCGCAGACACTCCCGGTAGGCCTCGAGCAGCACCGGGAACTGGCCGTACCGGCTGGCGACGGCCAGCAGGTCCGCGGCCCGCTGGCGCTGCTGCCACAACGGCGTGCGCCCGTCGGGGCGGCGGCGCGGCAGCAGCAGCGCCCGCGCCGCGCACTCGCGGAACCGCGACGCGAACAGCGCGGAGTTCGCCAGCTCGGTGACGATGAGATCCTCGACGTCGTCGGGGTCGATCGTCGCCAGCTCGATCATCGACAGGTCGGCGTCGGTGCCGTCGGGCACGCGGACCACGATGCCGTCGTCGGCGTGCATGGTCTGCACCGGCACGCCGAAGCGTTCGCGCAGGCGCGCCTCGATGGCCAGCGCCCATGGGGCGTGCACGCGGCCGCCGAACGGCGACAGGACACAGATCCGCCAGTCGCCGATCTCGTCGCGGAAGCGTTCGACGACGATGGTGCGGTCGCTGGGGATGATCCCGGTGGCCTCGACCTGCTCGCCGAGGTAGGTCGCCAGATTGGTCGCGGCCAGCTCGTCCAGACCGTAGGTCGCGATCATCGTGTCGGCCGCGGCGGCGGTCTCGCGCAGGAAGGCCCCGACCGCACGACCGACCTCGATCGGGCGGCCGAGGCCGTCGCCGTGCCAGAACGGCAGCTTGCCCTGCTCGCCCGGCGCCGGCGACACCAGCACCTGGTCGCGGGTGATGTCCTCGATCCGCCAGGTGGTAGAACCCAGCGTGAAGGTCTCGCCGGGGCGGGTCTCGTAGACCATCTCCTCGTCCAGCTCGCCGACCCTCCTGGATCCCCGCCCACCGGCTCGCTGCCGCTCGCCCTCACCCCTGGAGCCCCGCCCCTCGCCGTCGCCGGCGATGAACACGCCATACAGCCCGCGGTCGGGGATGGTCCCACCCGAGGTGACCGCCAGCCGCTGCGCGCCGCGGCGGCCCTCGATGCGGTCGGAGACGCGGTCCCAGTTGATGCGCGGCCGCAGCTCGGCGAACTCGTCGGACGGGTAGCGCCCACTGAGCATGTCGAGCACGCCGTCGAGCTGCCCGCGGGTCAGCTCGGCGAAGTTGGCCGCTGCGCGCACGCACGCCAGCAGGTCGTCGACCGGCCAGGCGTCCATCGCCGCCATGGCGACGATCTGCTGGGCCAGCACATCCAACGGCGTCCGCGGGTACCGCGTGTACTCGATCTCGCCGTCGAGCATCCGGCGCACCACCACCGCGCACTCGACCAGGTCGCCGCGGTACTTGGGGAACACCTTGCCGACGCTGACACCGCCGACGTGATGCCCGGCGCGACCGATCCGCTGCAGCCCGCTGGCGACCGAGCGCGGCGACTCGACCTGGATGACCAGGTCCACGGTACCCATGTCGATGCCGAGCTCCAGCGACGACGTGGCGACGACGCACCGCAGCGCACCCGACTTCAGCCCCTCTTCGATCTGACGCCGCTGCTCACGGGCGACCGACCCATGGTGTGCGCGGGCCAGCGTTGGCGCCCCGGGATCGGCCTCGGCGGCGAGGTCGTTGAGCCGTGCGCACAGCCGCTCGGCCAGGCGCCGCGAGTTGGCGAACACGATCGTCGAGCGGTGCGCGGTGATCAGCTCGAGGATCCGCGGGTGGACCGCCGGCCAGATGCTGCGGCGCAGCTCTCCCCCGCCGGCCGCGGGTCCGGTCGGGGGTTGGTCGATGACCTCACCGAGGCGGCCCATGTCCTCGACGGGCACGACGATCTCGACGTCCAGCGGACGGTGTGCGGGCGCCTGGACGATGCGGACGGGTCGCGGCAGCCACTCCGCACCGGTGGCGCCTCCTCCGCCGAGGAACCGCGCGACCTCCTCGAGCGGGCGTTGCGTGGCCGACAGCCCGACCCGTTGCAGCGGCGTGTCGGTGCCGCGTGCGGCGCGCAGCTGCTCGAGCCGCTCGAGGGTGACGGCGAGGTGGGCACCGCGCTTGGTCCCGGCGACCGCGTGCACCTCGTCGACGATGACCGTCTCGACCGCTGCCAGCGCCTCGCGGGCCTGTGACGTGAGCAGCAGGTACAGCGACTCCGGCGTGGTGATCAGGATGTCGGGCGGGTGACGGGCCAGGCGCCGCCGCTCGTCGGCAGGCGTGTCGCCGGTGCGCATGCCGACGTCGACCTGGTGGGCGGCGACGCCGAGGCGCTCGGCGGCGTAGCTGATGCCGACGAGCGGCGCCCGCAGGTTGCGGTCGACGTCGTAGGCCAGCGCCTTGAGCGGCGACACGTACAGCAGTCGGGTCGTGCGATCACGGTCCGAGGCCGGTCCGAACAGCAGCCGATCGATGCCCGCCAGGAAGGCCGCGAGCGTCTTGCCCGACCCGGTCGGCGCGCTGACCAGCACGTTCTCGCCGTC
>JAHWKT010000023.1:19479-30484 GCA_019347695.1 Actinomycetota bacterium | reverse complement strand
GGTCATCGGCGAGGGCGAGAAGGACGAGGCGCCCATGCTCTACAACGGCGAGCACGTGGGCAGCGGACAGCCGCCGCAGGTCGATCTGGCGGTCGACCCGATCGACGGGACGCGCCTGCTCGCGGAGGGCCGGCCGGGAGCGATCGCGATGATCGCGGTCGCGCCGCGCGGGACCATGTTCGACCCGGGCCCGTGCGTCTACATGATGAAGTGGGTGGTCGGCGCGGAGGCCACCGGTGTGATCGATCTCGACGCCAGCGTCGCCGACAACCTCAACGCCATCGCCGACGCGAAGCGGACGTCGGTGTCGAACCTGACCGTGATCATGCTCGACCGCCCGCGCCACGAGGAGCTCGCGGCCCAGGTCCGCGACGCCGGCGCGCGGTTGCGGCTGATCATGGACGGCGACGTGGGCGCCGCGCTGCTCGCGATGATGCCCGACCGCCCGTTCGACGTCCTGCTGGGGATCGGCGGCACGCCCGAGGGCGTGGCCACCGCCTGCGCCGTCAAGGCGCTGCGCGGTGAGATGGTCGGTCGGCTGTGGCCCCGTGACGACGACGAGCGCCAGCGCGCGCTCGACGCCGGCTACGACCTCGAGGAGCAGCTCACGACCGACCGGCTGGTCACGAGCGACAACACCTTCTTCGTGTGCACCGGGGTGACGCCGGGCGAGCTGTGTGACGGGGTCACCTACAGCCGGCACGGCGCGACGACCGAGTCGTTGGTGATGCGCGGTCGCTCCGGCACGGTGCGCTACGTCCAGGCGCGCCACACCACCGAGAAGCTCGATCAGTACGAGGTGATCGCCCACTAGCGACGTCGGGCGCACGTCGTGCGCCCGGTCGCTCGTGGAAGACGCGACCGCCTTGTGTCAGGCGGTCGCGTCGTACGTCTCGTCACGCAACGGCACCAACGGTTCATCTTCCCGTAACTGTCCGGTTCGGTCGCTGACAGACGGGCCGGACATCAAGGGCGGTGTACGCACGACCCACGCGCTCCCGCGGTCCGGTCGTGCACGAAGTTTGACCGTCGTTCATTCCGATGCCGTTGGTCAGCCACGTGGCGCGCCTACGGTCGCGGTCGTACCGACTGAGCAGTCGCTGCTGAAGGCGACGAAGGAGACGAGAAGGCACATGCGTGTGAACTGGCGAACGATGGCCAGCCTGCTGGCGGTCCTCGCGCTGCTGCTGGCCGCCTGTGGTGGCGGTGACAGCGCGTCCGAGGAGGCACCCGCGTCCGAGGCGTCCGGCGGAGGCGGAGCATCCAGCGAGTCGTCCGAGTCGTCGGGCGGAGGCGAGGTCTCCGGCACGATCGAGATCGACGGCTCATCGACGGTGGGTCCGCTGACCGACGCGATCGCGGAGGAGTACGCCGAGGAGCAGCCGAACGTGCAGGTCAACGTCGGGATCTCCGGTACCGGTGGTGGCTTCGAGCGGTTCTGCGGCGAGGGCTCGACCGACATCGCCAACGCGTCGCGTCCGATCCAGGAGGAAGAGGCGCAGCTGTGTGAGGAGAACGGCATCGAGTTCACCGAGATCCGGGTCGGCACCGACGCGCTGACCATGGTGACCAGCCCCGACACGGAGGGCATCTCCTGCCTGACCACCGAGCAGGTCGCGAAGATCTTCGGCCCCGAGTCCGTCCGCAACTGGAGCGAGGTCAACTCCGAGTTCCCCGACGAGGAGATCCAGGTCTTCGCCCCGGACACCGACTCGGGCACCTATGACTTCATGGTCGAGGACGCACTCGGCCTCGAGGAGTCGACCCAGGACTACAACGCCTCGGCCGACGACAACGTCATTGCGCAAGGTGTGCAGGGCACGCCGTACTCGTGGGGCTTCTTCGGCTTCGCCTACTTCACGAACAACTCCGAGGGCCTGAAGGCGCTCGAGTACGACGCCGGCGACGGCTGTGTGGCGCCGGGTGTCGAGACCGCGCAGAACGACGAGTACAAGCTCACCCGTCCGCTGTTCATCTACCTCAAGAACAGCGCGGTGCAGGAGAAGGAGCAGGTCGCCGGCTTCGTGACCTTCTACCTTGAGACCGTCAACTCGGTCATCGGGGACGTCGGCTACATCGAGGCCCCGGCCGACAAGCTCGAGGAGTCTCGCCAGAAGGTGCAAACGCTGATCTCCGGCGAGGACCCGTCGGCGGATGGCTCCTCGGAGTCCGCGTCCTAGCCGGCGGCGGTCATCAAGAATCCGCCGATCCGTAACCTGCTGTTCATGGGCCGGGCGCGCGCCGAACGTACAGTTCGACTGGGCCCGGCCCGTGGCGTTGCGCACACGGGAGCGGTCGACCTGCGGTGTCCGGCGCTACGCCGCAATCCACACCGCTGAGGAGACACCATGGCCACTGAGGTGAGCGGTCGCGGCACCGACCTGAGCGCCGGCAGTCCGCGCTGGGGCGAGCGCGCCATCCTCGCGTTCCTCCTCGTCTGCGCGGCGGTGTCGGTCCTGACCACGATCGGCATCGTGCTGGTGCTGTTCACCGAGGCCTCGGGCTTCTTCCGCAACAACGAGAGCGTCACGCTGACGGGGTTTCTCACCGGCACGACGTGGCAACCCTTCGGCGGCGCCCAGGGCGAGTACGGCGTGCTCGAGCTCGTCAACGGCACACTGCTGGTCACCGCGATCGCGATGATCGTCGCGGTCCCGCTCGGGTTGGCGACGGCGGCGTACCTGTCGGAGTACGCCCCCGGCAGGGTGCGCAGGAGTCTCAAGCCGACGCTCGAGGTGCTCGCGGGCGTGCCGACGGTGGTGCTCGGCTACTTCGCGCTGACCTTCATCACGCCGGTGCTGCGGGCGACGATCGGCGAGATCTGGACCGTGTCGATCTTCAACCACCTCAGCGGCGGCATCGTGGTCGGCATCATGATCGTGCCGACGATCGCGTCACTCTCCGAGGATGCGATGTCGGCGGTGCCCCGAGCCTTGCGGGAAGGCGCCTACGGGCTCGGAGCGACCAAGCGACGGGTCGTCACCAGGATCGTGATGCCCTCGGCGCTGTCGGGCATCGTCGCGTCGATCATCCTGGGGCTGGGTCGGGCGATCGGCGAGACGATGATCGTTGCGCTGGCGGTGGGCAACCTGCCGAACCTGACCTTCAACCCACTCGATCAGGGGCAGACGATGACCGCCTACATCGTGCAGGCGGTGCAGGGCGAGGCGCCCCGCGGCTCGCTGACCTACCAGTCGATCTTCGCCGTCGGCGCGCTGCTGTTCGTCATGACCCTGGTCATCAACGTCGCCGCGACGTGGTTCGTTCGTCGCTTCCGCGAGGAGTACTGATGCTGGCACAACCCAGGCGCGTAGAGAGGACCGCATGATGGCCGTCTCGACGCCGCAGCGCGAGGCCGAGGTCGCGCAGGATGCCTTGCATGCGCCGGATGATCGTGGCCGTCGTGAGCGCGGCTTCGAGTTCGGCCTGCTGATCGCGACCGCGGTCGCGGTGGTGGTGCTCGCGGTGCTGCTGATCGACATCGCCATCGACGGGCTGCCGTTCATCAACAGCACGCGGTTCACGGAGTATTCGTCGCGGTTTCCAGAGGAGTTCGGCTTCCGCTCCGGCATCACCGGCACGCTGTCGCTCATGATCCTCGTCGGGCTGCTGTCGTTCGTGATCGGTGTCGGTGGCGCCACCTACCTCGAGGAGTTCGCGCCCAACAACCGGTTCACCCGGTTCGTCGAGGCCAACACCTCCAACCTCGCCGGCGTGCCGTCGGTGGTCTACGGTCTGCTCGGCGCCGGCGTGTTCGTGTTCTTCTTCAGCCTCGGACGCTCGTTGATCGTCGGGGCGATCACCCTGTCGCTGCTGATCCTGCCGGTGATCATCGTCGCCTCGCGGGAGGCACTGCGCGCGGTACCCAACGCGCTGCGCGAGGCCGGCCTCGGCCTCGGTGCGACGCCGCTGCAGACCATCGGGCGCCAGATCCTGCCCCAGGCGCTGCCGGGGATCCTCACCGGCACCATCCTCGCCCTGTCGCGGGCGATCGGCGAGACGGCGCCCATCCTCGTGGTCGGTGCGCTGTTCTCCCGCCGCTCCGACAACGTGCCGTGGGACATCGACGACGCGTTCTCGGCCCTGCCGATCCAGGTGTTCGATCTGGTCAAGCGGCCCCAGGCGGCGTTCCAGGAGCAGGTGGCGCCGGCCGGCATCATCATCCTGCTCGTGCTGCTGTTGTTGATGAACTCGATCGCGATCTACCTGCGCAACCGCTACTCCAGGAGCAGCTGATGGACCAGCAGACCGCAGCGGCGTCGTCCGTCGACATCGATCGGACTTCGACCATGACGCGTGGTGAGCACGCACGCCAGAGCCGTCCGCTCGACAGCGAGCTGGCGCGGCAGGCCGGCGCGGGGCCAGCGGTCCGCGAGGACGCCGAGGTCGTGTTCGACCTCGACGACGTGACCGTGAAGTACGGGTCGTTCCCGGCGATCCGAGACGTCACGATGCAGATCCGCGAGCGCATGATCACCGCGCTGATCGGCCCGTCGGGGTGCGGCAAGACGACCCTGCTGCGCTGCTTCAACCGCATGAACGATCTCATCCCGAGCGCGTCGGTCGAGGGCACGATCCGCTACAAGGGCGCCGACCTGTACGCGAGCGGGGTCGATCCCGTCGAGGTCCGCCGCCGCATCGGCATGGTGTTCCAGAAGCCGAACCCGTTTCCCAAGTCGATCCGGGAGAACATCCTGTTCGGTCCGCGGGTCACGGGCATGGAGTTCGACGCCGACGAGATCGTGGAGCGGTCCCTGAAGGGCGCGGCGCTGTGGGACGAGGTCTCCGGCAAGCTCGACGACAGCGCACTCGGGCTGTCCGGTGGCCAGCAGCAGCGCCTGTGCATCGCGCGCGCCACCGCGGTGGAGCCGGACACGATCCTCATGGACGAGCCGTGCTCGGCGCTGGACCCCATCGCGACCGGCGCGATCGAGGATCTCATGCGTGCGCTGCGCGAGGATTACACGATCGTGATCGTCACCCACAACATGCAGCAGGCGGCTCGAGCGTGTGACATGACCGCGTTCATCACGACCGAGGTGGCGCAGGACGAGCAGGGCCACGACCGCCGCTCCGGACGGCTGATCGAGTTCGACCGCACCGAGGTCATCTTCGGCGACCCCAACGACCAGCGCACCGAGGATTACATCAGCGGTCGGTTCGGCTGAGCTGCGTGGCGCCGGCGCCTACGCGCCGGCGGCATCTCCCGCGACCGGCATCGGCGCTGGCCCGCCGTCGGCGCCGCTCGGCGGCGTGAGCCCGAGCCGCGCCACAAGGGCGTCCTGCGCGGCCGGGTCGTCGATCAGTTCCTCGTAGACGACCTCGACGGGTGCGATGCCGACCGCGTCGAACCACTGCGTCCACACCGCTTCGGTCGCGTCGACGAGCGCGGTGAGCCGTTCCGGATCGGTGGGTGGTGGCGGGCGTTGATCGTCGCCCGAGCGCGTCGACCGCTCCTGCCAGGCGCGCAGTGCGAGCACGTGCTGGGCGCGTTCCGTGCGCCGTAGGCGCACGAACGTCGGTTCGGGCGCGATGACCTCGATGACGTCGAGCACGCGACGGGGTGTCGACTGGCGGGGCCCCATGACCCGCGCGAGCAGCCGGCGGATGTCGTGCCAGCGCAGCAGCAGACCGAAGACGCCGTCGGTGGTCGAGCGGTGCCGGTGCAGCGCGGCGATGTACTGGTCGAGGTGGTCGATCTCCCACTCCGCGAGCAGTGCCGGCGCGACGCGATCCAGGTCGAAGTACGGGTGGACATCGCCGGCCCCGCAGCGTCGCAGCAGATCGCTCACCTGCGTCTCGCCCGCGCCGGGAACGGCACACAGCACGATGCTGCGCGCCGGCGAGGCGTCGGCGTCGTCTGGGGTGCCCGCCGTTGGCGTGGCCGCGACCGGGGTCTGCACAGCGGAACCTGTCGGCGACGGGCCGCTGCTATCAACCGTTCGTGGCGGGTATCGTCTGTGCGGCGGCGTGATGAACGCGCAGGCAACGACCGGGGAACTGGCGATGAAACACGAGGACGCGAAGCGGTTGCGTCCTCGGCAGCTGCCACGAGATCCCTACAATGCGGCGCAGATGCCAAAGGTGCTCGTGGTTGATGACGAGCCCTCACTTGTCGAGGCCCTGGAGTTCGCACTCGCCGAGGAGGGCTTCGCGGTCGTCTCGGCGACCGACGGCGAGACGTCGCTGGCGCTGTTCGACCGCGAGCGTCCGGATCTGGTGCTGCTCGACCTCATGCTGCCTGCGCTGTCGGGTACCGAGGTCTGCAAGCGGATCCGCAGCCGCGACAGCACGCCGATCATCATGCTGACGGCACGCGACAGCGAGATCGACAAGGTCGTCGGTCTGGAGGTCGGCGCGGACGACTACGTGACCAAGCCGTTCTCGATGCGGGAGCTGGTCGCGCGGGTCAAGGCGGTGCTGCGCAGGAGCGGCGAGGCCACGGCAGCGGTCGCCGACGGACCGATCGAGGCGTCCGGCGTGCGGGTCGACCACGATCGTCACGAGGTGTCGGTGCGTGGCAGCGAGGTGCAGCTTCCGCCGAAGGAGTTCGCGTTGCTCGAGCTGCTGGTGCGCAACGCGGGCCGGGTGCTCACGCGTGAGGTGCTGATCGACCGGATCTGGGGCGCCGACTACGTCGGTGACACCAAGACGCTCGACGTCCACATCAAGCGACTGCGCAGCAAGGTCGAGCGGGATCCCCGCGAACCGGAGCTGATCTACACTGTGCGGGGTGTGGGCTACAAGTTCCAGGACGGCTGAGCCACATCCTGGGCCCGACCGGATGACCTGCTGGCGCAGCGCCGACCACAGCCGGGCACACGCCGCGGGTACGCGCTGATGCGTGCCGCGCACCGGTTCGCCGCCCGCTACGGGATGGGCGCGCTGTTCCTCGTCGTGCTACCGCTCCTGATGGTCGCGGCGGCCATCGTGGGGTCGTACGTCGACGCCCTGGTGCCGGCCGTCGCCCTGGCGGTGCTACTCGGGCTGCTCGGCACCTGGCTGGTCTCGGCGATCGTGGCCGGCGAGGCCCGCGCGCTGGCGGCGCGCATCGACGCCTCCGACCGCGAACCGAGCGCCGCAGGGATCTTCGAGGGTCGCCAGGAGTGGCGCGAACTGGCCGATGCCATCGACCGCGTCGTCGACTCGTTGCACGCCCGGTCACATGAGCTCGCCGGTGAGCGCGTGCGCAGCACCCAGTTGCTCGAGGAGCTGCCCTCGGCCGTGCTGCTGTTCGACGACGCCCAGATCGTCTACAGCAACCAGGCGGCGCAGCGGATGTTCGGTGACGCGCTCGGCGCGGGCGATGGAGCAGGCGACGGGCTGCTGGCAGAACCCAGCTCCAAGGCGCTGCTCGACGCCGTCGAGGAGGCCCGCGCCGTCGGCCGCACGATCGATGTCGAGATCGAGCGGGGCGACGCGATCCTCGCCGCGCGCGCCTCGGTGGTCGCGGCGACCGAGGTCGTGCTCGTGGTGCGCGACGTCACCCGCGCACGTCGGCTCGCGGCCGTCCGCCGCGATTTCGTCGTGAACGCCTCCCATGAGCTCAAGACCCCGGTGGCGGGCATCCAGGCGCTCGCCGAGTCGCTGTCCCTGGCGCTTGCCCACGATCCGGCCCGCGCGGTCCGCATGGTCAGCCGCATCGAGCGCGAAGCGGGCCGGCTCGCGCGGCTCGTGCGCGATCTCCTCGACCTCGCGCGGCTGGAGGAGCCCGACACGCCACAGGACCGGCGACGCGTCGACCTCGTCTCCGTGGTGATGGGCCAGCTCGACCGCCTGCAGTCGACGGCGGCCCAGCAGGGTGTCACCGTCACGGCCGACCTGCCCGAGCGCAGCGTCATCGTCGCGACGCCCGAGGACGTGCGCTCGATCGTCGCGAACCTCATCGAGAACGCCATCCGCTACAACCGGCCCGGGGGTCGGGTGGCCGTCAGCGTGACGTGCGCGGACGCCGGTGTCGAGCTGGTGGTGTCCGACACCGGGGAAGGCATCCCGCCGCAGGATCGGGAGCGGATCTTCGAGCGCTTCTACCGCATCGACAAGGCCCGCAGCCGGTCGGCGGGCGGCACCGGGCTCGGGCTGTCGCTGGTGCGGCACGCGACCCAGCGACTGGGTGGGACGATCTCGCTCGACAGCGAGCTCGGTGTCGGCTCGACCTTCCGCGTCGAGCTTCCGGTCGCCGCCGACGAACGCTGACCAGTGGCGCTGGGGGTCCAGGCGGACGAATAGACTCCGCGATCATGCAGATCCCCGACGGTGTCACCCGCGACAGCGGCAAGACCAACCGTGCGCCGGCCATCGTGTCCGCCTTGCTCGACCTGTACGACGGGGGCGTCGTCGAGCTCGACTGGACCACCCCGTTCGAGCTGCTGATCGCCACCATCCTGTCGGCGCAGTCGACCGACCGGAAGGTCAACGAGGTCACCGCCGAGCTGTTCGTCAAGTACCCCGACCCTGCCGCCTACCTCGCGGTCGACGAGACCGAGCTGCAGGCCGACATCTACCAGACCGGGTTCTACCGCCAGAAGACGCGGTCGATCAGGGGTGTCTGCGCCGCGTTGATCGAGGACTTCGACGGCCAGGTCCCGTTCACGATGGCCGAGCTGATCGCGTTGCCCGGCGTCGCCCGCAAGACGGCGAACGTCGTCCAGAGCGCGGCGTTTCCGGACCAGCACGCGGTGGACCCCGACGCCGGCGTCGCTGTCGACACCCATGTCACGCGGCTGTCCCGGCGACTGCGGTTCACCCGGCACGAGGACCCGGTCAG
This sequence comes from Actinomycetota bacterium, assembly GCA_019347695.1. GTDB lineage: Bacteria > Actinomycetota > Nitriliruptoria > Euzebyales > JAHELV01 > JAHELV01. Next base: position 21,717 of record JAHWKT010000023.1, on the reverse strand, counting down.
GATCGAGCAGGATCTGCGGCGGCTGCTGCCACGCGAACAGTGGGGGTCGGCCAGCCTGAGCATCATCCTTCACGGTCGGCGCGTCTGCGACGCCCGACGGCCGCGCTGCGGCGACTGCGTGGTGGAGCCGCTGTGCCCGTCATCGCTGATCGCGGGCAAGCGCGACAAGGCCGGGCAGGCGGTCGCGCTCGGCTGACCGTCGCGGCTGGCACCCGCATCTGGGAGCTATCCGCCACGCGGTGGCGCCGGGGGGCGGGTCAGCGGCGGGCGGCCACCCATCGCTCGGTGCCGACGACCCCGATCGCGACGACCATCGCCACCAGCGCGGCGACCCGCCGGTCGGTCAATGGCGGGTCGGGGTTGGAGCCGCCCTCGCGGACCATCTGCCCCGTGTCGGCACGGATGACGGCCACCTCCCCGCTGGCGTCGACCCGATGGAACACGCCGCGCACCTCGAAGAGATCTCCGCGTGTCTGCGGGCCACCGACGTAGGACACCTGGTCGGCCAGCTCATGCGGTAGCAGCACGCCGACGCCGGCGTTGCCGCCACGGTAGTCGCGATGCGCCGGCAACGGGCCCACGTCGCCGGCGTACACATCGTCGTTGAGCTGGGTCCACACCCCGGCGTCCCGCGCGAGCAGGTCCCCGACGACCTCGCCGACGTACACGACGCGCTGACCGTCGTAGGTCTGCGGGCAGTCGTAGAGCTCGTTGCTGGTGACCTGTATCGGTCGTAGCGTGTATCCGGTGGTGTCACGGGTCTGGCCCTCGCGTGGCTGGGGTTCGGGGCAGGTGATCTCGTCACGCGGATCGCCGCCGCCGCGCTGGTCCTCCGGGATCTCGCTCGGCTGGTAGGGATGGCGCAGCACCTCGCCGATCGCGATGATCGTGCCGAGCAGGGCGAGCAGACAGAGTCCGCCGGCCGCGACCGTGAGGCGCGGAATGGGACGTCGGCGCGGAGGCGCGCTCACTGCGGCCGCCCCTTGAGCGTCGCGATCAGGCTCACACCCGTCCCCTGACGATCGCGAGCAGGTAGCCGAACAGTGCGAAGATTGCGATGAACTCGAGCCGGCCGATGACCATCTGGGCGACGTAGGTGACCTTGAGCGGCCACTCCAGGTCGGGTCGCACCAGCCCGACCGACAACCCGCCCGATGAGGCCGCCGCTGTGCTCTCGAACAGCGCGAGCTGCAGGTCGTAGCCGTAGAACAGCCCGAGCAGGCCGCCGCCGAAGTAGAGGACGAGCCACAGCAGCAGGATCGTCGCCGCCGCCCGCACCTGGGTGTCGCTGAGTACCTTGCGCGTCGTCGAGTGGAAGGTCTCGACCACGATGGCGTCCTCGGGCAGCAGCACCTTGCGGACGTCGCGCGTGATGCCCTTGAGGATCAGGCCGATGCGCATCGCCTTGATGCCGCCGGCGGTCGAACCGGCCATGCCACCGAACGCCATCGCGGTGACCAGCACGGCCGGGGCCAGCACGCCCCAGTCGGTGACGTACAGCCGGCCGGGGACGGTCGCCAGCCCGGTCGTGGTGTGGGCGCTGACGATGTGGAAGAAGCCCTGGCGCATCATCACGAAGAAGTCGGTGAACGTGCCCGTCCTGCCGAGACCCACGAGCATGATGGTGAACATCACCAGCGTCGAGGTGGCGATCGTGCGGGTCTCGATGTTGCGCACCAGCTCGGACCGGCGTCCCAGCCACAGCTGGTAGTGGAGGGCGAAGCTGAACCCGCCGGCGGTCATGATCGGCAGCAGCACGAGCTCGACCGCGATCGAGCGGTAGAACGCGACGCTGGACGACATCGTCGCGAAGCCGCCGGTGTCGAACGCGGCCATGAACAGGTTCGCACCGTGGTAGAGCGCGGTCGGCGGCCCCATCCCGGCGCTCAGCAGCGCCAGCCACAGCAACGTCGTGCCGATCACGGCATACACCAGCGCGACCCGCCAGATGAACCGCACGGTGCGGATGACGTTCGGCAGGATCTTCTCCTCGCGGCCCTCGCCGGTGTAGAGGTAACCGATGCGCCCGCCCGCACTGGCGAAGATCGTCAACACGACGATGACGATGCCCTGCCCGCCGATGAACTGCATCAGGTGACGCCACAGGTTCACGCTGCGCGCCAGGTGGTCGACGTCGTTGACGAGCGTCTGGCCGATCGTCGCGAACCCGCTCATGGCCTCGAAGTAGGCGTCCAGGTAGGAGGCGTAGTGACCCGACAGCAGCAGCGGCAGGCCCGC
>JAHWKT010000023.1:0-19379 GCA_019347695.1 Actinomycetota bacterium | reverse complement strand
AGTAGGCGTCCAGGTAGGAGGCGTAGTGACCCGACAGCAGCAGCGGCAGGCCCGCGAAGATCGGCGCGAGGATCCACGACAGCGCGACCGCCGCCAGCCCATGGCTGGTCGACAGGGCCTCGCGGGTGTACAGCAGCAGCTCGGCCGCCCGGCCGACGGCGATCGCCAGCGCCGAGGCGAGCAGGAACGCCCACAGCTCGTTGCGTTCGCCGAGGACCAGCGCCATGGCGGCCGGCACGAGCATCGCCAACCCGACGCCGAACAGCACCTTGCCGGCATAGAAGCCGATGAGGGTGAAGTCGCGGCGGTCCGGACGGAACAGCATGCGGCGCGCTAGTAGATCAGGCTGACGACGAGGGCGACGAGCGCGCACATCACGCCGATCGCGACCGTCGCCGCGGCCACCGAGGCGATGCCGAGCAGGCCACCGTGAAACGGCGAGCGCCGCCAGCGGTCCCGCAGGTGGGAGACACGCACGTACGGGCGATCGGGCATCGGCGCTACTCCTCCTCGTCGTCGAGGACCGCCGAGCGCAGCTCGTCCTCGAGCTCGGGCGTCGTCAGCGCGATCACCTGATCTCCCGCCAGCAGCTCGGTGTCGCCGCGTGGGATGAGGATCTCGTCGACGCCGTCGACGAGGCGGAAGATGCACACGAGCACCGACTCGCGCGGCAGGTGGAGGCCGGCGACGTTGCGCGGCTCGTAGTTGTCGCCGGGCGGCAGATCGATCTCGACCAGGTTCACTTTGCCCGCGCGCAGGGTGTAGAGGTGCACGAGCTCGCCGACCGTCAGCTCCTCGCGGATCAGGCGCGAGATGAGGCTTGTCGTCGAGACCGCCTCGATGTTCATCCGGTCGAAGATCTCCTCGTTCTGCGGGGCGTTGACGCGGGCGATCGCCCGAGGCACGTTGGACGAGGCGAGGGCCAGCTGACAGGCGACGAAGTTGTCGTCGTCGTCGTGGGTGGTGGCGACGAACACGTCGGCCCGCTCGAGGCGCGCCTGCTCGAGGTAGCGCACCTCGCACGCGTCACCGTGGATCACCAGCAGGTCGTGGTCGCGCAGCAGCTCCTCGCAGCGGTCCTCGACGACCTCGATGATCGTCACCTCGTGGTGATCGGCGAGCAGGTCGACGGCGATCGACCGTCCGACCTTGCCGCCCCCGGCGATCACGGCGTACATGCCTAGACCCGTCTCGTGGCGGCCGGGGTGCCGAGCAGTCCTCTGGCCTTGCGGCCGGGCCGGCCACCGCGGACGGCGGCGACGAGCAGATCGTCGTGCAGCAGCCGGTCCTTGCCCGCCGGGATGCGGGTGCGCCCGTCGCGCTCGATCGCCGCGATGCGCAGGCCGCCGCGGTTCTGCAGTTCGCCGACCGTCATGCCGTGTCCCTTCTGGGTCACGACCAGCTCCACGATGTCGATCTCGCCCTCGGCGAACCCGACGTGCGGCGGGAAGGTGTAGATGTCGAGCTGCTTCATGATCGCACGGGCCACCAGCCGCGTACCCGATACGTACGTCACCCCCATCTTGCGGTACGAGTCCTCGCGTTGCGGGTTGAACAGCCGGGCGATCGTGTTCTTGACGTCGAACAGCTCTCGAGCGATCTGGACGGCCATCAGGTTGGCGTTGTCGAGGTTGGTGACGGCGGCCAGGACGTCGGCGGCCACGATCCCGGCCCGCTCCAACGTCTGCTGATCGATGATGTTGCCGATGAGCGTCTCGCCGTTGAAGGCGCTGCCGATGCGGTCGAACGCCTCGGGATCCGCATCGATGATCACGACGTCGTGTTCCTCGCGTGACAGTTGGTCGGCCAGCTGCGCGCCGACCCGTCCGCACCCACCGATGATCACGTGCACGGGTGGGGGCCTCCTGTCGGCGATGCGCGCGGTCGCGGTCGGTACGGTCCCGGGTCGTTGGCGGTGACCGTGCGGGGACCGGTCGGTGATCCACGCCACGTGCAGGTCGACGTCATCGCCCGGGCGGATGAAGTATGCCACCATTGTGGCTGCCGCCGGGTCAGCCGGCCGCCCGCGCCGTCACCTCGTGGGAGCCGACGATAGGGTGGCCGCGTGACGACACCACACCCTCAGCCGGACACGCCGCGGACCGTGCTGCTCGCGGCGCCGCGTGGGTTCTGCGCGGGCGTCGACCGCGCCATCAAGATCGTCGAGCTCGCACTCGAGGCGGTGGGACCGCCGGTGTACGTGCGGCACGCCATCGTGCACAACACCCATGTGGTGGTGGACCTCGAGGCGCGGGGCGCCGTGTTCGTCGAGCACGAGACCGACGTCCCCGAGGGTGGCCTGGTGGTCTTCAGCGCCCACGGTGTGGCGCCGTCGGTCCGCGAACGCAGCGAAGCGCGCGGCTTGGAGATGCTCGACGCCACGTGCCCGCTCGTCACCAAGGTTCACTACGAGGCGCGCGAGTACGCCGAGCGCGGCTACGACATCGTCTTGATCGGTCACGCCGGCCATCAGGAGGTCATCGGCACCATGGGTCACGCGCCCGAGGCGATCCACCTGGTCGAGACCCCCGATGACGTCGCGGGGCTGCAGGTACGTGACCCCGACATGGTCGCCTACATCTCACAGACCACGCTGTCGGTCGACGACGCCAACCGCGTGATCGCGGCGGTGCGGGCCAGGTTCCCGAACGCGCGCGGACCACGCGGCGACGACATCTGCTACGCGACACAGAACCGGCAGGACGCCACCCGGGTGCTCGCCCAGCGTGCGGATCTGGTGCTGGTCGTCGGCTCGGACACGTCGTCGAACTCCAAGCGGATGGTTGAGGTGGCCCGCGAGCACGGCGCACCGGCCGCCCACCTGATCGACAACGCCGCGGCCATCGATCCGGGGTGGCTCGACGGTGTCGCCACCGTCGGCCTGACCTCGGGGGCCAGCGCACCCGAGGTGCTCGTCGATGAGGTCATCGCCGCGTTGCTCGCGGCCTCCCCGGGCGCGGTGGTCGAGACCGTCGACGTGATCGACGAGCAGATGCACTTCGCGCTGCCCGCCTCGCTGCGCCGGCTGCAGCTGGCGAGCAGCTAGCGACGGCGTCCCGCCCCCGCCGGCGCAGCGGCGGCGCTAGACCGACAGGCCGTCGATGGCGCGGGCCTGCTCGATGTCGTCCTGGGTCACGCCGCCGGCCGAGTGCGTGATGTAGGTCACCGTCACGGTGTCCCAGCTGACGGCGAGGTCCGGATGATGGCCCGCCCGCTCCGCCTGGTCGGCGACCCGGTTGACGAACGCGATCGAACCGGCGAAATCCTCGAACGTGAACTGCTTGCTGATGCCGTCCTTGCTGGTGCCGTCCCAGCCGTCGAGGCGGTCGACCTCGTGCTGCAGCGCGTCGGGATTGAGTACGTCGGCCATGCGTGGATTCCTCGTCGTGGCTAGGTGTGGTCGCGGTCGGTGTCCGATGTTCCCGCATCCGCCGTCGCCAACGCCTCGGAGAACGCGTCGGCCAGCAGAGCCCACTGCCAGGGGCGAAGGTCGAGCGCCGCACGCAACGCCTCGACGGTGGCCGGCCGGGTGGCGACGGCGTGCTCCAGTGCGCGGTTCGGGCACAGGACGCCAGGATCGAGCGAGAGCTCCTGGGCGATCATGGAACGGCGTGCCCGCAGGTCGTCGACCAGCGCACGATCACGGTCATCGAACCGACGGCCTCGCGACCGCACCGGCGACGCGTCCTGGCCGTCGCGCAGTGCGCGAAGCAGCTGTGGACCGAAGGCGCGGGCCGCCTGGCGACGCACGCCGGCCCGGCGCAGCCCGCCGACGTCGTCGACGGGTGCGGCCGCCAGGTCCAGCAGGACACGATCGTTGACGATGCGGTTCGGCGCGGTGTCGGTGTCTCGCGCCAGCGTCTCGCGTGCGTGCCACAAGGCGTGCGCACGCGTCTGCGCCCGCCGGTCCAGACGGCCCAGCCCGCGCAGCCGCGTCCACGCCCTGCGCTCCTCCAGCGGTGGCTGCTTGCGCACCGCGTCACGTTCCTGTTCGTACCACCCCCGGCGTGCCGTGCGGACAAGGTCGTCGTGCATGACCCGCCACAACCGCGGCAGGTCGGCGACGTCTGCCGCGGCGTACTCCAGCATCGCCTCGGTCAGCGGCCGCCGTGACCAGTCGGCCCGTTGCATCCGCTGCTTGTTGCCGTCGAAGCGGATGTCGAGCAGCTGGTCGAGCAGCGTCTCGAGCCCTGTCGGCAGACCGAGGATGGTGGCGGCGACCGCGGTGTCCTCGATGTGCGCGGGGTGGATGCCGACGCTGGCCAACGGTGCGATGTCATTGTCCATCGCATGTAGCACGACGGTGCGGTCGTGCACGAACGCGTGCAGCGGTGCGAGATCGAGCGGCGCGATCGGATCGGCGAGCACGACCGCGCCGTCGACGCCCAACTGGATCAGCGCCGGCCGCCGCCAGTACCTGTCGGAGTCGGCGCGCTCGACATCGATCCCGACGACGGGCGGATCACCCAACCGGTCCAGCGACGACGCGAGCTCGTCGGTGGTGGCTGCGAGCATCCGCTCTCGTACAGGCATGGAGTCGTCGTCGCCTCGTCAGGTCGGTCGGCCGTCGAGCATACTGCGCGGTCGTCGTGGGCCCGGTGGTCGTCGCAGGTCAGGCACCGTCGAAGGTGCCGAACAGCCGGTCGCCGAAGTCGCCGAGCCCGGGCACGATGTAGCCCACCTCATTGAGTCGCTCATCGACGCCCGCCGTCACGATCCGCAGCGTCGGGTGGTCAGCGGCCAGCCGGTCGATGCCCTCCGGCGCCGCGACCACACAGACCAGCGTGAGGTTGGTCGCGCCGCGGTCGCGCATGAGGTTCGCCGCGAAGCTGGCCGACCCGCCGGTCGCCAGCATGGGGTCGAGCAGCAGCACGAGCCGGTCGTCGAGCGGTGGCACCTTGAGGTAGTAGGAGACGGGCTGGAGCGTCTCCTCGTCGCGCTCGAGCCCGACGTAGCCCACCTGCACGTCCGGCAGCAGCCCGGTGACGGCCGTCAGCAGCCCGAGCCCTGCGCGCAGGATGGGCACGGCGATCAGGTTGCCGTCGAGCACCCGGACGTCGGCGGGGGCCAGTGGGGTCGTCACGGTGCCAGCGCGGGTCTGCATGTCGCGGGTGGCCTCGAGCACGAGCACGGACGCCAGCCGGTGCGTCAGGTACCGGAACCGCTCCGGTTCGGTCTCGGTGTCGCGCAGTCCGGCGAGCAGGTGCCCCGCCAACGGGTGATCGACGACCGTGACCCGGTCGGCGGTCGGCGTGGTGGCGTCACTCACCGGCGTGGTCGTCGAGCTTGGCCAGTTCGCGTCGCAGGATCTTGCCCGAGGCGGACTTCGGGATCTCGTCGACGAACTCCACGCCACGCAGCCGCTTGTAGGGCGCCACCCGCTCTGCGACGTAGCTGAGCACGGCGTCGGGCTCCAGCCCCTCCGCGACGACGAACGCCACGGGCAGCTCGCCGGCCTCCTCGTCGGGACGACCGATGACTCCGGCGTCGTCGATCTGGTCGTGCTCGAGCAGCAGTGCCTCCAGCTCGGCCGGTGGCACCTGGTAGCCCTTGTACTTGATGAGCTCCTTGACCCGGTCGACGATGCTGAAGTAGCCCTCCTCGTCGACGACCGCGATGTCGCCGGTGGACAGCCAACCGTCCTCGTCGATCATCGCGTCGGTCGCGTCCTGGTTGTTGAGGTACCCGGCCATGATCTGCGGACCGCGGACGAGCAGCTCGCCGCGGTCGCCGGTCTCCACGGGCTCGCCGGTGTCGACGTCGACGATCTTCGCCTCGGTGTTGGGCAGCAGCACGCCGACGGTCCCCGGCTTGTTGCGCTCGAGCGGGCTGACGTGCGTGACGGGACTCGTCTCGGTCATGCCGTAACCCTGGATCACCGTGCAGCCGAGTCGCTCGCTCGCCGCCTCCGACAGGTCCTGCGACAGCGGGGCCGCACCGCACATCACGAAGTTCAGCGCCGACAGGTCGAACTGGTCGATTACCGGCTGCTTGGCCAGTGCCAGCACGATCGGTGGTACGGCGTAGCACTGGGTGATGCCGTGCTCCTGGTGGAGCTCGAGGAACTGCTGCAGATCGAACCGCGGCATGGTGACCACGGTCGCACCGTTGCGCAGCGCCAGGTTCAGGATCACCGTCATGCCGTAGATGTGGAAGAACGGCAGCACGCCGATCACGACGTCATCCTCGGTCGTCTCGAGCAGCTCCACCGACTGCTGCACGTTCGCGACCAGGTTGCGGTGGGTCAGCATCACGCCTTTGGGCAGTCCCGTCGTGCCGCTGGAGAAGGGGAGCGCGACGAGGTGCTCCGCCGGATCGATCGACACCTCGGGCGCGTCGTCGGGATCGCCCATCAGCTCGGTGACCGGCGACAGCCCCTCGGCCTCGCCGAACACGAAGACCTGCTCGACACCGGAGTCCTCGGCTGCCGTCACCGCGGTCTCGGCGAACGCCTGCGCGGTCAGCAGGAACCGCGCGCCAGCGTCGGACAGCTGCCGGCCGAGCTCCTTCGCGGTCGACGTCGGGTTGACCGTGGTGACGGTGCCGCCGGCGCGGGCGATGCCGTGGAACGCGACGGCGTACTCGGGCAGGTTCGGGCTGAAGATCCCCACCACCTCGCCGGGCTCGAGACCACGCGCGGCGAGCCCCGCCGCGAACGCGTGCACCTGCTGCGTGAGCTCGCCGTACGTGATCGTGCGGCCCGACGGCCCGTCGATCAGCGCCGGCTTGTCGGCGCGTCTCCCGGTGTCCTCCAGGACGAACTCGTGCAGCGGCACGTCACGGATCTCGATGTCGGACACGGGGCTGCGCAGCACCATCGTCGGCTCCTCGTTGTCGTCGTGCGTGCCGCGACCCTCGTTCCCGGTTGTGGGTGCGGTCACTCCTTGCGGTAGGGCTGACCGCTGGCGGCCGGCGGCACGGCGCGGCCGCCGAAGCCCACCAAGGCCACAATCACCAGCAGGTACGGGAACATCTCGATGAACTCCTGCGGGACCGTGAAGCCGATCCCACCGCGGAACACCACCGCCTGGGCGAACCCGAACAGCAACGCCGCCGCGAACGCACCGACGGGGTTCCAGCGGCCGAAGATCAACGCCGCCAGCGCGATGAAGCCGCGACCGTTGGTCATGCCCTCGGTGAACGCCGACAGCAGGCTCATCGACAGGAACGCGCCGCCGAGGCCGGCGAGCATCCCCGACAGGCCGACGCCGATGTAGCGCAGCCGGAACACGTTGACGCCGGCGGTGTCGACGGCCTCCGGCACCTCACCGACCGCACGCAGGCGCAGGCCGAACCGACTGCGGTACAGCACCCACCACGTGATCGGGACCAGCGCGTACAGCAGGTACACCAGGACGGACTGGCTGAAGATCGCGCCGACGATCGGGATGTCGGCCAGTAGCGGGATGTCGATGCGGCTGAACGGCTCGATGCGGGGCGAGGTGCCTCCCGAGCCGAAGAACAGCACCATCAGCAGGCCGGTGCCGCCCAGCGCGAGCAGGTTGATCGCGATGCCCGAGATGATCTGGTCGGCCTCGAAGGTGATGCTCGCGACCGCGTGCACCAGGCCGAACAGCAGCCCGACCGCAAGGGCGACCAGGAGCCCGAACACCGTGCTGCCGCTGCCCTGGGCGCCAGCCACGCCCGCGAACGCCGAGATCAGCATCATGCCCTCGAGCCCGATGTTGATCACGCCGGAGCGCTCGCTGAACAGCCCGCCGAGCGCGGCGAACGCCAGGGGGGTCGCGTTGCGGATGGTCGACGCGAGCAGGGCGGTGAGTTCGTCCATCAGCCCGCCAGCCCCTTCTCGAGCCGCGTACCCGCCGCGAACGTCCGCGCGCGGCGCCCGAGGAGGTACTCGACGAGCTTCGTGGCGGTGACGAACAGCAGCACGATCGCCAGCAGCACGTCCGCGAGGTCGAGCGGCACGCCGGTCGAGAACTGCATCTGCTGCGCCCCGGCGGCCAGCCCGCCGAAGAAGATCGCCCCGAGGACAACGCCGGCCGGGTGGTTGCGACCGAGCAGGGCGACGCCGATCCCGTTGAAGCCCAGGTTCGAGATGAACGGCACGCTCACCTTGCCGAACGTCCCGAGCGACTCCAGGCCACCACCGAGCCCGGCGAACATGCCCCCGAGCGCGATGGCCAGAAAGCTGTTGGCGGCGACGGACATGCCCGCGTAGCGCGCCGCGCCCGGCGCCTGTCCGACTGTGCGCAGCTCGTAGCCCTTGGTCGTGCGCCAGATCAGGATGTAGGCCACGATCGCGGCAACGATGCCCAGCACGAACCCGTAGTGCGCGGCGCCGAGGCCACCGCCGAGCCGTGTCAGCCGGACGCCCTCGGGTACGAAGCCGGTGCCAGGGACCGCCCCCTCGCCGGACAGGGGGTTCTTGGCGAGCCAGAACGTGAGGTTGATGCCGATGAAGTTCAGCATGATGGTCGTGATGACCTCGTGCGCGCCCCAGATCTTGAGCAGCCCCGGGATCGCTCCCCAGATCCAGCCGGCGAGCCCGGCCACGATGATGGCCACGAACGCGACGAGCGGACCGGGACCCGGCATCGTCAACCCGATCCACACACCGGCGATCGCGCCGATGAACAGCTGCCCCTCGCCGCCGATGTTGAACAACCCGCCGCGGAACGGGATCGCGACCGCCAGGCCGGTGAAGATGAGCGGCGTGGCGTTGCTGATGGTGCGTCCCAGCGCCTGCCGGGAACCGAAGCCGCCACGCAGCAGCGCGGCGTACGCCTCGATCACGCTGTTGCCGGTGATGAGGATGACGACGACACCGACCAGCAGGGCGATGGCCAGCGCGACCGCCGGGAAGATGAGCGCGCGGCCCGCCGCCACGACCTGCTCGCGGAGGATCTCGCCGATGCTGCGTCTGCCCTCGGCCTCGTCGACCTCCTCGATCTCGTCGCCGCTCACGCCAGGCTCAACTCCTCACCCTGTCGTCGCCGGTCGGCTGGTCCTCGTCGGGCCCGCCGCGCCCCGCCATCCACAGCCCGAGCTGCTCGTCGGTGGCATCCGCCGCATCGATCTCGCCGACGATCCGGCCGTCGTACATCACGGCGATGCGGTCGGCGAGCTGGCGGATCTCGTCGAGCTCCAGCGAGATCAGCAGGATCGCGGCACCCCGCTCGCGCTGCTCGAGCAGCTGCCCGTGGATGAACTCGATCGCGCCGACGTCCACGCCCCGTGTCGGCTGGTTGGCGATCAACACGTCGGGCTCGCCCGCCAGCTCGCGGGCGACGATCACCTTCTGCTGGTTGCCGCCCGACAGCGATGCCGCGCTGGCCTGCGGGTTGGGCGGCCGCACGTCGAACGCGTCGATCCGGCGGCGCGCGAACGCGCGGATGGCGTTGCGCAGCAGCCAACCGATCTTCGAGAACATCGATCGCCGGTAGGTCTTGAGCACGAAATTCTCGGCCAGCGTGAACTCGCCGACCAGTCCCTTGCCGCCCCGATCCTCCGGCACGTACGCCAGACCGCGCGCACGCATCGCCGCCGAGTCCAACGCGGTGACGTCCTCACCGGCGAGCTCGATGCGACCTGACCGCGGCTGACGGACGCCAGCCAGCGCCTCCGCGAGCTCGACCTGCCCGTTGCCGTCCACGCCGGCAACGCCGAGGATCTCACCGCTGCGGATCTCCAGGCCGACCCCGGACACCGCTTCACCGCTGGCGCCGTCCACGATCAGGTCCGAGGCCTCCATCCGGACGTCGCCCGCCTCCACGTCCTCCTTGGCGACCTGCAGCACCACCTCGCGGCCGACCATCAGGCGCGCCAGCTCCGCCTCGTCGGTCTCGCTGGTGACGACCGTGTCGACCACCTTGCCGTCACGGATGACGGTGATGCGGTCGGACACCCCGAGCAGCTCGCCGAGCTTGTGGGTGATGAGGATGATCGACAGGCCCTCGTCGACGAAGCCCCGCAGCACGGTGAACAGCTCGTCGGTCTCCTGCGGCGTGAGCACGGCCGTCGGCTCGTCGAGCACGAGGATCCGCGCGTCGCGGTACAGGGTCTTGAGGACCTCGACCCGCTGCTGCACCCCTACCGACAGATGCCCGACGTTCGCGGTCGGATCGACCCGCAGGCCGTAGCGCTCGCTGAGGTCGCGCACGGCCCGCTCGGCGGCAGCGATGTCCAGCCGCGGTCCCTGGCCGGGCTCGGCGCCGAGCACCACGTTCTCCGCGACGCTCAGCGTGGGCACCAGCATGAAGTGCTGGTGCACCATGCCGATGCCCCGATCGACCGCGTCACTGGGGGTCGTGATGCCGGCGGGCTCACCATCGATGTAGATCTCGCCCTCGTCAGCCTTGTACAGGCCATAGAGGATCTTCACCAGCGTGCTCTTGCCGGCACCGTTCTCGCCCAGCAGCCCGTGGATCTCGCCCTTGCGAAGCTCGAGATCGATGCTGTCGTTCGCGACGGTCGAGCCGAAGGCCTTCGTGACGCCACGCATCTCGAGCACCGGTGGGGCTCCGCCCGCCTGAGCGGAGCCCCCGGACCCGGCGGTGTCCGTCACGGTGCGACGAGGTGCCGCGCCACCGTGCCCTACTGCTGCGGCTCGGTCGGCACCTCGACGTTGCCGTCGATGATGTCCTGCCGCGCCTGGTCGACCGCGTCGGTGACCTCGCTGGGCACGAGATCCGAGAACTCGCCGAACGGCGCCAGTCCGACCCCGTCCTCGGCGAGGCCGAAGGTCTGGACCTCGCCGCCGGGGAACTCGTCGTTGGCGAACTGCTCGACGGTCTGGAACACCGCGTTGTCCACGCGCTTGAGCATCGACGTCAGGATCGGGATGCCGGGATTCACCGCAGCCTGGTCGCTGTCCACGCCGATGGCGAAGAACTGGCGGTCGTTGGCGGCCTCGAACAGGCCGGCACCGGTCGCGCCCGACGCGTGGTAGATGATGTCGGCGCCCCGGTCGTTCAGGCGCAGCGCGATCTCCTGACCGGCCGCCGGATCGTTGAAGGCCTCAGGCGTCGTGCCCGCGTACTCGACGAGCACCTCACAGTCCTCACACACCGACTGCACACCGGCGGTGTAGCCCGCCTCGAACTTCTTGATCAGCGGACCCTCGAGACCGCCGAGGAAGCCGACCGTCTTGTCGTCGGGGTTCGTGAACTCGGTGTCCTCCTGTGTCATGAGCCCGGCGGCGACGCCCGCGAGGTAGCTGCCCTGCTCCTCCCTGAACGTCAGGCTCGCCACGTTGGGCTCCTCGACGACCGAGTCGATGATCGCGAAGCTCTGGTCTGGGAACTGCGGTGCGACCTCGGTCACGGCGTCGGTCATCAGGAACCCGACGGCGAAGATCGGCGAGAAGTTGTTCTGCGCCAGCTGCGTCAGGTTGTTGACGTAGTCGGTCGGCGCGCCCGACTCGAGCACGTTCTTCTGAGCGCCCAGTTCGCTGGCGGCCCGCTCCAGGCCGGCGTTGGCCGAGTCGTTGAAGCTCTGGTCGCCCAGGCCGCCGACGTCGGTGACCATCGCCGCCATCACATCGCTGGCGTCGGTCGAGCTGGTGCCGCCCTCGCTGCCGGCCTCACTGGCACCACCGGCGGCCTCGCTCGTCGCGGCGGCCGGCTCGGAGGCGTCGGAGGATCCAGACGATTCGCCCTCATCGCCGCCTCCACAGGCGGCGAGGAGCAGCGCCAGCGCGAACAGCGCCGCCAGCAGCTTCGGAGTGCGCATCTTCGGTCCCTTTCGTTGGACACGCGGTGCCCGCGACCGCGACAGCGGTATGCCCGCAGGCGTGATGGCGTGTGGGTTCGCGGCCGGATGGGCAGATCCACCGTGACCGCGTGCAGCGACCGTACTCTAGGCGTAGTAGAGCGAGTGGCGCAATGCGCTCACTGCGTCCGCGGGTGGTTCGGTAGCGGAAAGGATGGCCGACACATCGTGCGGAAGACCAAGATCGTCGCCACGCTGGGCCCGGCGCTGGATGACCGCGACAAGCTACGGGCTGCGCTGGAAGCCGGCATCGACGTGGTGCGCCTGAACTTCAGCCATGGAGCGCACGACGACCATGCGCGCCGACTGCGCGACGTGCGCGAGCTCGCCACCGGCCTCGAGCGCAACATCGCGGTGCTCGCCGATCTGCAGGGCCCCAAGATCCGGCTGGGACTGCTGCCCGATGACGGGATCGAGCTGGCGGAGGGGTCGGAGGTCACGCTGGTGCCGGGGGTCGAGGAGCTCGACGACTACCACAGCGAGGGGCAGGTCGCGCTCCCGGTCGTCTACGAGGCGCTCGGCGAAGACTGCGAGCCGGGGGCCATGATCCTCATCGACGACGGGTCGATCCGGCTCGTGGTGTCGCGGGCGGCGCGCGACGAGGTGGTCGCCCGGGTCGTCGCCGGCAACGTCGCCAAGAGTCGCAAGGGCGTCAACCTGCCGGGCGTGCGCGTGTCGGCGCCCAGCTTCACCGACAAGGACGCCGAGGACCTCAAGGTCGCCATCGATCTGGGGTGCGACTGGCTGGCGCTGTCGTTCGTGCGCACGCCCGATGATCTGATCGACGCGCGGGCCCGCGTGCACGAGCAGGGCGGCGAAGCACCGTTGATCGCCAAGCTCGAGCGTCCCGAGGCCATCGACAACCTCGAGGCGGTCGTCGACGCGAGCGATGCCGTCATGGTCGCGCGTGGAGATCTGGGTGTCGAGATCGGCCCCGAGCGGGTTCCGGCCATCCAGAAGCAGATCATCGCCCAGGCCAACATGGTCGCCAAGCCGGTGGTGACCGCCACCGAGATGCTCGACAGCATGATCAACTCGCCGCGTCCCACGCGCGCCGAGGCCAGCGACATCGCCAACGCGATCTTCGACGGCACCGACGCGGTCATGCTGTCCGGCGAGACGGCCGCCGGCACGTACCCCGTGGAGGCCGTGCGCACCATGGCGCGGATCTGTGAGGTGGCCGAGACCTCACCACACCTGGTCGGCGACATCGCGCGTGCGCCGGCGGACGTCGACGATGTCGCGAACGTCGTGGCGCGCTCGGCGGTGACGGTCGCCCGCGACGTGGAGGCCAGCGCGCTGGCGATCTACTCGATCAGCGGCACGTCGATCCAGATCGTCAGCAAGTTCCGCCCGCCGGTGCGGCTGGTGGGGCTCACCCCGAACGAGACCGCGCGGCGCCGGACCGCGCTGATGTGGGGCGCCGAGGCGCTGCTCGTGCCGATGAAGACCGAGAGCCTCGACCTGATCACCGCCGCCGAGCGGGTGCTGGTCGACGGCGGGATCGCGCGGCACGGTGACCGCGTCGTCATCGTGTCGGGAACCGCGGGCAGTAGCGGCGGCACCAACCGCATCTACGTGCACCGCGTGGGTGACGAGCTGCAACGCTGATGCGGCTGGTCGTGGTCGGCGGTGACGCGGCGGGGATGACCGCCGCGAGCCTGGTCAACCGGCGCCGGGACGACGCAGAGATCGTGGTGATCGAGCGCGGGCCGTACACGTCGTACTCGATGTGCGGCATCCCGTACTACGTCGCGGGTGCCATCGACGAGCCCGAGGAGCTGGTGTCGCGCAGCCCCGACGAGTTCCGGGACACCGGCATGACCGTCCACATGCGCACCGAGGCGATGGCCATCGACGCACAGGCGCGGACCGTCGCCGTCTGCGACCTCGACCGCGGCGTCGAGCGCACCGAGTCCTATGACGCCCTGCTGTGTGCCACCGGCGCCCACCCCATGGTGCCCGACCTTCCGGGCCTGGCCGCGCACGGCTACGTCGTGCACACGCTCGACGAGGGCGAGCAACTGCGCCGTGCACTGGAGCGGCGCGACGACGTGCGCACGGTGGCGATCGTGGGGGCCGGCTACATCGGACTCGAGATCGCCGAGGCGTTGATCGAGCGCGGGAACGCCGTGCACCTCATCGACCGCAGTCCGCACGTCATGCGCACGCTCGACGAGGACATGGCGCAGCGGCTCGAGGAGATCCTGACCGACTTCGGTGTCCAGCTGCACCTCGGCGAGGACCTGCAGGAGATCCGCCACGACGAGCGCCGGTGTCGGCAGGTCGTCACCGACGCAGGGTGCTACGAGGCGGACGCGGTGGTCCTGGCGATGGGCGGCAAACCGAACGTCGGGCTCGCCGAGGCGGCCGGCTGTGCGGTCGGCGAGTCGGGTGCGCTCGTGGTCGACGAGCGCATGCGCACCACGGTGCCCGGCATCTGGGCGGCCGGCGACGTGGTGGAGTCGGTCGACCTGGTCGCCGACCGGCGGATCAACGTGCAGCTGGGCACGCACGCCAACAAGCAGGGCAAGGTCGCGGGCATCGACATCGCCGCGCAGCCCGACGACGGCGACGCCACGTTCCCCGGGCTGGTCGGGACCGCGGTGACGAGGCTGTGCCGGTGGGACGTCGCCCGCACCGGTCTCACGGAACGCGAGGCCACCGACGCCGGCATCGCCTACGCCGCCGTCAGCTTCACCGGCACCGCGGTCGCCGGCTACATGCCCGACCCCGGCACCGTGCACGTCAAGATGCTGGCCGAGCGTGACACCGGCCGGGTGCTCGGGGCACAGCTGCTGGGCACCGGCAACGTCGCGAAGCGCATCGACGTGGCGGCGGTCTGGTGCCAGCTCGGCGTGGCCGTCCAGGACGCCCAGTTCCTGGACCTGTCCTACGCGCCGCCGTTCGGTGGGGTCTGGGATCTGCTGCTGGTCGCCGCCCGCAAGCTGACCACCGAGCTCGACCTGTCCCCGCAGCTCTAGCCCCAGGTGTCCCGGGTCGGTGTGTCGGTTGAGACCCGCTGGTGGGTGCTATCGGCCACGGTGGCGGGTTGGTCGGGGCGGGTGTGTCGGTTGAGACCCGCTGGTGGGTGCTATCCGACACGGCCAGCGGCTGTCGCCAGCGCAAGACGGACGTCGCGCTCGAAGCCGTCCCAGTCGTTGTCGAACCGGTACCAAGCCACACGGATGCAGTTCCAGCCCGCCTGGCGGTAGCCCTGATCCTTGCGGTGATCCAAGTCCAGCCCTCGCTGCGTGCCGTGGTAGCCCAGCGAGTCGCACTCGATGCAGACCCGTTCAGCCGAGAAGGTGATGTCGGGGTGCAGGATGCGACCGCCCGGTGTCGTGATCGCGATCGGCGTGCTGTCGGGGACGAGGCCCGCATCGAGCAGCCGGCGGTGTACGACGTCGCTGAGCACCGAGTCGGCGCCGACGGCGTCGACGTCGCGGGCCGCGGCGATCAGGCGCTGCGCGCCGGGGACGGAAGGATGCAACATCACGCGGGCCGCGACCTGCGATGGTTCGACGATCAGGCGCTGGCGCGCGTCAATCAGTAGTGTGCGAAGGCGCGCACGGCTGTCGGTGCGAGCGGTGTCCAGGAAGCAGCGCTGTGGCGACGTGACGGCCAGCTCGGACACGGTCGTCCGATCCTCCTCGAGAAGCGTGCGCGACCGCACGATCCGGACGGCATGCAGCCGCCGCGTACCGGTCTGCCACGGCACGACGAGTGTCGCGATCGGCGGCGGGCGCAAGAGCACGCCGTGCGCGAACAACCCCGACCAGCCGGTGGCCAACGCATGATCTCCGACGGCAAGAAGTGCCGCGCTCGCTCGAGTGAAGTACGCCTGCCGGTCCGCGCCCGGAAGCAGCCACACGCCTGGGTGTAGCCGATACCAGCCTTCGCGGCGCACGCGGCGGTCGAACGACGTCGCGGCGATGCCCAGCGCGATCGCCTGACGTCGGGTGACCACGCCGTGCTGGCGCAGCCCGAGCATGAATAGCTGAGCCCAAGGATCCATGAGCGCAGCGTCGCACTGTCGACGACACGGCACCGACGGGCTGTGGATAACCGTGTCAGTGGGGTTATGACGGGCGCGAGCGTGGGGCTGTGTCGGATGAGGCCCGCTGGTGGGCCTTGACCGCCACGGCGGTGGTCAGCGTTGCTGGTCGATCGGGCGGAGCACGATCTCGTTGACGTCGACCGTGGAGGGCTGCGAGACGGCGTAGCGGACGGCAGCCACCACATCCTCGGGTTCCAGGCAGTCGGGTGGCGGAGCGCCATCGAAGAAGGGCGTCACGACCTTGCCCGGCTGGATCACGGTGACACGCACGCCCGAGGTGTGCAGCTCCGCGCGGATCGCCTGCGCCATCCCCGTGACCGCCCACTTGGTGGCCGAGTACAGCGAGCCTTCGATCGTGACGCGGCCGGCGACCGACCCATGAGCACCAGATGGCCACCGGCGTCGACCAGATGCGGTAGGACGGCGCGTGCGGTGAGCGCGACGCCGTACACGTTGGTCAGCACGATCTCGCGCCACGCCTCGACATCGGTGTCGGGGTCGAGGAACCCGCCGCCGGTGCCGCTCCCGGCGTTGGCGATGGCCACGTCGAGATGCCCGAACCGCTCGACTGCAGTGTCGACCGCGTGCTGCTGGTCGTCGAACGACGTGACGTCGCCAGGTACGGCAATGGCCGTGTCGGTGCCCAGTTCGCCGGCCAGCGGGTCGAGTCGGTCGGCCGATCGGGCGAGCAGCGCGACGCGGTGCCCGTCGGCGACGAACGCGCGGGTCAGCGCCTCGCCGATGCCGCTCGACGCCCCGGTGATCAGCACGACCCTGCCGGCGTCGCTCATGCGCCACCCGTGGTGCGCCGGCGGGGCGGTGGCGGAGTAGGAACGACCTTGGCCGCCAGTAGGTCCCGCTCGGAAACGGTCGTGATCGAGCCGTCACGCCGTTCGATGTGCAGCTCGCCTTCGCGCCACCCACGCAGCAGACCGACAGCATCGACAGCGGCGGCGCCCGGCCCATGGTGGCGTGACCGCACCGTCACCCGCCGCCCGACGTCGTCGGGGGTGATGCGAACCGCCAGCCGTGCCCGGAATGCCGCCATGCCAGCCATTGTGCGTCACGGCACATCTTTGGGGATGCTGGGGTTGCGGCGGCGAGCCGCTAGGCTAGAAGGGCCACGATCGACAGATTGTCCCGCGCGCGATCGCGGGTTGGGTCCAACGCATGAAGGAGCACACACACTCATGGTGTACGTGATCGCCGAACCGTGCATCGACGTCAAGGACCGCGCCTGCGTCGAAGAGTGCCCAGTTGACTGCATATATGAGGGCGAGCGGATGCTGTACATCCAGCCCGACGAGTGCATCGACTGCGCCGCGTGTGAACCCGTGTGCCCGGTCGAGGCCATCGCCTACGAGGATGACCTTCCCGAGATGTGGGCCGAGTTCACCGCCATCAACCGCGAGTTCTTCGAGGACGACGTCACCGGCCTCGGTATGCCGGGCGGCGCCGCAGTGGTGGGCGTTCAGGAGACCGACCACCCCAAGGTCGCCAACTGGAGCTTCTAGGCAGTCCGGCTGGCTGCAGCCCACGTCCGGTCACGAGCCGGAGCTGACCGCCCGGAGGCCGGCCGAGGAGGTGCGCAGCGGCACGGGGCCGTCGTCGCACTCGGCGCGCAGCTCGTCGAGCTTGTCGAGCGGGCGTTCGAGCTGACGGCGGCGGGTGGTGCACAGCGCGTCATAGGTCTTCTGTGACCGTCCGAGATGGGTGCCCAACTTGTCGAACTCGTCGCAGTACTTGTCCCACTGCGTCCGGAAGTCAGCCAGGTGGGACAGGATCTGGTCCGACGTCCGCTCCAGGCGGAAGTTGTCGACCGACTGGCGGACGACCGCGAGCACGGCGAACAGCGTGAGCGGTGAGCACAGCACGATCTTGCGTCGCATGGCGTCGTCGACGAGCCCGCGGTCGTGCTCCTGGATGAACGCGAACAGCGCCTCGTTGGGGATGAACAGCAGCACGCAGTCGACGGCGTCGTCAGGATCGCGGTAGCCGCGGTCCGCGAGCTCCTTCACCCGGTCGCGCGCGTCGCGTAGGAAGCCCTTGCGGAACCGCTCGCTGTCGGTGTCGTTGTCGGCGTCGAGGAACCGAAGGTAGTTGTCGAGCGGGAACTTGACGTCCATGTGCAGCTCGAGCCCGCGGGGCAGCACGAACGTGAAGTCGGGCACCCCACCGCTGGCGAGTCGCCGCTGCTTGGAGTAGTTGACCCCCTCGATGAAACCGGCGAGCTGCAGCACGTCCTCGGCCATGCGCTCGCCCCACTGACCACGCGCCTGGCTGGACGACAGCGCCTGGCGCAGGTCGTGGGTGGTCTCGTTGAGGGCCCGGGTCTGGCGCCCGGTCTCGGCGAGCTGTTCTGCCAGCGTGCCGTACTGCTGGGCGCGGCTGGTCTCGAGCTGGCGGACCAGGGTGCTGACCTGATCGAGATCGCCGCGCATCTGCTGCAACTGCAGACCGATCCGCGACTCGGTGCCCTCGAGCCGC
Source organism: Actinomycetota bacterium (assembly GCA_019347695.1). GTDB lineage: Bacteria > Actinomycetota > Nitriliruptoria > Euzebyales > JAHELV01 > JAHELV01. Next base: position 1,099 of record JAHWKT010000023.1, on the reverse strand, counting down.
TGCGCGTCCTGACCGCGGGCTGCGGACAGCTGCTGCTGGGCCAGCGACACGACGGTGTCGACGGTCTGGTGCAGCTGTGCCTGATGCCCCGACTGCAGCCGCTGCTCGAGCGCCTCGGTCGCGGCGGCCAGCTGCCGACGCTGTGCTCCCAGACCGAACCAGACCACGACGAACGTGCCGGCGACCGCCACGAGCACCGCAATGATGGTGACCACGAACCACTCCTACAGACCGCGTGTGTGGCGAACAAACGTACGATGCCGATGCGGTCAGGCCGTGGAACCCGTGTCGGTCTGGTGACCTACCGCTTCGCTCAGGAGTCCCGCGACTGACGTCGCGCTCCTCACGGCCAAAGGAGTTGACCTACCGCTTCGCTACATGAGGTCGGTCCGTGTCCGGATCGGTGTGGTCGGGTGTCGGTGATGCCGTCAGCGCAGCGGGGCCTGGACGACGGTGTTGGAGTCGTAGGTGCGGGTGGTGTGGTTGAACTGGCCGCCGCACGTGATGAGCGTCAGCACCGCGTCGCCGTTGCGCGTGAACAGCTCGTCGATCGGCAGCACCTCTTTGTTGTACTTCGTGTTGTCCTCGACCTCGAAGGTCATCGTGGACCCGTCGTCGAAGTCGACCTCGACGGTGTCGCCGGCGGACAGGCGGTCGAGGGCGTAGAACACGCCCGGCCGGCCGTCGTAGTCGACGTGGGCGGCGAGGACGGCGGACCCCGCCCGTCCCGGCACCGAACCCGCCCGATACCACACGACCGTCGAACCGTCCGTGGGCACGTCGAGCTGGCCGTCGGCCGCCGTGCCCTTCGGGATGATCCGTGCGTCGAAGCCGAGCGCGTCGATCCGCACCGCGACCGGTGTGCGGGCGACGTCCTCCAGCCGTGCCGATCGGTGGGTGAACTCCGGCAGCGCAGTGGCACCGGCGGACCCGCGGTCGCCGGTGTCTGCTGCCGCCGGCGCATCCTCCCGCTGATCGGCACCCGACGGCGCGTCGGCGGAGCGGTCCGCAGTCGACTGGGTCACCACCGCAGCGGGTTCGTCGACCCGCTGCGGTGGTCCGCCGGCCGCGCGCTCGCGCAGCGGATGGCTGACGGTCG
>JAHWKT010000148.1 GCA_019347695.1 Actinomycetota bacterium | reverse complement strand
GCGCGTCGTCCGGGCATGGGCAGGTTGATGCGTCCGCCGAGCAGCGTGTAGATGCCGAGGGACACCATGAGGAGTCCACCGGCGAGGTAGATGGCGGTGTGCTCGTTGACGAGCAGCTGCCGCAGTGCCGCGGCGCCGAGCGCGATCGGCAGGATGACGGTGGCGATGCCCGCAGCGAACACGAAGGTCATCGCGGTGAGCACGCGCCGATTCTGAAATGAGCCGGCGAAGTAGGCCGGCAGCATCACGGAGATACAGCATGGTGCGAACAACGCGATCATCCCAGCCACGGTCGCGGCGACGACCGAGCCTCCGAGAAACACGCTGCTGTCCACGCTGCTCCTTGGGTGATCGTTGGGACCGCACAGGCACACCCCAACTTCGCCATTAGTACTATGGATCATAGTAGTCGGTTGCCCGTCTGCCCGCTGGGTGCACGCGGTGGGGGACGCCAGGCTTCGCCGCCAACGTCCGGCGCTGCCCGGTACGGGCTGTTAGATTGGCGGCCAGCCGGCGTTGGTGAAGAGGCGGGTCAGCGGCGCGAAGAAGCGCAGCCACTGGTTGCTCAGCAGCAGTGCGCCCATGACGATGAGGACGGTGGCGCCGGACAGCTCCACCGCGCGGGCGTGGCGCCGTAGCCATCGTGTGATGGGCGCGAACCGGTCGGCAGCGACCGCCAGCCCGACGAACGGTACGCCCAGACCGGCGGAGTACACAGCCAGCAGCAGCGCGGCCTGACCGATCGACGCATCGGCGGCCGCGAGCGTCAAGATGCTGGCCAGCACCGGGCCGATGCACGGAACCCACCCGATGGCGAACGCCATGCCCATTGGCATCGCACCCGCGGGCCCCGGACGGATGCGTGCAAGGTCCAGGCGACGCTCGCGTAGCAGTATCGGTGCGCGTATCGCGCCGGCCAGTACCAGACCCATCGCGATGATGACGACACCGCCGACCTGCGACAGCAGTCGCCTGTTGGCCAGCAGTGCCTCGCCGATGGCCGACGCTCCGGCGCCCAGCGCGGTGAACACGGTTCCGAAACCGAGGACGAACAACAGCGAGGTCCACAGGGCGCGAGAGCGCGTGGCGGGCACGGTCGTGGTGGCACCCGAGGTCGCGTGCCCGGACACGCCGCTGATGTAGGAGACGTAGCCGGGCATGAGCGGTAGGCAACACGGTGATGTGAACGACAGGACACCGGCGAGGAACGCCAGTCCGACCATCACCACGCCATCAGCCTCCTCCGGAATTGCGGACGTCCGCGCCACAGACGAATCTACTATGGATCATCGTACAGTCTGTGGTCACCCCGGTCGCACGTGATCGACGCCGCGGGCGGGCGCCACCCGATCGGCAGGGAGCACCAGCCAATGGCACGACCAGGCATCCGGGCGACGCGCGCCATCGTCAACGTCGCCGTGTCGAGAGGGTTGGCCCCAGCCGGCTTGGCGGTGCTGGTTGTTATCGCGCTGGCCACCGGGACCGCCTGGGCACACGCGTTCGAGGTCGAGCACACTCCCGCTCAGGGTGCGCGGCTGCGTCAGAGCCCCGACGAGGTTACGTTGCGGTTCACCGAACCCGTGATCGCGGGCGCGGTGGACGTTGTCGTGCGCGACGCTGGCGGAACCGTGATCAAGACCGGCGAACCGGTGTTGCGCAGACAGCAGCGGGAGGTCCGGCTTCCGCTGCTGGCGGCCGGCGACGGCATCTACGTGACGTCGTGGAGCGTCATCGCCGCCGCGGACGGCCATGTGACGGCCGGCGAGTTCGCGTTCGCTGTCGGTGACGCTGATCGTGCGCTGCCGCTGGCGAACGACAGCACCGAGACGATGAACGTCGGCGCCGTGGCGAGTGGATGGTTACTGCTCGCGGGGATCTCGTTGGGCGGCGGCGCCCTGATCGCCCAGATCGCGCTGCCGCTCGATATGCAGCAGGACCGCATGGTCGACACCATGTCGAGGGCTGGGCTGCTGTCGGCCGGGGCTGGGGGGAGTGCTCAGCTGCTGGCGTTGGGTCTCCTCTCGCCGGGGCGGGATGGGACGCCGCTGTGGTGGTCGGTCCCGGGAGCCGCGACCATGACAGCGGTCGCGGTTCTGGCGCTCGCCTTGCTGGCCGTCGTGGCTGCGCGGCGCCGGATGGCGCTCGGACTGCTGGTGGCGGCGGGTGGAGTCTGGAGCCTGCGCGGGCACGCCGCGGCGTACGGCGGCATGTGGTTGGCGGCGGTGGACTTCGTGCACCTGTCGACGGCGGCGGCGTGGATCGGGTCGCTGGCGGTGGTGGCGGTGGTGCTGTGGCGGTCGCGGGATCAAGGGCGAGAGGCACTGCTCGCGATCATCGGACCGTACAGCCGGATGGCGCTGTGGCTGGTGGCAGGCGTCGTCGCAACCGGTGTGGTATCGGCGTACAGGCTCGTCGGCACCGTGGGCGCGTTGCTGTCCAGCGGCTACGGACTCGTGCTCGTCGGCAAGCTCGTGCTGGTGGCGGTCGTGGTGACGCTCGCGGGGTGGGCGCGGTTGTGGTGGCTGCCGCGACACCGCGTGAGCGCCCTCCGCCGGGTATCGACGGCCGAGGTCGGCACGCTCGCGGTCGTCCTGTCCGCGGCCGCGGTGCTGGGGAACATGGGTCCACCGGCCGGCCAGATCGCCGCGGCGCAGCTGTTGGGTCCCGCCCCGATGCAGGGACCGATCGCGCGGACAGCAGGGCTCGCGGGCAACCTCAATGTCGCTCTCGCGGCGGGAGACGGCCGGTTGCGGGTTGATGTGCTCGCCCCCTCGGGACCCGTCGAGCGTACTGAGGTCCTGATCTCAGCAGCGTTCCCGAACGGCAAGGAGGCAACGTTGCGGCCGCGTCCGTGCGGCGAGGGCTGCTGGCAGCAACGGCTGGCCCTGCCCGACGGGTCGACTCGGGTCACCGTCGACGTGGGCGCGTCCGACTGGGACGGCGGACGATTCACCGGCGAGTTGACCTGGCCGCCCACCCGGGACCAATCCCGGCTGCTGGACGCGGTCATCGAACGGATGCGTGCCGTCCCCCGCCTCACGCTGAAGGAACGGGTCGCCAGTCACTCCGACGGGCCAGCCGCCACCACCGTGACAGTCATGGGCGGGGAGCAGTTCGTCGCGTTGGAGCCGTACGCGGCCGGCGAGGCGGTCGACGTCAGACCCGTCCACGACGGAGGGATCGAGTTCGCCATGCCGGCGTCGCGCATGCTGTTCACGCTGTGGCTCGACGAGCAGGGGCGCATCCGACAGGAGCGGATCGTCAACCCCGGACATGAGATTGACCGCACCTTCAGCTACAGCGACGCCGGCCGCTCGCCGGCACCGCCGACGCCATCGGAGTGATCATTGGCCGCTGTCGCTCGTCGCAATCGGGCGACGCACGCACGAGGGCGACACGCCGTGTCGCCGCCCGCCGGAGGTCGATCAGCAGGTCGGTGTGCGGACGTGGGCGGGCCGACGACGAGAGACGACATCTCCAGCAAGCATTGCGACCCGGAGGGATGTGCATCGTGACGGTGGCTGCAGTTGCCTGGCCGATCCTCGAGCGAATCCCGATCTGGGGTGACTTCGCGCTGTCTCCCCATGGCATCAGCATTGCGCTGGGCATGTGGGCCGGCGGTCGCGTCATGCTATGCCCGTCAGCGCGGCGTTGCGCGCCGGTCCGGCGCAGATCCTGACCAGGTCGTCGCGCTGCTCCTCCGCGCGATCATCGGCGCGCGGTTCTTCTACATCGCAACATCGCAACCCGTCCCGACCAGTTTCCCGACCCCCTCGAATGGTTCATGGTGTGGCACGGCGGACTGAGCCTGGCATCGCCGGCGCCGTGCTCACTGGCCTGCCGTGCGTGTTCCGGCAGCACTTGTCGGCGCCCTGGTGCTCGACTCCGCCGCTCCCGGTCTCGTGTTGGGGATCTTCGTCGGTCGCGTCGGTGACCTTGTCATCGGCGAGCATCTTGGGGGACGGACGGACTTTCCCCTTGGCTGGCGGTGCACCGGCGCGCTCCGTGACCCGCCGCACCCCATCCATGGCCTGGTCCCATCGCCCAGGGCTGCTTCGACGCGACCTTGCATCAGACGGCGCTCTACGACTTCCTGCTCGGCGGCGTCGTGTTCGCAGCCCTGCTCTTCCTCGAGCAGCGTCCCCGGTTCGACGGCTTCTTCGTGGCGGCGTTCGTCGTGTGTACGGCGCTGGACGCGTCGTCACCGACTTCGCGCGCGCTGCCGACAAGAACCTCGTGGGCACCCTGACCGGCAGCCAGGTGACCGCCCTGGCGGCGGTCGCGGCCGTAGTCGCCTGGATCATCGCGACCCGGCCGACCAAACGGACGCCGTGGGCCTGGTCGCCTCCGACCTTTGCTCACGGATGGGGCGGCGCGATGACCGTTCCCACCGGCGACGAGTCCGATCTCTCGGAGTCCCAGCCTTGGCCGTGACCGTTCACCGCATGGCGTGAGCATCCGCGCACGGACGACTGCTATGCTGCGTAGTAGACTCGATCATCGACCCGCGAGATCCGTTCGATTGGAGCACACATGGAGTGGTTGTACGCCTTGCTGCCGTTGCTGGGATGCGCAGCAATGATGGCCGTCTGCATGAAGATGATGGGCGGCATGGGCAACAGCTCCGGCGAAGCGGCGGACGACAAGGACAGCGACGCGTTGCGCGCACGGATCACCGAACTCGAACGTCGCCTGGAGGTCGAGTCGGGCCAGGCCACCGCCGACGACGGGACGACCGGTCAGCCCGCGATGCCGTCGCGCGGCGAGTGACCCCGCAGACACGACACGGGGAGCTGACGTGTCGTCACCGCACAGCCTAGCCAACGGGATCGCCGCCTACGCGCGATGGGACCAGTGCGTTGACATCGCGCAGGGTTGAACCTGCTCGATGCGGTCGTGGTCGCGCGCGGCTCATCTGCAGGTCGGGAGGCTGGTGCGACCGGGGGCGAAACGATGCCGCCGTCAATCGACGGACGACGAGTTCGTGACCGGCTAGCGCTCGAATCACCCCTGACGACACCGTGCTCTTGTGTCGCGTGTGGACCGGGAAGACGACCAGCACACCACACGGCATCTCGCGGCTCCGAGGACGCCGGCGGGCGCGCTCGGCGTCCGACGAGAGCGGCCAGCCTACGAAGGAGGACACGCAGTGCGCAGGTGGGTGGTCCGGCTGCTCAGCATCGCGATCGTCGTCGCTTTGGCTGCCTGCGGCGGAGGGGAGCCGCCGGATGCACGCGCGGGCGGGCAAACGCCTACTGAGACCTTGACGTTCGTGGGCAACGACCAGCTCCAGTTCAGCCGGGCTCCCGAGGAGGCGTCCGTTGGCCGGCATGCCATCGAGCTCGTGGTCGACGGCAGCATCAACCACAATGTGGTGTTCGAGGGCGTCAACAATGGTGCGCCCGTCGTCGAGGCGGGAGGAGGCGAGACCGCCACCGGCACGGTGGAGTTGGAAGCCGGGACCTACACGTACTTCTGTGGTGTACCGGGGCATCGTGCGGCGGGCATGGAGGGCACGCTCGTCGTCGACTGACAAGCGCCACCCCGGGTGGCGTCACAGCTGAACGCCGAGGTGGACGTTCAGCAGGTCGCGTAGCTGGTTGTCGTCGACGATGCCCGTGTGGCGGTAGCGGATCGTCCCGGAGGCGTCGACGAACAGGGTGGTTGGCATGCCGAACCCACGAACCTCGGTGAAGAACTCGGACGCTGGGTCGCTGGCCTGGTCGTAGGTGACGCCGAGGTCATCGATGAACGCGACCGCCTTCTGGGGATCGTCCTGTACGTTGACTCCCAGGAACGCCATCTTCCCGTCTGCCTGCTCGGCGACGTGCTGCAGCATCGGCATCTCCTCGACACAGGGCGGGCACCACGTCGCCCAGAAGTTGACCAACAGCGGCGCGCCCCGGTAGTCGCCGAGCACTACGGGGCGACCGCGACCGAAGGCCTGCAGGGTCCACGCCGGCAGCGGCGTCGACTCGGCGCCGCTGACCGGACCAAGCGTCGAGACCGTCTCCGCAGGCGGCTGGAACTGATCAGGCACCGACGTCCCGTCGAGCACCAACGCACCCACGACCACCGCGACGACTCCGAGGATGGCGCCTGCCACCGCCCAGGCGCGGCGGTGCATGCGCGCCGCTGACGGACCGGGATCGCCTCCCCCGTCAGATACCTGTCGATCGTGCGTCAGGCGGCTACCTCTCACGCGAAGCGGACCGGGATCTGCAGAGCACGGCGCTACGATGCTCCATAGTAGCGTGTGCGCAGACCGCGGGACGCGGTCCCGTCACGCCGGCAAACGAGCCGCACCGTTGAGAGCGGGGATGCGCGTGACGCTCCTGCCAGCCAGCACCCCATGTGCCTTCTCGGTGATCTCGGGCAGAACGCACGTGCTCGACCCCGGGCCCCGAGATCGAGCGGCAGGTCCGGGATCTTGGGAGTACGGGATCGGTGTCGCCTCGCCGGGTCCCGTCAGGCGTCGTCAGCCCCCGTCTATGACGTCTGTGGGTGGCTCGACCGAGACCGCTGCGTCGAAGTCGTAGTAGTCGTGGTCCATGAAGTGGCCGCGCGTGCGCATCTCGGCGCGATGGACCAAGCCGTCGGCGTCGACCCACAGCCGATACCAGATCTGACCGGAGATGTCATCGACGAAGAACGACAGCACGCGTGTCGAGACGTCGTCGAGTCGTTCGCGGCCGACGATCCTCGGCGCGATCTTGTTCGGGTACTCCCAGATGTAGCTCGGTACCGTGACCGGCGGTCCCTCCTCGACTTCCCACGGTCCGTCGCCCGCACGACGGTAGAACGTTGACCCGATCCGGATGGTCTCGCGGTCTCGGCTGACCACGGTGAAGTCGATGCGGTCGGGCGCGACGATCTCCGCGGTCGACAGGATCGCCGGGTCCGCGGGCCCCAGTACCTCGTCGTAGCGTAATGTGTTGACCTGCGCCATGCGCTCATCGACCCGGTCGAGCAGCGCGCGTCCATCCGCCGCGGGCAAGGCGGGAAGCGCGAAGCGCGCCGGATCGTCGGTGACGCCGTCCACCTGCACGCGCAGGACATCCTCGCTGTGCACGACCGTGGAGACCCGGCGACACATCGGACCGCAGCTCTCCAAGGCAACGGTCCGGTCACCCACCAGCAGGTCGGCGGTGAGCGCGCCAGCCGCCTCCTCGCCGCCCGGCGGCACCAGATGCACCAGCACGTCATTCCGCCCCGGCGTACCGGGTCGCAACGTCAGTCCGACCAGGATGTCACCGGTGCGCCCGCCCAACGTCAGGTCGTCGGTGCGCGGCAGCGCTTGCCCGGGAGCGGCTTCGTCGACGTCGGCGTCTTCCGCGGCTCGCTGCGGTGGTACGGGATAGGCGGCCAGCAGGGCGGCTGCGCCGATGACGACGACTGCCAGGCCCGCCTCCCGGCGGGGTCGGGCGGTGCGGCGGCGCCATGCGACGAGCGACATGGGCAGCATCAGGGCGACCGCTAGGATCTTGACGGTCAGCACCTGGCCGTAGGACGTCGCTATGAGGTCCTGCACACCGACGAGCTCCTGGGCGCCCCGCACAGTCCCGAATGCCACGGTCGCGACAAAGGCCCACAGGGCGGGGCGCGAGAAGCGCCGGAGCAGCTGCCGGGCGTCCCGGCCGCGCCAGCCGCCGGGCGGTCGCGCGGCCAGCGCCAACGCCAGGATGCCGCCGGCCCACAGACCGGCAGCCAGCACATGCAACCCGTCGACGGTGACGCCCCACCACGCCGGACGCGCAGCGGCGGCGTGGCCGCTGGCCGACAGTGCCACGATCGCCACCATGATGCTGACCCATGTGAGCCGCCGCCGCGCGGGCGACCGCTCGGCGCACACCGCCACTGTCGTGGCGCCGACCCGAACGAGCCGCGGGATCCCAGGTTCTGCGAACAGGTAGCGGGCGACAGCTGCGACGGACGGGCTCGCAGCCGCGAGCAACGCTTCGCCAACGACGACCGCGACGCCGGCGATGAGGGCGACGCCGAGCGCGCCGGCAGGCTGCGCGCGAACCCACGTCAATGCCGGTTCACGGCGGGCGAGGCGGCTGACGAGGAGCAACCCGACGGCGGTGAGGAGCCCCGCGTACTCGATCGCCCGTCCCAGGGCGATCAGCAGGTCCGGGGCGCGCGGCGCCACCGTGGCGTCGGCTGCGGCCTGGTCGGGCGTGACGCCTACGCCGAACCGAAACGTCCCGCGCAACGTGTGACCATCGATCGGGCTGACCGTCTTCCACGACACGAGGTACACGCCAGGCAGGTTGGTGTCGACGGCCGCGAGCATCGAGTGGTCCCGAGCGACGGTGCGCGACCAGGTGTCCCCGCCCGGGTCTGTCACGATCAGCGAGGACAACTCGACGATGATCGGTTCGCTGAAGCCGACCTCGACCACACCGGGCGCCGAGGTCAGCCGGGCGCCGGGCCCCGGCTGCGACGAGACCAACGCCGCATGCGCACGCGCCGGAGGCGCGTATCCGACGAGCACCCCAACGGTCAGCGCGGCGACCGCCACCCATCCCACGCGGCGGCCCTGTGTACTCGTTTCGGTTGCAGATATCACGATCGGTCCCCACACCGTGAGACGGGTCCCCACCCGTTGTACTAT
>JAHWKT010000022.1 GCA_019347695.1 Actinomycetota bacterium | reverse complement strand
AGCAGCTCCTCGCGCGGCAGCTCGTAGATGTCCTTGTCCACCGGGTCCGGCGGCTCGATCTTGTTGCGGACACCGTCCAGGCCGGCCATCATCATCGCGCTGAACGCCAGATAGGGGTTGCACGAGGGATCCGGGACCCGGAACTCGACGCGCTTGGCCTTCGGTGACTGGGAGATCAATGGGATCCGGCACGCCGCGGACCGGTTGCGCTGGCTGTAGACCAGGTTCACCGGGGCCTCGTAGCCGGGCACCAGGCGCCGGTACGAGTTCGTCGTGGGGTTCGAGAACGCCAGGATACTCGGCGCGTGGGACAGCAGGCCCCCGATGTACCAGCGTCCGACGTCCGACAGTCCCGCGTAACCAGCCTCGTCGTAGAACAGCGGGTCGTCGCCGTTCCACAGCGACTGGTGGGTGTGCATGCCGGACCCGTTGTCCCCGAAGATGGGTTTCGGCATGAATGTCACCGTCTTGTTGTACTTGTGTGCGACGTTCTTGATGATGTACTTGAACAGCATGAGCTTGTCGGCCATGCGCAGCAGCGTGTCGAACTTGACGTCGATCTCGCCCTGCCCGGCGGTACCGACCTCGTGGTGCTGCAGCTCGATCTCGATGCCGGCGTTCTCCAGCTCGATGACCATCTCGGAGCGCAGATCCGTGAAGTGGTCCATCGGTGGGACCGGGAAGTAGCCCTCCTTGTGGCGAGGCTTGTAGCCCAGGTTTGGGCCCTCGTCCCGGCCGGTGTTCCACGCGGCCTCGACGGAATCGATGAAGTAGTAGGACGACGCGGCGTTCGTGTCGAACCGGATGTCGTCGAAGATGAAGAACTCCGCCTCGGGTCCGAAGTAGGCCGTGTCGGCGATGCCAGAGCCCGCCAGGTGCTGCTCCGCCTTCTTCGCGATGTACCGAGGGTCACGGCTGTAGGACTCGCCGGTGACGGGGTCGTGCACGAAGCAGTTGATGTTCAGCGTCGGGTGCTGACGGAAGGGATCGATGACGCCTGTCGCGGGATCCGGAACGAGGATCATGTCGGATTCCTGGATCTCCTGGAATCCGCGGATGGAGGACCCGTCGAAGCCGAGGCCGTCGGCGAAGACGTCCTCGGTGAGCTCGTGGGCAGGCAGCGTGTAGTGCTGCATCAACCCTGGGAGATCGCAGAACCTGAAGTCGACGAACTGGACCCCCTCGCTGTCGATCCTGGCCAGTACGTCGTCGGGTGAACTCGCCAACGTTGCTCCTCTCGTGTGTGCGGCGTGTCGGCTCGTCGGCACCGGGTGCGCACCCGTGGGCCATGCACGCCGTGACCACGCTGTCTCGCGGGTTCGGCCAACCGTAGCGACCGCGCTTGTCGGAGCAGTTTCCCGACTGTTTCTGCCCGGTTACGTCACCAGCTGCGCGAGCGTCGCCGTGCCGTCCGGTCATCGTATGTGGGTGCTGGTGGCCACACCAGCGTCGCGGTCGCGCCGGTGTGGCGGGTGGCTACCGCATGTGGGTGCTGGCGGCCACGGCGTGGGATCAGCGGTGCTCGGCGTCCGCGTCACCCGCACCCTCGCCGTCGCTGGCCGCCGGTGGCGCGCTGTCGTACTCGCCCGTGCGGGCGCGATGTCGGGTGTTCGTGCCGTCGGCGGCGATCGGCACCGGTTGGCCCGCGGCGCCCGGGTCGTCGCCGGAGTGCTCGGATCGCATCCACACGACGCGCTGGGGGAACGGGATCTCGATGCCCGCCTCGTCGAACGCCGCCTTCAGCCGCATGCGCAGCTCCCGGCTGACCGCCCATTGCTGCGCCGGCACCACTTTGATGACCAGACGGATGAGGATCGCGCTGTCGGCGAAGGCCTCGACACCCCAGACATCGGGTTCCTCGAGCACGAGGTTGCGCCACGACCGGTCGTTCCACAGCTCGTCGGCCGTCCGCTTGATGATCGAGATCGCCTGGTCGATGTCGGTCGAGTAGGCGACCGGAATGTCGAGCAGCGAGCGTGACCACTGCTGGCTGAGGTTGCCGACGCGGGTGATCTCGCCGTTCGGCACGTGCCACAGCACGCCTTCGATGTCGCGCAGCCTGGTCGTGCGCAGGGTGATGCCCTCGACCACGCCGGTGGCCGGCCCGGCGTCGATGATGTCGCCGACGCCGTACTGGTCCTCCAGCAGCATGAAGATGCCCGACAGGAAGTCCTTGACCAGCGACTGGGAGCCGAAGCCGAGTGCCACGCCGACGATGCCGGCGCCGGCGATCAGCGGACCCAGGTTGATGTCGACCGTCCGCAGCGACGCGACGGCGACGAACACGGCGCTCGTCCATATGAGCAGGCTGGCCAGGCTGCGCAGCACGTTGCCCAGCGTCTCGGTGCGCATCGCGGCGCGGGCCGGGTCGATGGACTGGGTCGACGCCAGCGACAGGCGCCTGCGACCGCCGTTGGCCCGCTGCTCACCGCGTTCGACCATGCCCTGTACGACCGAGCGGATGACCTTGCGGCCGACTCGGACGAGGAACCAGGCGAACGCGAAGATCAGGATCGTCTGCAGGATGTCGGGGATGAGGACGCCCAGGAACTGCGCGATGAAGTCGTTGTCGACGACGTTGTCCTTGATCGCCCGGCACAGCGATCCCTCGCCGCAGGCCTGCTCCGCCTCTTCGCTCAGACCCTCGGCGGCAGCGATGATAGGGGTGGTCCACACGAGCGCTCACCTTCTCATGCGCATAGGTGGGATATCTAGCGGCCGGCAACGCTAGCGCGGCGGCCGCGGGTTGTCAGCCTGCCACGCCCACCGGATCCGGACGGCGCCACACGCCGGCGCGCTCGGCCTGCCGACCGGCGCGATACGACGATCGCACGAGTGGTCCGGCCTCGACCCAGGAGAACCCGAGATCCATGCCGATGCGCCGGTAGCGCTCGAACTCGTCGGGCTCGACGTAGCGCTGCAGCGCCAGATGGCGGTGTGTGGGCTGCAGGTACTGGTTGATCGTCAGCAGCATGCAGCCGACCGAGCGCAGGTCGCGCATGGCCTCCACGACCTCGTCGGAGGTCTCGCCCATGCCCAGCATGAGGTTCGACTTCGTTGCGCTATTCGACCAGCGTCGTGCGCGGTCGAGCATCTCCAGGCTGCGGTCGTAACGGAACCCGGGCCGCACGTGGCGGAACAGCCGTCGCGGTGTCTCGAGGTTGTGGGCGAACACCTCGGGTTCGGCCTCGAGCACCATCCGCAGGGGCTCTTCGCGGCCGCGGAAGTCGTCGACGAGCAGCTCCACGCCGCAGTGCGGCAGCCGCTGCTTGATCTGCCTGCACGTCTCGGCGTACAGCCATGCGGCGCCGTCGGGCAGGTCGTCGCGTGCCACCCCGGTGACGACCGCGAAGTTCAACCCCATCGTGGCGACGGCCTCCGCCACGCGTCGGGGCTCGTCGCGGTCATAGGTGGTCGGCTTGCCCGTCGCGATCTCACAGAAGCCGCAGCGTCGGGTGCAGTCGGGGCCGCCGATCAGCACGGTCGCGTCGCGGTCCTCCCAGCACTCGTAGATGTTGGGGCAGCCGGCCTCCTCACAGACCGTGTGCAGGTTGTTCTCCCGCATGGTGCGTTTGAGGTCGCGGTAGTTCGGACCCGCCAGCGGCACCTGGCGCTTGAGCCACGAGGGCTTGCGTTGTGCGACCGACGGCGAATCGACGACGGTCAGCCGGGTGGCGCCGTCTGGGATGATCGAGGTCACCTGTCTGTACTTCCCGGTCGGAGGTGCCCGGCGACCGCGGCCGCCGTCGCATCGGCTGGTGCAAGTCTAGGGTCTGTCTCTCGTACCGGCCGTGCACCGAGGGGCAGTCGTCGGCGGATCACGCGGCCAGCTCCACGCCGTCGAGGTCCTCGGGGCTGACCCACCGCACCGGACGGTCCAGCGTGTCGGCCAAGGCGTCGACCAACGTCGCGGCCGTGGCTGTCACCGTCGTGTCCACACCCAGCGACGCGAGCGAGCACACACCGCCGTCGGTGATGCCGCAGGGCACGATACCGGCGTAGTGCGAGAAGTCGGGGTCGACGTTGAACGCCAGGCCGTGGCTGGTCCCGCCACGCTGCACCCGCACGCCGACGGCGACCAGCTTGTCGTTTCCGACCCACACGCCAGGCCGCGACGCGGCGGCGTGCGCGGTGATGCCGTGATCGGCCGCGACACGGATGCAGGCTGCCAGCAGGGCGTCGACGTAGGCGCGGACCCGGCGGGGGCCGGTCAGGCGGATGATCGGGTAGACGATCACCTGGCCGGGACCGTGATAGGTCACATCGCCGCCGCGGTCGGCGCGGACGACCGGGATGGTGGCTGCGTCGAGCACGTTGCCGTGATCGGCATGTCGACCCACCGTGTAGACCGGATCGTGCTCGCAGACCACCAGCACGTCGTCGACCCGGTCGTCCGTGCGGGCGGCGACCAGCCGATGCTGCAGGGCGAGCGCATCGACGTAGCCGATGCGCCCGAGGTCGATCGCGATCACCGCGTCGACCTCACCGCAGCGCGGTCGTGCCGGTCCGGCGACGGTCGCACGTGTCGGCTACAGCCCCAGCTCGGCCTCCCAGTCATGCGTCTCCACCACTTCCTTGACGTCGGTCACGAAGCGCGCGGCGTCGGCACCGTCGAGGATCTGGTGATCGTAGGTCAGGCACAGGTACACCAGATCGCGGATGGCGATGGTCGCGCCGAGTCCGTCCTCGACGACGACCGGGCGCTTCTGGATGGCGCCGGTACCCATGATCGCGACCTCCGGGTAGTTGAGGATGGGCGTGTCGATCAGCACGCCACGGCTGCCGGTGTTGGTGACCGTGAACGTACCGCCCTGGATGTCGCTCATCTCCAGCTGGCCCTTGCCGCGGGCGCGTCCGGCGACGTCGGCGATGTTGCGCGCCAGCGCTGCCAGTGTCAGGTCGTCGGCGTTCTTGATGTTGGGGACCAGTAGGCCCTTCTCGGTGTCGACCGCGATGCCGAGGTGGACGTAGTCGCGGTACAGCACCTCTCCGGCATCCCAGTCCACCCTGGCGTTGACGGTCGGGTGCCGCTTGATGGCGAGCAGCGCCGCGCGGGCCAGGAACGCGAACGGCGACAGCGAGGCGCCTTCGCGCTGCTTGAACTCCTCCTTGTGCTGCGCACGCAGCCGCATGATGTGCGTCATGTCGGCTTCCTGCACCGTGGTCAGCTGCGCGGTGTTGGTCAGCGACTCCTGCATCTTGGCCGCGATCCGCTGGCGGATGCGGGTGAGCTTCTCGACGTGCTCACGTTCGCCAGGCTCGAACACCGACGCCTCGGTCTTCGCTGGCGCCTCGGTCTTCGCTGGCGCCTCGGCCTCTTCCTTGGTCTCCGTGCCGCCGTCTCCCGAGGAGATCGCCGCCTCGACGTCGTCACGGGTGATCCGCCCGCCCTGTCCGGAGCCGGAGATCTGCTCGGCGTCCAGGTCGTGCTCCGCGATCATCCGCCGCACGATCGGCGACATCAGCGCATCGCCACCGGCGACGCCACCGTTGCCGGACCTGTCGGCCCGGGTGTCGGCGTCTTCGTCGGATGGCGCGGCCCGCTCCTCCTCCGCCCGGGCCTCGTCGGCATCCTCGGCCCGCGCCTGATCGGTGTCGGTCGTCTCCTCGCCGGCGCCAGCCCCATCACCGGAGCCGATGATGGCGACGACGGTGCCGACCTCGACGGTCTCGTCGACGTCGACCTTGATCTCCTTGAGCACACCGCTGGCGGGGGAGGGGACCTCGGTGTCGATCTTGTCGGAGGACAGCTCGAACAGCGGGTCGTCCTCGTTGACCTCGTCGCCGACCTCGACCAGCCACTCGGTGATCGTGCCCTCGGTCACCGATTCGCCGAGCTCAGGCAGCGTCACCTCGACGTCGTCGTCGCCGGCGTCGGTAGCCTGCGCGTCCTCGGCGTCCGCGTCCTCGTCGGCCTGGTCGTCCTCGTCGGCCTGATCGCTCTCGTCGCCGGTGTCGTCCTCCTGCTCGGCCTGCTCGTCGGCCGGCGTGGCCTCCTCCGCGCTGTCGTCGGTCTCCGTCTCGTCGCCGCCGGTGTCCTCGTCGGCGTCACCGATGATGGCGACGACGGTGCCGACCTCGACGGTCTCGTCGACGTCGACCTTGATCTCCTTGAGCACACCGCTGGCGGGGGAGGGGACCTCGGTGTCGATCTTGTCGGAGGACAGCTCGAACAGCGGGTCGTCCTCGTTGACCTCGTCGCCGACCTCGACCAGCCACTCGGTGATCGTGCCCTCGGTTACGGATTCGCCAAGCTCCGGAAGGGTGACTTCAGTGGCCACGGGGTGCTCCTCTCGATCTACGGGCTACAGGTCGGGTCGACGGTGGGACGGACGCGGGTCACCCGTGCAGGCCCATGCCGGTGAGGCCGAGGTTGGCCTCACCGATGGCCTCCGACAGGGTCGGGTGGGGGTGGATGAACTGACCGACCTCGGAGGGCAGCGCCTCCCAGTTGTAGATCATCTGGCCCTCGGCGATCATGTCGGTCGCGCGCGGGCCCACGATGTGGATGCCAAGGACCCGGCCGCCGTCGGCCTCGGCGATCACCTTCACCTGGCCGCCCTCCTGCATCATCATGGCGCGGGCGTTGTGGGAGTAGGGAAAGGTCTGGACCTCGTACTCGATCCCCTCGTCGTCCAGGTCCTGCTGGTTCCAGCCGACACTGGCGACCTCGGGATGGCAGTAGGTCACCCGTGGGACGCCCTTGTAGTCGATCGGCAGCGCGGACTGTCCAGCCGCGAGCCGCGCGACCAGCTGCCCTTCCTGGAACGACGAGTGGGCCAGCCCCAGCGTGTACAGCGGCAGGATGTCGCCGACGGCGTAGAGGTTCTCGGGGCCCGGCCGGCAGTACTCGTCGACCTCGACGTAGCCGCCGTCCAGCTTCACGCCCGAATCCTCGAAGCCCATGTCCTCGGTGACCGGGCGTCTGCCGGTGGCCACCATCAGCACGTCGCCCTCGATCTGCGACTGCTCGCCCTTGGCGTCCTCGACGGTCGCCCGCAGGCCGCCGTCGCCGCGTTCGACCTTGACCAGCTTGGTCTTGACGCGCAGGTCGATGCCGCGCCGCTTGAGCAGCTTGGCCAGCATCTTCTGGGTGTCGACGTCCTCGTTGGGCACCACGTTGTCGAGCATCTCGACGATCGTCACGTCGGCGCCGAACGCGTTCCAGACGGTGGCGAACTCGACCCCGATGGCACCCGCACCGAGCACGATCGGCTGTTCGGGCAGCGTGTCGGAGTACAGCGCGTGGTCGGAGTTGATGACCACCTCGCCGTCGGTCTCGGCGCCCTCCACGGGGATGTCGCGCGGCACGGAGCCGGTAGCCAGCACCAACCCGCGCGACGCGGAGATCGTGCGCTCGCCCTCGTTGGTTTCGACGGTCACCGTGTTGGCGTCGGAGAGCACGCCGTGTCCTGCCACCGTCTCGACACCACGGCCCTTGAGTGCCGCCTGCAGTCCCTTGAAGTTGGCGTTGACGATGTTGTCCTTGTAGTCGTGCAGCGCCGACAGCTCGACCGCCTCGTAGCTCGCCTTGATCCCGAAGTCGCCCGCGTGCTGGGTGTGCTCAGCGACCTCGGCGGCCTGCAGCATCGCCTTGGTGGGGATGCACCCCCAGTGCAGGCACGTGCCACCGACCTTGGCCTTCTCGATGAGCGTGACCTCCATGCCCAGGTTGGCGGCGAACAACGCCGTGGAGTACCCGCCGGTTCCTCCACCGAGCACGACCAACTCACAGGTCTCCGACATTTGCGCACTCCTTGTGTGTTGTGAGGGCGGGCGGCGTGTGACGATGGCACCGGCATGATCTTAGCCAGGGCATGATTGCTTTAGACTCGGTTAATTTGAAACGGCCGGGCCGTCGCACGGCACGCGCGATCGCCGTCGCTGCTGACGACCGCTGCTGACGACAATGGCCATCCAAGACGATCGAAGGACTGCGATGCCCTCAGACGGCCCCCACCGCCAGACGCCGCTGGCGGATAGGCACCTCCAGCTCGGTGCCAAGATGACCCCGTTCGCCGGCTGGGAGATGCCGCTGGACTACGGCAGCGTGGTCGCCGAGCACGACGCGGTCCGTACGTCGTGCGGCATCTTCGATCTGTCGCACCTTGGGATGTTCACCGTGACCGGCGACGGGGTCCCCGCGTTGCAGTACGCGTTCACCAACGACATCGAGCGGTTGAGCACCGGACGCGCCCACTACACCCTGTGCTGCGACGACGACGGTGGCGTGGTCGACGATCTCCTCGTCTATCACCTCGAGTGGGGTTACCTGGTGATCTGCAACGCCGCGAACCTCGACGCCGTGCGCGCGAGCGTCGCCGAGGGTCCCGGCAGCCCCGACATCGCCGACCACAACGGGCGGTACGTCTGCATCGCGGTGCAGGGACCGCAGTCGCCGCGCGTGGCCCTGTCCGCGGGGCTCGACGTGCATGGCATGGCCTTCCTCGACTGCCGGTCGCTGGCCGTGCCCACCACCGGCCCGGCCGCCAGCACCACGCAGTCCGCCGACGGGCTCGGCGGCGGTGTGCTGGCGCGCAGCGGCTACACGGGCGAGCGCGGCTACGAGCTCGTGGTGCCGGCAGAGCGGGGCGGCGACCTGTGGGACCGCCTGCTCGCCGCCGACGGCGTCGAGCCCGCAGGCCTTGGCGCGCGTGATCTGCTGCGCCTCGAGATGGGCTACCCGCTGCATGGCCACGAGCTGCACACCGGCATCACGCCTGCCGAGGCGGGCGTGTGGTTCGCGGTCGCCACCGACACCGGGTTCCGCGGCGCCGAAGCGGTGCGCAAGGCCAAGCAGGAGCCGAGGACCCGCCGGCTGCGCGGGCTGCGCGCCACCGCGCGCGGCGTTCCGCGCGCGGATCAGATCGTGCGTGCCGGCGACCGGGAGGTCGGCCGCACGACCAGCGGCTCGTTCTCGCCGACGGTCGGCGCCGGCATCGCACTCGCCTACGTCGACGCCGACGTTGCGCTCGACGACGACGTCGTCATCGACGTGCGTGGGCGTGACCTGCCGGCGGTCGTGGTGCGTCCGCCGTTCGTCGACGCCGACCCCCGCGACTAGCGGCAGCTGCCATGCGGGTCGTCGTCGCGCCCGACAAGTTCGCCGGCACGATGTCGGCGGCCGACGCGGCCGACACCATCGCCGCCGGTTGGTGCTCGACGCGGCCTGACGACGAGGTGCTCGTCGTGCCGATGGCCGACGGCGGTGCGGGCACCCTGGACGTCGTCGCGACGGCGGTCGCCGGCGCGGAGCGGGTGGAGGCGGAGGTCGCGGACGCGAGAGGTCGCGCCCGCGCCGCACACTGGCTCGCGCTGCCCGACGGACGCGCACTGCTCGAGGCGGCCGAGGCGTGCGGCCTGGCGTGGCTCGACGAGGACGATCGCGATCCCCGCTGCGCGACCAGCTACGGGGTCGGCCAGCTGATCGCCGCAGCCACGGACGCCGGTGTCCGCGAGATCCTGATCGGCCTCGGTGGTAGCGCGACCAGCG
Organism: Actinomycetota bacterium; assembly: GCA_019347695.1. GTDB lineage: Bacteria > Actinomycetota > Nitriliruptoria > Euzebyales > JAHELV01 > JAHELV01. The sequence continues at coordinate 21,226 of JAHWKT010000022.1, read as the reverse complement.
ACGGTGGCGCGGGCATGGCGCTCGCGCTCGGCCACCGTCTGCTGCGTGCCGACGGCAACGGCGTCAAAGTCGGTGCCGAGCATCTGGTCGAGCTCGCGCGCGTGGAGCCGGTCGCGGCCGGGACCGCGCCGGTGACGATCGTCAGCGACGTCACGAACCCGTTGCTGGGACCCGACGGCGCCGTGGCGGTCTTCGCGCCGCAGAAGGGCGCCGGTCCCGCCGACCTGCCGGTGCTCGAAGACGCGCTGCGACGCTTCGCCGACGTCGTCGAGCGTGACCTGCCGGGCGGGCCGTGGCGCGAGCTACCCGGTGCCGGCGCGGCCGGCGGGCTGGGCTTCGGCCTGCTCGCGTTCTGCGGCGGACGGATGGCCGACGGCGCGGAGGTCGTCGCCGGCCTGGTCGACCTCGACGCGCGCATGCGGTCGGCCGACGTGGTGATCGCCGGGGAGGGCAAGCTCGACGATCAGACCTTGTCGGGCAAGACGCCGGCCTTCGTCGCCCAGCGGGCCCGCGCCGCCGGTGCCCGCGTGCTGGCCATCGCCGGCCAGGTCGAAGGTCGTGGCGCCGAGCTGTTCGACGAGGTCGCGGTGCTTGGCGAGGAGGGCCTTGACCGGCCGGTCGAGCTCACGCGACAGCGGGCCGCCGAGCTCGCGTCGACGATGTGACGGTGAGGGTCGGTGACCGGGCTCACGCCGCGATGTCGGCCGGCTGCGCGCCCGTGGCGTCGCGCAGGTCGGCCGGTGTGATCGGGAACACGGCGTGTGGGGTACCGGCGGCCGCCCAGATGCGGTCGAACGTCAGCAGGTCGCGGTCGATGAGCAGCGGCAGCGGCGCGGGATGGCCGAAGGGGCAGACGCCGCCCACCGGGTAGGACGTGACGGCGCGCACCGTGTCGGCGTCGCAGCGGACGACGCCGGTGCGTTCGGTCGCCGCCTCGACCTTGCCGTAGCTCACCCGGTTGTCGCCGCTCGTCAGGACCATCAGCGGGCCCTGGTCGGAGTCGAGCACCAGCGACTTGACGATCGCGCCGACCGGACACCCGATCGCGCCGGCCGCGTCCTGTGCCGTGCGGGTCCCCTGCGGGAACTGGTGCACGTCGAGCGCGAGCCCGAGTTCGGCCGCCGCGGCGACCGCGCGGCGCGTGTTGCGGTGGAGATCGTCCATGCGCCGATCGTAGATCGTGCACGTCGGCCGTCGCGCAGCGGGAGCGAGCCGCGCGGCCGGTCGATGGGCGGCGGCCTCGCATGGGCAGGAAGACCGCCGCAGGTAGGTACCGCCTGCCGACGTCGCGGGCACCGGACGTCACTACGGTCGCGACGACGCCGAGAAATCCGGCTCGGCGACGACCCAGGAGCCCACGATGTGCAGCGACAGCGGTAGGACACCAAACATCCGCATCCGTCCGCTCGTCCCCGGTGAGACCGCGCCGATCGACGCGGTGTTCGACGGCATGTCCGCACACAGCCGGTACCTGCGGTTCCATGGACCCGACCCCGGCTGACCGACACCATGCGGCGGCAACTGACCGCGGTCGACGACGACCGTCACGTCGCGCTGATCGCGGAGGTGTCCAACAGCGACGAGGTCACCGCGGTGGGTGTGGCACGCCTCATCGCCGTGGGCGACGACACCGCGGAGGTCACCTTCGCGATCGTCGACGCCTGGCACGGTCGCGGCATCGGCCGACGACTGCTGACTGCGCTGCGGTACCGCGCGATCGATCTCGGCTACCGCATGGTGACCGCCCACGTGATGGCCGAGAACCGCGCGGCGGCCGGACTGCGCTTCTGCGGTGTTCCCGGATGCGGCGATGCGCCGCGACGGGATGGCGTACCTGGTCGTCGCCGCGCTGCCCGCGCCGGTGGATGCGGTGTCGGTGGCGCTGGCCGTCTGACCAGGCGGACCGGTTCGGCGCGCCCGCCGTCGCGGGCGCGCGCTGATCGCCGGCGTGGTGGCTAGACTGGCGCCCAGAACCGATCTGCGGGACCGAAAGGTCGAGTCACCCGATGAGCGATGCAACCGCCACTCCGACGAGTGTGGACGACCGGGTCATCACGTTGACCGAGGGCGCGGCGACCAAGGTGCGCGAACTTATGGATCGCGAGGAGTCCCCGGACGCGATCGCGCTGCGCATTGCCGTCCAGCCGGGCGGCTGCTCCGGCATGCGCTACGCGCTGTTCTTCGACGATCGTGAACTGGACGGCGACCGGGTCGATGAGGTCCACGGCGTGCCGGTCCGCATCGACAAGATGTCGGCACCGTACCTGCGTGAGACGACCATCGACTGGGTCGACAGCCTCCAGGGCGCCGGGTTCTCCATCGACAACCCGAACGCGCAGAACACCTGCGCCTGCGGCGACAGCTTCCACTAGTCGTCGTTTCCCCGACACCGGGGAGTCGAGAGCCTCCGCGGCGGGGAGTCGACCGGGCGTATCCGCTCGTCTCGCTCCCCGACGTCGGCAGCGTCAGGCGATGCGGACCGTGAACCGCCAGGCGCCGCCGTCCTCGACGGTCTCGAGCAGCTCGTGATGCTTCAGGCGACACCACACCGGCACGTCCACGCGGGCGTTGGGATCGTCGGCGAGCAGCACCACGACGTCTGCCGTGCGATCGTCGATCGCGCGCGACAGTTCGATGATCGGCGTCGGACACCGCGTACCACGGGCGTCGACCGTCATCTCGGCATCCATCTCCGGCGGCGTCCTGTTTCTCGTGTCGACCAGACGTCAACCATGGGTGGGACGCGGTTCACTACTATGGTGACCACACTCCCTTCCAACGGACCTCAACCGAGGATTCTTTCATGACCTCCAAGACCGTGCAGCAGCGCGGCACCGTGACCATTCGCTTCGCGGGCGACTCGGGTGACGGCATGCAGCTGACCGGCAACCGCTTCACCTCGGTCAGCGCGGTACTCGGCAATGACGTCGCGACACTCCCGGACTTCCCCGCGGAGATCCGCGCTCCCGCCGGCTCGCTGCCCGGCGTCTCGGGCTTCCAGCTGCACTTCGCGGACCACGACATCCTGACACCCGGCGACGCCCCCGACGTCCTCGTGGCCATGAACCCGGCGGCGCTCAAGACCAACGTCGAGGACCTCGATCCGGGCGCCACGATCATCGTCAACAGCGATGCGTTCTCACCGGGCAACCTGCGCAAGGCGCGGTACGACACGAACCCGCTGGAGGACGCGACCCTCGACGCGTTCAACGTGATCAGCGTGCCGCTGTCGACGCTGACGGTCGGGGCGCTCGACGACACCGACCTCGGCAAGAAGGAGAAGGAACGCGCGAAGAACATGTTCGCGCTCGGGTTGATGTCGTGGATGTTCAGCCGCCCGACCGAACCCACCATCGAGTGGGTGCGCACGAAGTTCGCCAGCCAGCCCGAGCTCGCCGAGGCCAACATCACCGCCTTCACCGCGGGGTTCGCGTTCGGCGAGACGACGGAGCTGTTCGCCCACAGCTACGAGGTCAAGCCCGCTGAACTGCCCCCCGGCCGCTACCGGCAGATCACGGGCAACGCCGCGATCGCCTACGGCCTGGTCGCGGCCGCCGAGTGCACCGGCCTGCCCCTGTTCCTGGGGGGCTACCCGATCACCCCCGCGAGTGACGTGCTCCACGAGCTGGCGCGTCTCAAGCACTTCGGGGTGCGAACGTTCCAGGCCGAGGACGAGATCGCCGGCGTCGGGGCTGCGCTGGGTGCCGCGTTCGCGGGCAACCTCGCGGCGACCGTCACCTCCGGACCCGGCGTGGCGCTGAAGGCCGAGACCATCGGCCTGGCCGTCAGCGTGGAGCTGCCCCTGCTGATCCTCAACATCCAGCGGGGTGGCCCGTCGACCGGCCTGCCCACCAAGACCGAACAGTCGGACCTGCTGCAGGCGATGTACGGACGCAACGGCGAGGCGCCGGTGCCGATCGTCGCCGCGTCGACGCCGGGCGACTGCTTCGACGCCGCCATCGAAGCCGCCCGGATCGCGGTGACCTACCGCACGCCGGTGTTCGTGCTGTCCGACGGCTACCTCGCCAACGGTGCGGAGCCGTGGCGCATCCCCGCGGTCGACGACCTGCCCGATCTGCGGTCGGCCGTCCGGTTCGCCACGGAACCCAACCACGACGGCGAGTTCTGGCCCTTCCAGCGCGATCCCGAGACGCTCGCGCGACCGTGGGCGACGCCCGGCACCGCCGGCCTGGAGCACCGCATCGGTGGGCTCGAGAAGGCCGACGGCACCGGCAACATCTCCTACGACCCCGACAACCACCACCGCATGACCGAGTTGCGGGCCGCCAAGATCGCCCGGATCGCCGAGACGATCCCACCGCTGGCCGTCGACCACGTCGAGGGTGCGCGACTGCTGGTGCTCGGATGGGGTTCCACCTACGGGCCGATCCGTGCGGCGGTCCGCCGCGCACGCGCCGACGGGGGGCTGGTGGCGACCGCGCACCTGCGCCACCTCAACCCGTTCCCGTCCAACCTCGGCGACGTGCTGCGCAGCTACGACCGGGTGCTGGTGCCCGAGATGAACGCCGGCCAGCTGCGCCGGCTGCTGCGCGCCGACTTCCTCGTCGACGTGCACGGGTACCACCGTGTCAGTGGGCTGCCGTTCACCACGGCCGAGCTGGTCGACGCGATCTCCCATGAGTTGAAGGGCCTGTCGTGACCGATACCGCAGCGCCGCCATTGCGCAAGAAGGATTTCTCCAGCGACCAGGAGGTCCGCTGGTGCCCGGGATGCGGCGACTACGCGATCCTCGCCAACGTCCAGGGCATCATGCCCAGCCTCGGCATCGCCCGCGAGAACCTCGTGTTCGTGTCGGGCATCGGGTGCGCCGCGCGGTTCCCCTACTACATGGAGACCTACGGCTTCCACTCGATCCACGGCAGAGCGCCGGCGATCGCCACGGGCATCAGTGCGACCCGGCCGGACCTGAAGGTGTTCGTGGTCACCGGCGACGGCGATGCGCTGTCGATCGGCGGCAACCACCTGATCCACGCGATGCGCCGCAACGCCAACCTGACGATCCTGCTGTTCAACAACCAGATCTACGGACTGACAAAGGGCCAGTACTCGCCCACCAGTGAGCTCGGCAAGATCACCAAGTCGACGCCGATGGGTTCGCTGGACTACCCGTTCAACCCGGTCAGCGTGGCACTGGGCGCCGAGGCGACCTTCGTGGCCCGCTCGATCGACAACGAGCGCGAGCACCTGACCGACATGCTCACACGGGCCGCCGCCCACGAGGGCACCGCGTTCATCGAGATCTACCAGAACTGCAACATCTTCAACGATGGTGCGTTCGACGCGGTCCGCAAGAACCGCCCGCAGCAGATCCGGCTCGAACACGGGCAGCCGATCCGCTTCGGCGCGGACCACGAGTTCGGCGTGGCGCTGAAGCGCACGGGACAGCTCGAGATCGTCGATGTCGCCAGCGTCGGCGAGGACGGGCTGCTCGTCCACGACGCACACCGCGCCGATCCCGGGCTGGCCTTCATGCTGTCGCGGCTGTCGCACACGCCGGAGGGCCCGACGCCGATCGGGCTGTTCCGCCAGATCGAACGGCCGGTCTACGGCACCGGGCTCAACCGCCAGGTCGACGCCGCGATCGCCCGTCGCGGCCGCGGCGAGCTCGCGGATCTGCTCGCCGGCTCGGACAGCTGGGTGGTGGCAGGTTGAGCACGCGGGCGGACCACCGCGCCGGCCGGCCGCAGGCCGTGACCCGATGAACGACGAGTCGCCGCAGGCAGAGGTCGGCGCGGTCGCCGACCCCCGGTTCCGCGACGAGGGTGACGGCAGCCACGACTTCCGCGCCCAGCCGGGCACAGAGGAGGAGGACGAGCGCGAACCGGGGCAGGACCGGCCGGCAGCAGAGAACGATCCCGAGCTGGAGTCCACCTTCCAGGCCGCGGTCGAGGAGGGCACGCTGCGGTTGCGGCGCAACCTGCCGACGCTGCTGGCCACCGGCCTGGTCGGCGGCATCGATCTGTCGATCGGGGTCATGGCGCTCATCGTGGTCGAGCACGAGACCGGCAGCCACCTGCTGGGGTCGCTTGCGTTCACGATCGGGTTCATCGCGCTCACCCTCGCGCGAGGGGAGCTGTTCACCGAGAACTTTCTCGTGCCGGTCACTGCGATCATCGCCCATCAGGCGCGCGTCCGCGAGCTCGTCCGGCTGTGGGCCGGCACGATGTTGATGAACCTCGTCGGCGGATGGCTCGTGATGGGGCTGTTCGTCACCTCGATGCCCGAGCTCGGGTCGACGGCGATCAAGGTGGGCGAGGTCTACCCGGAGCTGGGCATCGGTTGGCGGTCCTTCGCCCTGGCGCTGCTCGGTGGCGCGGTCATCACGGTCATGACCTGGATGGAGCGCAACTGCGAGACGCAGGGGCCCCGGGTGGTGGCCGCTATCGCGGCGTCATTCCTCCTGGCCGCCGTACCCCTCAACCACGTCATCGTCAGCTCGCACGAGATGTTCGCCGCGCTGCACGTCGGCGCGCCGTTCGGATACCTCGACTACCTCGGCGCGATGTCGTGGTCGATGGTGGGCAACACGATCGGCGGACTGCTGCTGGTCACCGTCGTCCGCCTGGTGCAGGTGGGCCGCGGACCGATCGAGCAGGCGCGTCGCACGCCGTTCCGCCGACTGCATCCCGGCGCGGATGATGACGGCGACGCCGAGCGCGCGCACGCGGAGTAGGCAGCGGACCGGTCGGCTGCAGCGTGGCATGATGCGCTGGTCATCGCCGATTCGGGAGGCAGCATGAAGATTCTGCTCGTGTCCGGTGGCCCGTCGCTGACGCGGCAGGTCACCACCGCCTTGCCGGTGGACGCGGACGTGCTGGAAGTGCGCACCCCCCAACGCGCGTTGGCGGTGCTCGACGAGGGCGAGCACACGTTCGACGTCATTCTCGGCGATGCCGACACCCATCCGACCGGCGGCTTCTACCTCACCAGGGAGGTCCGGGCCCGGATGACCGACGGCCACGAGCTGCCGCCCGTGATCCTGATGATCGCCCGGCCCCAGGACGACTACCTGTGCCGCTGGGCGCAGGCCGACGCCTGGATCGTCAAGCCCGTCGACCCGTTCGACCTCGCCGAGTTGCTGGCTGCGGTCGCATCGGGATCGTCGGTACCGGCACTGCCCGGCGTCGGAACGCTGGGCCGGGCGCCGCAGCTGGGGCCGGGCGGTGGCGTCACCGCCGACCGCACGACGCTCGGTGGCGGTCGGGGGGCGCTGGCGCCGGGACACGAGGATCATCGTGACTGAGCGGCCGGTCGGGCCGTCGTGGCGCGAGCTCACCAACCAGCTGCTGGCCGGCAGGGACCTGTCGGCGGCCGATACCGCGGCGGCTATGGCGGCGATCATGGAGGGGTCGGCATCGGCGGTCCAGATCGCCGGCTTCCTGGTGGCACTGCGTGCCAAGGGTGAGACGGGACCCGAGATCGCCGGGCTGGTCCGCGCCATGCGGCAGTTCGCCGTGACCGTGCCGGTCGCCGGGCCGACCGTGGACACGTGTGGTACGGGCGGTGACCGGTCCGGCACGTTCAACATCTCGACCGTCGCGGCGGTCGTGGCCGCGGCCGCCGGTGCGCGGGTCGCCAAGCACGGCAACCGGGCCGCCAGCGGGCGGTGTGGGTCCGCCGACCTGCTCGAGGCGTGGGGCGTCGAGCTCAACCTGCCACCCGAGGCCGTCGCTCGCTGCATCGACGAGGTGGGCATCGGCTTCTGCTTCGCGCCGGCGTACCACCCGGCCATGCGGCATGTGATGCCGGCGCGTCGTGAGCTCGCCGTCCCGACCGTCTTCAACTTCCTGGGTCCGCTGACGAACCCCGCCGGTGCCCGGCACCAGACGATCGGCGTGAGCAGTCCGGTGATGGCGGCGCGGATGGCGGAGGTGCTGGCAGCCCTCGACACCACGCACGCGCTGGTGTTCCACGGTGCCGACGGCCTCGACGAGCTGACCACCACCGGCGTGTCGCACGTCTGGGAGGTCCGCGGAGACCACGTGGACGAGTACGATCTCGACCCCACCGACGTGGGCATCACCCGGGCCGCCCCCGAGGCCCTGCTCGGCGGCGACGTCGAGACCAACCGCGCGATCGCGGACGCGGTGCTCGACGGCGCGCCGGGACCGGCCCGCGACGTGGTGCTGCTCGGTGCGGCCGCCGCACTCTACGCGGCCGACCGGGTCGACGACCTCACGGCGGGCGTGAAGGCAGCCGGCGCCGCGGTCGATGCGGGGGCGGCGCGGGATCTGCGCGACCGGTGGGTCACTCTGTCACAGCAGCTGACCGGCTGACCGACCCGCACGCAGCCCGGCACCGGCGCCCGCGACTAGGATCACCCGATGCCTGGCGACGAAGGTGCGGCACCGCGGCGCTACGGCACGTTCGAAGGTGTCTTCGTCCCCACGTTGCTCACGATCCTCGGCGTCATCCTGTACCTGCGGGTCGGCTGGGTGGTCGGCAACGCCGGGATCCTCGGTGGGATCGGCATCATCCTGCTGGCGTACGCCATCACGGGCTCGACCGGGATGTCGATCGCGTCGATCGCGACGAACACGCCGATCGCCGGCGGCGGCGCCTACGCGATCATCTCGCGGTCGCTCGGACTCGAGGCCGGCGGCGCGATCGGCGTGCCGCTGTACCTGTCGCAGACCCTGGCCATCGCGCTGTACGTCTTCGGGTTCCGCGGCGGCTGGCAGTTCATCTTCCCGCAGCATCCCGCCCTGGTCGTCGACCTCGGCGCGTTCGCGGTGCTCATGGTCATCGCGTCGATCAGCGCACGGTTCGCGTTCCGGGTGCAGTACGTGATCCTGGCTCTGGTGACGCTGTCGCTGGTGGTGATCGCCCTCGCGGCGGTCCAGGGCTCGATGTCGTTCGCGCCCACCTGGTTCGGCGACTACCCCGGTGCACCGGAGGACGGCTTCCCGGGTACCGACTTCTGGACGGTGTTCGCCGTCTTCTTCCCGGCGACGACCGGCATCATGGCCGGCGTCAACATGTCCGGCGAGCTGCGGGACTCGAGACGGAGCATCCCGCTGGGCACGCTGGGAGCGATCGGTCTGACGCTGGTCGTGTACGTGGCGTCGGCGTACTGGATCGGCCGGTCGGCATCGATGGGCGAACTGGCGAGCGACTACATCGTCATGTTGGAGCGCTCGGCGTGGGGTCCCGGGGTCGTCGCCGGACTGCTCGGTGCGACGTTCTCGTCCGGTCTGGCCTCGATCGTCGGTGCGCCCCGGATCCTGCAGGCGCTCGCCGCCGCCGAGCTCCTGCCGAGGTCAGGCCCGCTCGCCCGTCGGACCGCCGGTGGCGAGCCGCGCAACGCGCTGATCGTCACGGGCAGCATCGCGCTCGCTGCGATCCTGCTGCGTGACCTCAACGTGCTGGCGCCGATCATCACGCTGTTCTTCCTGATCACCTACGGCACCATCAACCTCGTCGTGCTGATGGAGGAGACGCTGGATCTGCCCACGTTCCGGCCAACGCTACGGTTTCCCCGCATCGTCGCGCTGTTCGGCACGGTGGGGTGTATCGTCGCAATGGTGGTGGTCAACCTGTTGTTCACGGTCATCGCCGTCGCTGTCGTCGTCGGGTTCTTCGTGTTCCTGATCCGCCGGCAGCTCGACAGCCCGTTCAGCGACGTCCGCAGCGAGATGTTCGCAGGACTCGCGCAGTGGGCCTCCAAGCGCGCGGTCGCGTCGCGGCAGTCGGCCGAGCGCGGCTGGCGACCCAGGGTGCTCGCGCCGATCGAGGACACGCGGCAGCTGCGGGCCGCGTCGACGTTCCTGCGCGACGTAACCTACCCGAAGGGTGCGGTCAAGATGGTCGGCGTGCGTCACGACAGCAACGGCGACACGCTGTCGGAAGGCCTGACGACGGTCAGTCGCCGGCTGCGCGACGAACAGATCACCACCGCCTGGTCGATGGTCGAGGAGGACACCTTCGAGCAGGGCTTCATCGCGTCGATGCGGGCGTCGGGCGTCGGGATGGGCCGGTCGAACATCGTGTTCCTCTCGTTCCCGACGACCGAGACCCAGGAGCGCCACGCCCGGCGTGTGCTCGAGGAAGCCGCCGAGGACGGGCTCGGGGTGTTGATGACCTCAACGGTGCACGCCGGCCGTCTGGGCGGCCGCGGGGTGATCAACCTGTGGATCCGCGAGCAGGGGCCGGACTGGGAGGTCAGCACCGACCTCCAGCACTCGCACCTGGCGATCCTCATGGCCTACAAGCTGCGCGCGAACTGGGGCGGCGATCTCAACCTCGTCACCGCCGTCGAGGACCCCGAGCAGCTGCAGCAGGCCGATCACTATCTGCACGGTCTGGCCGACCTGGCGAGACTTCCCGGTCCTCCGGGCGTGCACGTGCTCAACACCGGCTTCATCGATGCGCTGTTCTCGGCGCCGTTCGCGGACCTCAGCCTGTTCGCGCTCTCGGCGGACGTCGACTTCTCACTGCTGCGCACGATCATCGACGCCGCCGACACGCCGTGCGCGTTCGTGCGCGACTCGGGCGACGAGAGCGCGTTCATCTGACACCGGTGCGTCCCGGCGCGGTGACGGCGCGGGGAACGCGCTTGGTGCGCAGCTCGTCGGCGCGGGTGCCTGCGCGCCGTCGGCGCAGCCGCGCGGCGGTCGCACGCAACGTCGCGCCACCCGCGACCGGTTCGCCATAGCTCCCATCGACCCAGAGCGGGACCGTGATGGGCGCCGTCAGCCACGTGTGGAGCATGACCCGCTCCGCCGCCACCACGTACGGCGGGGTGTCGGCGGGAGGGCGCGCGGACAGTCCCGTGGCGGCGGACATGACCTGCGATCTGTCGCACCTGGCGCTGCCGGCGAGCCTGCCGTCGGCGATCCGGATCACGTCGGCCTCGGTGGCGCCCACGGGACGCCAGGCCGCGAGCTGTACCGCCGCGAGCGCCTGTGACGTGCGCTGGCGTCGCACCGCATCGGTGAGCGCCGCCAAGCGGTCACGACGCCACCGCGCCTCGTGGTAGCGTTCGGCGTCGGCGAGTGCCGTCATGCGTTCCACCAGCCAGCTCGTCACCGGTCCCGACCCGTCGCACAAGGCCGAGCGGGCGTCAGCGACCACGGATGCGTACGCGTCCGGCGTGAGCTCGCCGGTGCACGGGGCACGGCACCGTCCCAGCTCGGCGAGGGCGCACGCCGGGGCCCGCGTGCGGGCGCCGATGCGCATGGTGCACCGCCGCAGCGGCAGCGCGTCGTGCAGCGCGTCGCGGATCTGCTCCGCATCACGAGTGGAGCGCAACGGACCGAGGTAGGTCGCGCCGTCGTCGCGGACCGTGCGCACGATCGACAGTCGCGGGAACCGCTCGGTCGTCAACTTGAGCCAGACCGCTGTCGCCGGTGGCTTGTCGCGGCGGTTGAAGCGGGGCCGCCAGCGCGCGATCGCCCGCAGCTCGCGAACACCCGCCTCGATCTCGGTCGGACACACGCGGTGATCGATACGGGCCGTCTCGCGCAGCAGCCCGCGGACCATGCGGCGCGGATCGGATCCGAAGTAGCTGCGGACCCGCGCCCGGAGATCGACGGCTCTGCCCACGTACAGCACCTCGCCCGCGGCCGAGCGGAAGGCGTACACGCCCGGTGACGCGGGCAGTCCATCGGTGAGATGGTGGCGGCGGGTGACGGTCGTCGGATCAGGGCGGCGACACAGCTCCAGCAGCTCCGCCACCGTCGACACGCCCATGCCCGCCGCGCGTTCGAGCAGCGCGTGCAGCACCTCGGCGGTCGCGCGGGCGTCGGGCAGGGCACGGTGGGTGGGCTCGTGCGTGGTGCGGAAGTGTCGGCTCAGCGTCGCGAGCTTGCAGTTGCGCACCTCGTCGCGCACGAGCCGCCGCGCCAGCGTCGCTGTGCACACGACGGGCAGGTCGATCTCCGCGTAGTCGTGGCGACGCAGCGCGGCGTTGAGGAACGACACGTCGAAGCGTGCCGAGTGGGCCACCAGCACCGAGCCGCGCCACAGCTCGAGCAGCATCGGCAGCACCGCGGTGATGGGTGGTGCGTCGGCCACCAGCTGGTCGGTGATGCCGGTCAGCGCGGTGATCGGCCGCGGGATCCGGGCCTCGAGCCGGACCAGTGTCGACAGCTCACCCTCGCGGTCGCCGCCGCGGACCCGCACCGCGCCCACCTCGGTGATCGCACAGGCGTCGGGCGACCCGCCCGTGGTCTCGAGATCGACCACCGTGAACGACACGGCGTGCAGCGGCGTCTCGCCGTCCACGGTGCCGGTGCGGGGAAGCGTCTGCGGCATCGCCAGGCAGCATAACCGAACACACGTTCGCCGCAAGCCCACCCGCACCCATCCAGCCCCCGACGGCCGGTCGACCACCCCGACCGTCGGTGTCGATCGTGGACTGATCAGGCGTCGCGGGCGGGGCGGGCGGAGGCGCCGGCGATCGGCCCCATGAATCGTCCGATCGCCTGCCAGACCCCGAACGACCACGTCGGGTAGGCGTGCACCGTCTGGCCGAGCCGGGTCACGCTGGTGCGCGTGCGCACGGCGAGCGCGAGCTCGCCGACCACGTCGCCACCGGTCGGGCATACCACCGTTGCGCCGACCAGCCGCCCGCCGAGCATGGTGCGCGCCACCGGGTGGGGCGCCGCGACCAGCTTGACGAACCCGTCGGTCTCGCCGGCGACCCGGCCACGGTCGGTCTTGCGCATCGGGAACGACGCCACACGGGCATCCGACCCCCAGCGCTCGTACGCGATCGCCTCGGTCATGCCGACCCGGCCGACCTCCGGATCAGTGAAGATGGCCCACGGCAGCACATCGGGAGCGAAGCGCCACGGGATCCTGCTGCGCGCGGTGTGCGCGGCGATCTGGCCCATGCGGTATCCGGCGTGCGTCAACCGCGGAAAGCTGGTCACGTCCCCGGCGGCGAGGATGCCCGTGACCGCGGTCCGCATCCGGCGGTCAACGGGGATCGTGCCGTCGTCGGCGAGCTCGATGCCGGCGCGGTGCAGGTCCAGCCCGTCGGTGACCGGTCGTCTGCCCACGGCGACGAGCACGTCGTCGGCGGTCACCAGCTCGACGTCACCGGCGTGCAACGTCACACCGCCGCGGGACCGGTCGACCCGGTCGACGGTGACGCCGGTGCGGATGTCGACGCCTTCGCGGTCCAGCACCTTGGTCAGCGTCGCGCTGGTCTCGGGCTCCTCGCCGACCGCCACGCGTGGTGCGAGATCGAGCAGCGTCACCTCGGTGCCCAGCCGTGCGAACGCTTGCCCGAGCTCGAGTCCGATGGCGCCGGCCCCGAGGACCGCCAGCCGGTCGGGGAGGCGTTCGAGTGAGAAGATGTGCTCGTTGGTCAACGGCGACACGTCGCGCAGCCCGTCAATCGGTGGGATCGCCGCGGTCGACCCGGTCGCGACGATCGTGGACCCGGGCCGCACCGTCGTGCCGTCAACATCGAGCACGTCGGGCGCGAGGAAGCGCGCCTGACCGTCCAGCACGGTGATGCCGAGCTTGCCGAGCGCGTCGGCGTCCTCCTCGCCGGCGATCTCGTGGACGACCTTGTGGACGCGTGCCAGCACGTCGGCGGAGTCGACGCGACCGTCGCCCAGCCCGAGCTCACGTGCGTGGTGCGCGCGCCTGGCGTACTCGATGACGGTCTTCGACGGCACGCAGCCGGTCCACGTGCAGTCGCCGCCGAGCCGGTCGCGTTCGATGAGCACCACGTCGGCGCCGCCGCGTCGCGCCCACATGGCTGCGCCGAGACCGGCGGCGCCGCCGCCGATCACCGCTACATCGGGTTGCATCACCACAGGTGCCTTTCACTCGGGTGCTGGCGGCCTGAGCTGGTCGCGGAGTTCCTCCGTGCCGTTCCAGCGTCGCAGCGATGCCCGGGGGCGCTGGGCGTTCGTCGCCCACGTGACGCAACCACCGGGCGTAGCGTGCCAGAGGTCGGCTGCGTCACGGTCACGCCGGCGTCGAGGTGTCATCCGATGGTGATCTGGTCGCGCCGTCGTCGCCCCACTCGGCGTCGTCGCCGGCCGGCTGGCCGGTCCCGCCGTGGCGATCCCGTGCGCGCGCCGCACGCCGCAGATAGCGGTCTGGTACCTGTTCGGGACGGCTCGGATCCACGGGATAGACCAGCACCGGCACCGGCGCGTCCCGCACGACGCGCTGGGTGATGAGGCCCCATCGGGTCGGCTCCAGCAGTCGTGTGCGCGTCGGCTCACCCATGATGATCAGATCGCAGTCGTGCTCCCGCGCGACCTGCACGATCACGCCGGCGACGCTCTCGGCCCGGCGGTGGACGGTCGTGCAGACGATGCCCCGTTCGGTCGCGATCTCTTCGAACACCCGGAGCAGTGCCGGTTGGCGGTCGTCGTGCTGCTCGTACGGGCCGGTCGGCAGCGACACGTGGACGACGACCACCTCGGCGCCGAGGTTGCCGACCAGATCGAACAGCAGCGGCAGCCGGGGGACGAGCACCTCCGGGTTGCCGGCCGGGATCAGCACCCTGCGAAGGTTGCGGGTCTCATCCGTCTCGGTGACCACGTCGTCGTCGACCACTCGGACCGCGCCAGCGTCGCCCGAGCGCCGCAGCATCCGGCGCATGATCAGCGGGCCGGTGAGCTCGAAGATCACGATCGAGCCCAGCACCACCGGTGAGACCGCGGAGCCCAGCTCCGGAGCGAACTCCGAGACGAACGCCGTCAGGGCGATCGCCATGCCGGCGTGGGGAAGCAGGCTCAGCCCGGTACGCGCGCCGAGCCGCAGCTGTGACGACCCACCGGCGACGACGGCCCCACCCGCCGCACCGCCGACCTTGCCGAGCGTCCGCGCCAGCACGTACGCCGTACCGGCGATGCCCACGCCGGCCAACTCATCGAGATGGATGTCAGCTCCCGCAACCACGAAGAAGATCAGGTAGATGGGAGCTTCGAGCGTGCGGACCGCCGCGAAGAACCGATCGGCGAGCCACGGCGCAGCGTTGGCGACGTACAGGCCGGCGACGAGGCTCGTCACGACCACCGAGCCCTCGAGCGCGATCGTCGCCCCCGTCATGCCGGTGAGCACGATCAGCAGGAACAGCAGCAGCTCGCCGGACGACTCGATCGCCGGCCCGTAGTTCTTGAGCAGCAGGCCACCGACGACACCGATGAGTGTCGAGGCCACGACGATCTGGGCGAACACACCGACGATGTCGCCCGCGGTCGTGGCCACGCCCGACAGCGCCAGCACGAACGGGAAGGCCAGCCCGAACATCGCCGCGACGGCCACGTTGGTCAGGGCGACGCTGGCGAGCACGGTGTCGGTGTACGCGCCGGCTGCGCGCTGCTCCTTGACGGTCGCGGTGACGGTCAGCACGCCCGTCTCGGCGGCGATGAGCGCGAGCAGCACTGCGACCCGCGCGTCGATGCCCACCATCCGGAGCACGCCGAAGACCAGCGCGCCGGTCGCGAGCAGCTGCACGACATTCAGTGGCACCAGCAGGCCACGGCGCGCACGGAGGTCGTCGATGCGGAGGCGGTCGCCGATCAGGAAGATGATCGCCGCCAGTGCAAGCTCGGTCAGCAGCTCGAGCGTGTTGATGTTGGTGTCGTTGATGAGCTCGACCGGGCCGTCAGGGCCGATCAGGACGCCCAACGCCAGGAACACGATGATCTCCGGCACGAACCGGCGGAGCAGCTTGCTGACCGCGATCGCAATGCCGCCCAGCAGCGCGATCACCAGCAAGGTGAGGTCCGGCACGCTGCTCCTGTCGTGTCGGCGGTTGGTCGGCGGCCCGGCCGACGACCTACGCGGCCGATCCCGTGTCACGCAGGGTTCAAGCTTATCGGCACCCGCAGCGGGCGCCCGGCAGCAGGTCTGTCGGCTCGGGCGGCGCCGGGTCAAAGCTGACTGACTGCCGGTGGTGCGGCGGGGCGTTGTGACGTTGAGACGATCATCCGCGCGCGGTTGTGCATCCACCCCGCTGTGCTAGGCTACCGAACTGGTGTTCGGTGATGACGATGCGGAGCGCGTGATGCGAATCGACTGCGACGACTGCGCGATGCAGCACACCACGGCATGTGACGACTGCATCGTGACGGCGCTGCTGGACCGTCCGACGGGAGACGCGGTCGTGCTCGATCTTGACGAGGCCCGGGCGGTCCGTGCGCTGCAGCGCGGTGGGTTGGTGCCGCGCAGCCGGTTCCTGCCGATCGATCGGACGGCGCGGCCGTAGTCGAACACCCGCCGACGATACGTTGGCGGGATGGTGCAGCCACCGGCGGACCGTGGGGTCGCTCCGACACGGCTGTGGGGTGGTTCGCTTGCCTGGGCGATCCTCACCGTGGCGGTCGTCGTCGCTGGTGTGCTCGCGGTGACCGTGCGGCCGCTCGCGCCGGACCTGGGCCCGCTGCCCGACCCGGCGCGCTGGTTCCCACGTGCCGTGCTCGAGCGGGTGGCCGCGTACCGTGGTCCGGTCCGTATCGCCAACGTTGTCGGTGTCGTCGTCGACATCGCCGTACCGCTGCTCGTCGTGTTGACGCCGCCGGGCAGGAGACTCGTCGCGCGGATCGTCGTCGGGGTCGGGCGGCAGCGGCCGGTGCTGGCCGCGACCGCGGTCATCGTCACTGTCATCGCGATGAGCGCCGTCGCGCGGCTACCGCTGGCGGTGTGGGCCTACACGCACGCCCGCCGGTTCGGGCTGTCGACGCAGACGCCGGCCGGGTGGGCGGGGGACTGGGCCATCGAGCTGGCGATCTTCGTGGTGTCCTCCGCGGTCGTCGCGGCCGCGGGCTATGGTCTGCTCAGCCGCTGGCCGCGTCGCTGGCTGCTGTTGGTGGCGCCATCCGCGTTGGTGGCGGTTGCGGTGGCCACGCTGGCGATGCCACTGGTCGTGGAGCCGCTGCGTTTCGATGTGACCGAGCTACCGGCAGGGCCCGCCCGCGAGGCGCTGACACCGGTGCTCTCCGCGGCGGATCAACCGACGACACCTGTGCTCGTCGCGGACGCCAGCCGGCGCACGACGCGTCAGAACGCGTATGTCGCCGGTGTGGCCGGCACCCGACGGATCGTGTTGTACGACACCCTGCTCGAGCGTCCGCCGTCGCAGGTCGCGCTGATCGTGGCGCACGAGCTGTCCCATGAGCGCAACCGCGACCTGGCACGCGGGATCGTAGCCGGCGCCGCCGGGCTGTGGCTGCTCGCCGTCGTCGTCGATCTCGTGCTGCGATGGCGGGTCGCTCGGGGCCGTCAGCCACACGTCGCCGATCCCCACGCTGCCGGTGTCGTCGTCGTGGTCGTCGTCGTGGCGATGGTCGTCACGACGCCGCTGGCGTCCTGGGCGAGCCGGCGTGCGGAGGCGGCGGCCGATCTCGGCGCGCTGCGGCTCAGCGGTGCGACCGCCGTCCACTGCGCGGTGCAGCTGGGGTTGGTCGAACGCAACCTGTCCGATCCTGCGCCGCCGACCTGGGAACGGCTGTGGTGGTGGACGCACCCGCCGGCGGTGTCGCGGCTCGAGCTCGCCTCCCGCATCGACGCGAGCCGGGCTGCAGCTGCGGCCGAATGCCGGCGGGAACCGGGAGACAGTCCCTAACCGGTGAGGCGGGCGAGGTCGTCGACGAAGCGCTGGACGATCGTGTCCCACGACCACTGCGCGTCCACCCACCGACGGGCCTCGCGGCCCATGCGGGCGGCGCGGTCGCGGTCGGTCAGGATGGTCGCGATCGCGTCGGCGATCTGGCCGCTGTCGCGGCCGTCGACCAGCAGGCCGGTCGTCGGGTGGTCGAGCGCTTCCGGGCTGCCGCCGCTGCGACCGGCGATGACCGGCAGGCCACTGGCCTGCGCCTCGAGGAACACGACGCCGAACCCCTCCTGCTCGAGCCCGCGCCACCGGCTGCGGTTCGGATGCGCGAACACGTCGCCGGCACGGTAGTAGGCCGGCAGTTGCGACCACTCGACGCCACCGGTGAACACGACCGCCTCCGGCGCGTGGCGTGCTGCCAGCCGCTCGAGCCGCCGCCGGTCGCGACCGTCACCGACGATGAGCAGGCGCGCGCCGGGCAGCGTCTCGCGCACCTTCGGCATCGCGGCGATGAGGCGGTCCTGCCCCTTGCGCGGCACCAGTCGACCGACCGTGACCACCACGGGCGCCGGACCCAGGCGGTGACGCTCGCGGACCGACGTCGCGTCGACGCCCGGGTGGAACCGCTCCAGGTCGACGCCATTGCGGAGCAGGTCGACCGGCGGGCCGGCCGCGCCGACGAGGTCGCGTAGCACCGCCGCGGTGTAGGCACTGACGGCGTACAGCCGGTCGGCGCGACCGAGGAGCGTCGCGAGGATCCGGCGGACGCCCGGGAGACGCGCCGGGAGCACCAGTTCGGCCCCATGGCTGCACGCGGCCCACGGGAGTCCGGTCGCGGGTCCCAGGGGCGTGAGGGGTGCAGGTGCCATGAAGACCACGACGGTGGCACGATGCTCGGCGATCGTGCGACGCAGTGCGCGCAGCGTGCTCGCGGTGGGCCACAGGTAGGGGCGTGGTCCACGCCAGACGGGGTAGCGCAGCGTCGAGTCAGCGGCGTCGTGGTGCGCCGGTGCGAACACGCCGACGTGGTCCATCCGGGCGGCGATCTGCGCCACGTACTGCTGGATGCCGCCGACGTCGGGCAGGAAGTCGTTGGTGACCAGCAGTGGGCGCAGCACGGTGGAACCTTCGCGTCGGGATCGCGCGTCAGGCTACCCGTGGCGGATCTGGGCCCTCGGTGGCGTCGGCGCATGCCGGCGCGGGTCAGCGGGTCGCAACCGGTGCTTCGTGTGATCGACGCCCACGCCGGGCACGGTTTCGAGGACTCGAGCAACCGTGAGGAGCAGACGCATGTCGGGGATGCCGGAGCAGTTCGCAGCGTTCGTGGCCACCAAGGACGACGACACCGTGCACCGCGAGGTCCGGCAGTGGGCGCGCGACGATCTCGGCGACGGCGACGTGATCATCCGCGTCGCCTACTCCAGCGTCAACTACAAGGATGGCCTGGCGACCATCGCGAAGGGGCAGGTCGCGCGGGTGTCGCCGTTGATCCCCGGCATCGATCTCGCCGGCACCGTGGTCGAGTCGACGAGCGACGAGTTCACGGCGGGCGACCACGTGCTCGCGCACGGCTATGCGCTCGGCGTTGCGCACCATGGTGGCTACGCACAGTTCGCTCGCGTGCCCGCCGACTGGGTCGTACCGCTGGACGCCCTGTCCGCCAGAGACGCGATGACCATCGGCACCGCCGGCTTCACCGCGGCGATGTCGGTGCAGCGCATCCAGGACCGGGGCATCACGCCGCAGGACGGGCCGGTGCTGGTGACGGGCGCCAGCGGCGGCGTCGGCAGCGTCGGCGTCGACCTCCTGGCGGGCCAGGGTTACGACGTGGTGGCCAGCACCGGCGACACGTCGGCGCACGACTGGCTGCGCGAGCGTGGCGCGAGCGAGATCATCGACCGGCTCGACACCGACGACATCCGCCCGCTCGGCAAGCATCGGTGGGCCGCGGCGGTCGACTGCCTCGGCGGCGCGCCGCTGGCGGCGATCCTGTCGACCCTCTCGATCGGTGGCATCGTCGCGGCGAGCGGCAACACCGCGGGCCTGTCGTTGGAGACGACCGTCGCGCCGTTCATCCTGCGGGGCGTCACGCTCGCCGGGATCGATTCGGCGAACCTGGCGATCGACGAGCGGCGTGCGCTGTGGGCGCGACTGGCCGACGACCTGCGGCCCAGTGTGCTCGAGGCCAGCGACGAGGTCGGGCTGGACCAGTTGGAGGACACGCTCGACGCGATCCTCGATGCCAGGACCCGCGGCCGCATCCTCGTCCGCCTCGACCACGACTGAACGTGGGCCCGCGCGGTTGGAGCACTCTGGGCGGTGTTGTCGGTACCGGTGGTTCGTGCGACCATGTGATCATGTGACCGGACCAAGGCGAGGAGGACCACGTGGTCGGCATCGGAGCCGTGCTGCTCTTCGTGGTCGCACTCGCGGTCGTCGATCGATTCCTGCGCCGCCGTGACCGGGACGGGTACTGGGACGCGGACTGGCGTAGCTCTGCCGCCCACGTCGGCATGAAGTTCTTCGCGTTCGACAAGGACGGTATCCGTCAGCGCCCGGCGCGTTCGTAGTCCCGGCGCCGCACGCGTGCGCCCGCCAGTGGTCAGCGGTCGATGACCGCCGGATCGGCGTCGGGCTCGGGGGCGCTCTCCTCGAGCTCCATGCCCACCGTTTCGGGGAACCAGCGGTAGCCGACGGCGGTCGAGGCGCTGATGACCGCCACCGTCAGCGCCGCCATGGTGAACGAACCGGTCATGTCACTCAGCGCGCCGAACAGCACGAGCCCGGCGACCGCGCCCAGGACGCCGGCCGCCGCGACCCAGCCCTGTGTCGTCGCCCGGATGCTGGTCGGGAACACCTCGGTCGACAACGCACCGAATGCCGGACCGTACGCCCCCTGGGCCAGGACCCCGGTCCAGAAGCCGGCGAACAACGCCGGTACCGCGCCGCCGTAGGCCACCACGACGGAAGCCGCCATGAGCAGGTGGAAGCCGATCGCGGCCGGGCGTCGGCCGAACCGGTCGGACACCCATCTGCCGAGCAGCAGACCGCCCAGGCCCACCACCCCTGAAGCGACGAAGATCCCCGCCATCGTGGCCCGGCTCACGCCCAGTTCGCCCTCGCCGTAGAAGAACAGGTACGTGTTGTGCGGGCCGGTCACGAAATTGAACGTGAAGGTCACGACGACCAGCAGCAGCAGGCGGCCCCGCAGCCGCGGATGCACGGTCGTCAGCGCGTCGAGCCGTGGCCGCCCCGCACCCCGGCGGGCGCGCAGCGCCACGAACCGGTCGGGCTCGCCAAGCATCGGCGCGATCAGCGGGACCGCGACCAGCAGCACCAGCGCGATGGCGAACACACCCCGAAACCCCACCCCGAGCAGATCGTTGAGCGGTACTCGCGCGACCGACACGAGGCCCGTGCCGATGCCGTAGCCGGCCGCCGCGAGCGCCACCGCCTTCGTGCGGTGGACGCTGGTGGTCTCTTCGCTGGCGACGACCGAACCGACCGCGGTCGTCGCCGAGAACAGCGGCCGGCTGACGGCGACGACCGCCACGAACCACCAGAACGACGGGCTTGCCGCGGCGGTGGCCGTCAGCAGCAGACCGATTCCCACGCACCACAACATGAGTCCCCGGCGGCCGATCTGGTCGGCGAGGCGTGCCATCGGCAGTGCACCCA
>JAHWKT010000147.1 GCA_019347695.1 Actinomycetota bacterium | reverse complement strand
GAAGGTCGCGGCCGCGAGCTGCCGTGCGGGCAGCGCGAGCCGGGTTGTCGAATGCTGCGCAGACGCCGAACGCGGGACGGTGCGGGCCGGCACACCGCACAAGCATCGGACGCGACGGATACGTCAGGTGATGGACCTGCCTCGAACTCGAGGTGCGGCCTTCGAGACTCCCCGTCGCACAACTGATCAGGAACTTAACCTGCCTACGGGGGGTGATCGCCGATATCGATGTGCCTGATCGATCGGGTGATCGCCAGAAAGTGTAGCCGGGGTCGACATCCGCGACAAACACCTCCACCGTGGCGACGGGCGAGCGGCCGGCGATCCGCGGGTGACCGGATCGACCGTGGGACCACCGGCTCGATCGGCTACCTGACGGTCCCGACGTGTGCGTCCACACGGGCACCAGCACGGTCCCACCGTGCGGGCACCACCTGCCACCCGTCGCCCGCGACCTCGGTCAGCCACCCCACCGCGTCGGCGTCGTCACCGGCAACCACGGCCAGCACCGACGGGCCGGCGCCCGACAGGCAGGCGCCGTGGCCGGCGTCGCGCGCGGCGGCGATCAGCCTGCGCGAGCCGCTCATGACCTCCAGGCGCGGTGGTTCCACCACGTCGTCCGCCATCAGTGCGGGATCCCAGGCGGTCAGTCCGGCCAGGCCCGTCAGCACCAGTGCTGTGCCCCGCGCGGTGTCGATCATGGTCGGCACCGTCACGCTGCGCGGCACCAGCGCCCGGGTCGCGCTCGTCGCGGCGCGTTGCTCGGGGATGCACACGACCGGCCGCAGGCTGCGGGTCGGGTCGAAGCGGTGCGCTCTGCCGTCGCGGCCGGCGACGACCAGGCCGCCGAGGACCGCGGCGGCCGCGTTGTCCGCATGGCCCTCCAGCAGGGCAGCCAGCTCGATGAGCTGCTGGTCGGTCGCCGTCACGCCGGTGAGTCGACGTGCGAGCGTGACGCCGGCGACGGCCGCGGCGGCCGACGACCCCAGTCCCCGCTCGAGGGGGATCTGGTTGTCGCAGTGCAGGGTGACGTCGGGCACCTCGACGCCGTGGGTGTCGCAGAACACGCGGACGGCCCGCCAGATGAGGTTCCCGTCGTCGCCGGGTAGATCGGTGGCGCCCTCACCCGCGCACACCACCCGCCGCCCATCGAACGGCTCGGCGCGGACCTGCAGGAACAGGTCGAGTGCGACGGCCAGGATGTCGAAGCCCGGTCCCAGGTTGGCGCTGCTCGCCGGGACACGGACGCGCAGCGGCGTCGTCGTCGCTCGGCTCATGTCAGTCCGAGCCTCGCCGCGACCGCGCTGGGATCGACCGGGAGCACGTCCGGTCTGGCGGCGCCCGCGATCGCCCAGTCGGGATCCTTCAAGCCGTGGCCGGTCAACGTGCACACGACCGTGCCGCCGTCGGGCAGCTCACCGCCATCGGCGAGCTGGAGGAGACCAGCGACGCTGGCGGCTGACGCCATCTCGGCGAACACCCCTTCGCGGGCGAGCCGGCGGTAGGCCCGCAGGATGTCGCGGTCGGTGACGGCGCGGATCATCCCGCCGCTGTCCGCGGCAGCCGCGACCGCGCTCTCCCACGAGGCGGGGTTGCCGATGCGGATCGCGGTCGCGATGGTCGACGGGTCGTCCACCGGCTTGCCGCGCACGATCGGCGCCGCGCCCGCTGCCTGGAAGCCGCACATCCGGGGCGTCGCCGCGACCTGCCTGGCAGCGTGGTACTCCCGGTAGCCCTGCCAGTAGGCGGTGATGTTGCCGGCGTTGCCGACCGGCAGCACATGCAGGTCGGGCGACCTGCCGAGGAAGTCGCACACCTCGAACGCGGCGGTCTTCTGCCCCTCGATCCGGTGCGGGTTCACCGAGTTCACCAGCTCGATCGGGTAGTCGTCGGCGAGCTGGCGGCAGATCTGCAGCGCCGCGTCGAAGTTGCCGTCGAGCTGCACGACCACCGCCCCGTGCACCAGCGCCTGCGCCAACTTGCCCAGCGCGACCTTGCCGTTGGGGATCACCACGCCGCACACCAGCCCGCACTTGGCGGCGTAGGCGGCCGCCGAGGCCGAGGTGTTGCCGGTCGACGCGCAGATCACCGCCTTGGCGCCCTGCTGCCGGGCGACGGAGATCGCCAGCGTCATGCCGCGGTCCTTGAAAGACCCCGTGGGGTTGGCGCCCTCGAACTTCAGCCACACCTCGCACCTGGTGCGTGCTGACAACGACGCCGAGTGGATCAGCGGCGTGCCGCCCTCCCGCAGCGTCACTGCCGGCAGATCGTCAGCCGCCGGCAGCCACGCCCGGTACTCCTCGATGACCCCCCGCCACTGCCCGCTCGCGAGCGCCGTTGCCATCTCTCCACTCATGCCGCCACCGTCCTCGGACAAGGAGGTCGTTGGTCCCTGCGCAGGACCTTGGAGGGTGGGTGGGTGAGCGGTCCGGAGCGGGGACCAACGACCGACGACCTCATACCTCTCCTCCCTCGACCCGCAGGACACTGGTGATGTCGCGTACCGACGCCAGCGAACGCAGCTGTTCGACCGTGCGCTGCACGTCGCGTTCGCGGGCCGCGTGCGTGATGAACACCAGCTGCGCCGTCTCGCCGGTGCCCTCCTGCCACACGCTCTTGATCGACACCTCGTGGGTGCCGAACACCGCGGCGATCTCCGCGAGCACGCCCGGCCGGTCCGACACCGACAGGCGTATCGAGTACTGCGCGATCAGCTCGTCGAACGGTCGGATCGCCATGGGCCGCGCGGTGATCTGCGCGGCAGGTTGTTCGCCCGACAGCAACCCTCTGGCGGCGCTGACCACATCGCCGATCACAGCGCTGGCGGTCGGCAGCGCGCCGGCACCGCGGCCGTAGAACATCAGGTCGTCGACGGCCTCGGCCTCGACGAACACGGCGTTGAACGAGTCGCGGACACTGGCGAGTGGATGGTCCGCGGGGATGAGGCAGGGGTGCACCCGCGCGCCGATCCGGTTGCCGTCGTCCTCGGCGATCCCCAGCAGCTTGATGACGTAGCCCATGCGGCGGGCGAACGCGATGTCGCTGGCCGTCACCCGGGTGATGCCCTCGCGATAGACGTCGCCGGCGACGATCCGGGTGTCGAACGCCAGCGACGCGAGGATGGCGGTCTTGGCGGCGGCGTCGTTGCCCTCCACGTCCGCGGTCGGGTCGGCCTCGGCGTAGCCGAGGTGCTGCGCGGCGGCCAGGGCCTCGTCGAACGCCATGCCGTGCTCGGTCATCTGGGTGAGGATGTAGTTGGTGGTGCCGTTGAGGATGCCCAGCACGCGGCGCACCCGGTCGCCCGCCAGCGACTCACGCAGCGGCTTGATGATCGGGATCCCGCCGGCGACCGCCGCCTCGTACTCCAGCCGTGCACCCTTGCCGTGGGCGAGCCGCAGCAGCTCCTCGCCGAGCGTGGAGATGAGCTCCTTGTTGGCGGTGACGACGGACTTGCCGGCCTCCAGCGCCTCCACGATGAGCGAGCGGGCGGGCTCGATGCCGCCCATGACCTCGACCACGATGTCGACGTCCGGGTCCGTGGTGACCGCGTGCGGATCACTTGTCAGCTCGTCGATCTCGACCTCCCGACGACGGGCCGTGTTGCGCACCGCCACGGGACCCAATCGGATCGACGCACCCGCACGCCCGGCGATCCGGTCACCGTGGGTGAGCAGCAGACGGGCGACGCCGGTGCCGACCGTCCCGCAGCCGAGCATGCCCACCAGCAGCTGGTCGCGGTCGCCGCCGCGTTGGGGCGCCGCGGTCGCGTCGTCGCTGTCGGCTGCGGGGGCCGGGCCGGCGTCGTCGCTGCGTACGGTCATGTCAACGTCGTCCTTCGTCGCCGCCAGAGCGCACCAGCCGTCGCGGTCGGGGTCACGACGTGGAGGGCCGGCGGGCTTCCAAGCCGCGGTGGATCACCGAGTGTAGGGCTCCGGCGTCACGACCTGGTCGCGCGCCAGTACGTCGTCGATGGTCTCCCGGCGCACCAGCAGCTGCGCGCGGCCGTCACCGACCAGCACCATGGCGGGGCGCGGCAGGCGGTTGTAGTTGCTGGACATCGCATGCGTGTAGGCACCGGTGGCGGCCACGGCGAGCAGGTCGCCGGCGCGCAGGTCGTCGGGCACCGCCACGTCGCGGCCCAGGAAGTCGCCGGACTCGCAGTGCTTGCCGACGACCTCGACCCGCTGGGTCGGCCCGGCTCGCGGCGGGCCTGCGGGGGCGAACGTGTGGCGGGCGCCGTAGAGCGCCGGGCGCAGGTTGTCGCTCATGCCGCCGTCGACGCTGACGTAGGTGCGGCCACCCTCGAGCGCCTTGACGGTCCCGACCTCGTACAGGGTGACGCCGGCCGGACCCACGATCGACCGTCCCGGTTCGACGGTGACGCGCAGCGACGGCAGCCCGTAGCGGCGACAACCGGCGTCGACCGCGACCCGCAGCGCCTGCGCGTGGTCGACGACCGCCGCCGGCGTCTCGTCGGTGTAGGTGATGCCGAACCCGCCGCCGAGGTTCAGCTCCTGCAGCTGCACGCCGTGCACGTCGCCGAGCTCGGCGAGGAACGCGGTCATGATGCCCGCGGCGCGCACATAGACGTCACTGGTCAGCAGCTGCGACCCCAGATGGCAGTGCAGGCCGAGCAGCCGCACACCGTGGGCAGCCGCGGCGCGCGCGACGGCGTCGGCGGCCTGACCCGTCGACAGGGTGAACCCGAACTTCGAGTCGTCGTGCCCGGTGCGGATGAACGCGTGCGTGCTGGTGTCGACGCCCGGCGTGACCCGCAGCAGCACGTCGAACACGTGCCCACGTCGCTCCACGATCCGGGTGAGACGATCGAGCTCGTCGATGCTGTCGACGACGACCCGTCCCACGCCCACATCTGCCGCCAGCTCGAGCTCCGCCATCGACTTGTTGTTGCCGTGCAGGATGAGCCGGGCTGCCGGCACGCCCGCACGCTGGGCGGTCGCCAGTTCGCCCGCGCTGGCGACGTCGATCGACAGGCCCTCTGCGACGGCGAGCTGCAGGACACCGGTGACGCACAGCGCCTTGGAGGCGTAGGCGACCTCCCAGCCGTCGAACGCCGCACGGAAGGCACGGATGCGGCCGACGAGCTCGTCGGCGTCCAGCACGTACAGCGGCGTGTCGAAGCGGGCGGCGAGATCGGCGGCGGCCACCCCGCCGAGCGCCGTCAGCCAGCCGTCGTCGAACCGCGCGCCGCGCGGGAACACCGCCTGGCGCTGCGGGGTGGCCGCCGCGTGGACGGCGTCGGTGGGGTGGACAGCCATGGATCCCAGATCCTTGCGCCGTCGGCCGGTGCGTCAGGACCATCCAGGTCCATCGCCGCCCGACGGTCAGCTCACAGCTTGTGGTCGAAGACGTTGGTCGCGGCCTCCCGGGCGCGTTGCGCGGCGCCGCGTTCCTCCCAGCGTGCCAGATCCAGCTGCTCCGACGCCGACAGGTCATCGGCGAAGTGATCGTCGAGCTGGGCGGTCAGCTCGCGGTCGAAGAGGATGACGTTGCACTCGTCGTTGAGCCGCATCGACCGCTCGTCGAGGTTGCCCGACCCCACCGTCGCGACGACGCCGTCGACGGTCATCACCTTGGCGTGCAGCATCGACTGCTGGTAGCACCAGATCTTGATCCCCGTCTCCAGCAGCGGTTCGAACTCCTTCTCCCCTGCCACCTGGACCACCCGCTTGTCGGCGTGCTCCCCGGGCACCAGCAGCGTGATGTCGACGCCGCGCCGGGCTGCGGCGGTCAACCGCTCGATCGTCTGGTCATCGGGCACGAAGTAGGCTGTCGTCAGGTTGATCGACTGCTGGGCGTACTGGATCAGCAGCCCGAACATGGTGTGCAGGTCGGTCCAGCCGATCTGCGCCGGGCAGCGCAGTACGGTCACGGCGGCGTCACCCGGTCGACCGTGTGACTCGAACCGGTCGCGGTCGTCGAACAACGCCTGCCCGGTCTCGCGCCAGTTGGTGATGAACGCGGCCCGGAGCCCGTCGACCGCGGGTCCGGTGACGCGCACGTGGGTGTCGCGCCATTCACCGGGGTGACGGGCGTCGCCCTCCCACTCCTCGGCGATCCCGACGCCGCCGGTGAACCCGACGGCGCCATCGCACACCAGCACCTTGCGGTGGGTGCGATGGTCGTTCTCCCACACCTTCCAGGTCGTCGGCGGCCGGAACCACTCGCAGTGACAGCCGGCCTCGTTCATGTCGTCGATCAGGTCGCGGTCGATCGCCGCGGCGCCGATCGCATCGAGCAGGATGCGCACCCGGACGCCGTCCCGTGCGCGCGCGCAGAGCAGCGCCGCGAACTGGCGGGCGATGTCACCGGTCCAGTAGACGTAGGTGAGCATGTCGACGGTGTGTTCCGCATGACGGATGGCGTCCAGCATCGCCGGGAAGATCTCGTCGCCGTTGCGCAGCAGCTGGACGTCGTTGCCGGTGGTGGCGGGGATCCCCAACGCCCCTTCGACGATCCGGCGCCAACGGTCGGTGTCTGCGTCCATCCGTCACATCCTCTCGGGAGCGGTCACTCCCAGCAGGCCGAGCGCGTTGACCAGCGTCTGCCGGGCCGCCACGACCAGCCAGTAGCGCGCCGTGCTCAGGTCACGGTCGTCGCCGACCACCTGACACTCGGTGTAGAACCGGTGGAAGTGCTCGGCGAGACGCTCGGCGTACCGGGCGATCCGCTGCGGCGCGCGCTCGTCAGCCGCAAGCGCCACCACCTCAGGATACGTCGACAGCACCCGGATCAACTCCTGCTCGGCGTCGGTGTCGAGCAGCGCAAGGTCAGCGTCGTCGATGTTCGACGGCTGCAGCCCCGCCTCGTGGGCCGTGCGCATGATCCCCGCGATCCGGGCACTCGAGTACTGCACGTAGTAGACGGGGTTGGCGCGATCGGCCTGGACGACCGCCTCGAGATCGAAGTCGATCGGCACATCGCGGGAGTATCGCAGGAACGTGTACCTGGCGGCGTCAGTGCCGACCTCCTCGAGCAGCTCATCGAAGGTCACCATCTCCCCGGTCCGCTTGCTCATGCGCACGGGCGCGCCGCCGCGGAACAGGTTGACGAACTGGTGCATCACGATCTCGATGCGGTCCCGGTCGTAGCCGAACGCGTCGGCGATCGCCTCCAGCCGTTTGATGTAGCCATGGTGATCGGAGCCGAGCACGTAGATCAGCCGGTCGAAGCCCCGCGAGAACTTGTCGGCCATGTAGGCGCAGTCCGCCGCGAAGTAGGTCGGTTCGCCGTCGCTGCGGATCAGCACACGGTCCTTGTCGTCGCCGAACGACGTGGTCCGCAGCCAGGTGGCACCGTCGGCGGTGTAGACGTGGTCGCCGAGCGCCGCCAGCGCCTTGGCCACGCCATCGGGGTGCAGCGCCCGCTCCCCGAAGAACACGTCGAAGTGCACGCGCATCGCGTCCAGCGTGCCGGTGATGCGCCCGAGGATGCGTTCGTAGGCGGCCTCGCCGAGGTCGTCGGTGCCGCCGTCGCGCTCGATCTCGTCGACGACGTCGGAGATGTACGCGCCGTGGTAGCCGTCCTCCGGTGGCTCCTCGCCCCGGGACACGGCGGTGACGCTGTCGCTGAACAGCCGCATCTGCCTGCCGGCATCGTTGAAGTAGTACTCCCGCGTGACGTCCCAGCCGACCGCTTCGAGCAGGTTCGCCAGCGCGTCACCGACCGCCGCCTGCCGACCGTGCCCCATGTGCAGCGGGCCGGTCGGGTTGGCCGACACGAACTCGACGTTCACCGCGCCGCTGGCACGCTGGGACCGACCCCACTCCGCGCCCGCCGTGACGATCTGACGGACGACGTCGCCCAGCGCGTCCCTCGCCACGTGGAAGTTGATGAAGCCGGGCCCGGCGACGTCGATCTCGTGGACTCCGTCGACGGTGCCGAGGTGGTCGATGATGGCCTGCGCGATGTCGCGCGGTGACCGCCCAACGGGTTTGGCCAGCGTCAGCGCGACGTTGGTCGACCAGTCGCCGTGCTCGCGCTGGCGAGGACGCTCGAACGTGGGCGCACGATCGGGAAGGCCCGCCCGGTCCAGCGCGTCACGCACCACCGGCGCCAGCTGCTCCGGCCCGATCACGCGTGCGCCCCGTCATGCCACGGAGGCGCCGCACACGCGTGTGGTCGGCAGGTGTCGTGTCGCCCACCGTACGCGGGCGCAGGGACGGTCATCGGGACTCCCCTTGCTCGAGCAGCGTGGTGACCAGCTGCATCAGCTCGATCGGGTCGAACGGTTTCGTGACGTAGTGGTCGACGCCGAGCGCCATGCCGCGTTCGACGTCGGCCTGCATCGCACGCGCGGACAGCGCGACGATGGGGATTCGCCGGGTTGCATCGTCGCCCTTCAGCCGCGACGTCACCTCCCAGCCGTCCACCCCCGGCAGCATCATGTCGAGCAGCACGACGTCGGGCGCGTGCGCGTCGACGGCCGCGAGGGCCTCGCTTCCATCGGCCGCGGTGATGGCCTCATGGCCTTCCATCTTCAGGTTCACCACCAACAACTCGCGGATCACGTGATCGTCCTCGACGACCAGTACACGAGCCACACGAACGCCTTCCAGTATCGCGCCAGGTGCAGATCAGGACGACGCCAACGAACGGCCTCACCCTGGCCGAGATCGAGTGCTGCCGATGCTAAGCTGCCGGTGGCAACTGTGCGACTCCCCGCCCGCGTAGCTCAGGGGATAGAGCGTCTGCCTCCGGAGCAGAAGGCC
>JAHWKT010000146.1 GCA_019347695.1 Actinomycetota bacterium | reverse complement strand
GAACCGGGTCAGTGTGCGTACGACCTGATCGACACGTTGACGCAGCGACCCGTCGTCGGGGTCCTCGGCGAACCCGGACAGCGACACCGTCGCCCTTCCCCGGTCGACGCGCACGTCGCGGACCTCGGTTCCACGCGGGATGGCCGATGTGAGACCCTCGTCGCGTTCGGCCCGCAGTGGCGCGGCGACGAGCATCTCCAATGCGCCACGCGCCAGCTGGGTCTCGTCGACCCGTCGGGTCAGACCGTCGAGCTCGCCGTCGTTCAACAGGAACATCCGCACCCGACGTAGATGCTCGCCACGCGCAGCAGCCGCCATCGTGCGGGTCGTGACGCGTCCCGTGGGTTCCTCCCCGATCGTTCGTTGGAAGCGCCTGGTGGCCTCCTCGGTGGCTGGTCCGAAGTCGCCGTCGACACGCAGCTCGAGTCCGGCTTGGACGAGCAGCTGCTGGTAACGCAGGACGTCGTCGTCGTCGTCGCCGCGTTGCAGGATCACGGCAGGCTGGCTGGCCTGCGCGGTCGGCGTCGGCGACGCTGCGGTGCCCTCGTCCGCGGCGGCGGTTCCACCGGCGATCGGATCGGGTGTCCCAGCGCCGCCGAAGACCCGCCAGCCGACCACCAGGCCCGCAAGCACGACCACCGTGATCAGCAGCACCCGTGCGGCGCGGTGCTGCCACCACCGCTGGCCGGCCGGCAGGTCGCCGCTCTCGGCCAGCCCCATGCCGCAGCGCTCGCACAGCGTGCGATGCGCCGGGTTGGTCGCCTCGCATGTCGGGCAGTGCAGGACCGCCCCGGCGGTGTCGTCGTCCGGGGGCGGCGGTTGGGTCTCGGGCGCCGGCGACAGCATCCGCGTGTCGAGGTGCGCGGGGTCCTCGCCGGGACGCCTGACCATGTCGGCCGGTTGCGACTCGGCCTCGTCACCGCCGGCCTGCCACTCGAGCGGGAAGCCACACGCGTTGCAGTGCGTCTCGTCCGCGGCGACCTCCGCGGAGCACTGCGGGCATCTGCTCGGTGCCACCGATCCGACCTCGATCCGACGTCGTGGCACCGTACGTGGCACGCCCCCGCTACGTCAGGGCCGGACGGCTACCTCTAGGGGTAACGACCCGGATCGGGAACTTCCTGTTGACCTTGGCCGTTCATACGGTCTACTGTCACCTCCTAGTTGCATCTGTGGTCTCTGGCGGTGTGCCAATGGGCAGCGCTCGTGTCGGCGTGTACGACGAGCATGAGATCTTCCGACTGGGAGTGCTGGCCTGTCTTGCGGACGACCCCACGATCACCGTCGTCGAGGACCCGCCGCCCGCCCGCCTCGACCTGGCAGTCGCGTCGGTGCGGATGGCACTGCGCTGCGACTTCGGTTGCGGGGTGCTGATCTGCGCACACGACCCGGCGATCGCGCCGGTCACGAGCCGCAGCTCGGTGCTCGGGGTCCTGCCGCGAGGAACGTTGACAGCCCCGCAGCTGGCCGCTGCGGTGCGCGCCGCGATCGCGGGCCTGTCGGTGGGCGTGTCGGTGGGCGTGTCGACCGCGGGAGCAGCGTCGCCGGTGCTCGATACCCGCCGACGCGAGGTGCTGCGGCTGCTCGCCGACGGCGCGTCGACCGCAGAGATCTCCCGCCGCCTGCACTGCTCGGAGCGGACGGTCAAGGCAGCGATCACCGACCTCAAGCGCCGGCTGCATGCCCGCAACCGGGCCCATGTCGTGGCTGCCGGCATCCGCCAGGGCGTCATCTGACCCTGTCCGCTGCACGTTCGCGCACTGCGGCGTGCCCGAGAAGGCAGGCCTGCGGACGCCGATGGCCGCAACTGTGCGCGAACGGTCGGTATCAGTAGCGGTACCGCTTGCCTCTCTGCTGTGATGCGATGTGCGCTATGGAGGTGACGGTCAGATGCCGGATGCGACCGTATGGATCGACGACCCGCACCCCATCTTCCGACGGGGTCTGCGCGCCTGCCTGCGCAGCGATGGCTTCAGGGTCATGGGCGACTCGGTGCGCTTGGAGCCGACGCCGAGTCTCGACGCCGTCGACGTGCTGCTGTTCGCCGCGGAACGCCAGACGTTGCGCCACGCGGTCCGTCTCGCGTCGTCGACCGACACCGCGCTCGTCGCGCTGGTCAGCGATCCGCTCAGCGAGCTGGTGTCGGACGCGGTCGAGTCCGGTGTCGCCGCGGTCCTGCCCCGCGCCGAGCTGCTGCCCGCGACGTTGGCCACCACCCTGCGTGCGGTGCTGCACGGCGGCACCGCCCTTCCCGCCAAGATGCTGCGACGGTTGCTCGACCGCGCGGCGACCAGTCGTCGTGGCGCCAGCGACGGCCTGACTGGGCGCGAACTCGAGGTGCTGCGCCTGCTCGCGCAGGGCGACGACACCCGGGCGATCGCGACCGAGCTCAGCTACTCGGAGCGCACCGTCAAGAACGTCGTGCACGACGTGCTCGTCAAGATGAACTGCCGCAACCGTGCGCACGCCGTCGCACTGGCCACGCGCCAGGGAGTCATCTGAATGGGTGGCGACGCCGACACCGTCGCACCCTGGGAGGTGTTCGCCGACGCGGTGCTGCGCCGCGAGGCGTTGGTCTGCCGCGTGGGCCACGGGATCCCTGTCCGTGACTTCGCCGGCATGTACGTCGACGACGCCGACGCCGAGCGCATCCTGCGACAGCTGCCCGGACTCGATGGACCGCCGCCGGACGGCGTCGAGCAGGTCGTGGCGGCTGCCACCGGTCAGGTCGAGGACGCACGCGCGCGGCTGCATCCCGTCGCCGCGTCCACGTCGCGGTTCGGCGCGATCGCCGGTTCAGCACGGCTGGGGCGAGCGGACGTCGAAACCTTGGCGCTCGTGACCGCGGTGGAGCGCGACCCACGCCGACAGCGACTGGTGGCCTACCTGCAGGACAGCATCGCGCTGCCGCGCGTCACCGTGGACCTGCTGCGGCGCCTGCTGCCACCGTCGCGACCCGGGGCGCTCGCAGTGGGGCCCGGCTCCGCGCTGCGCCGGTCCTGCCTGATCGACGTGGCCGAGGAGGGTCCCTGGGCGGTGTGGACGGTCGCGCCGTCGCCGCGGCTGTCGTGGGCGCTCGTCGGCGACGACGCACCGGATCCGGCGTTGCCGCCCGGCACCATGGTCGCCCACGCGGGAGGCGGAGCGGTCCGGGTCGACCCGATCCTGCTGTTCGTGCACGGCGCCGACGAACAGACCAGGCGCGACGTCGCGCTGAGCCGCCTGGCTGCCAGGACGGCGATCATCGGTCCGGAGCCGACGGCGCCCGAGGCGCTGGATGCGCTGGTCCGCGAGGCGGTCGTCACCGGCGCCGCGGTCGTCTTGGAGGTCGCCGGCGAGCTGTCTCCACGGACGCGGGCGCGGATCGCCGTCACGCCGCACCTGGCGTGGGCCGTGCTGTCCGCGGCACCGCTGCCGCTGGAGACGATGCCGGACCGAGTGTGGAATGAGCACGCGGCTCCCAGCGTGTTCGTCGACAGCGCGCGATGGGAGCAGGCGATCGGCCAGCCCGACGGGCACGGTCACCGGCTCACGCCGACACAGCTCGCGTTGGTCGCCCGGGCCACGCCCGCGCTCGACGGCGACCCGCTGACGGCTGTCCGCCGGTTGGCCGCAGGTCAGCTGGACCGGCTGGCCGTGCATATCCGTCCCCGGCGAGACTGGGACGACCTGGTGCTGCCGGCCGATCAGCACGCGGCGCTGCGCGAGCTGGCCGCCCGCTACCGGCAACGCGACCGCGTGTATCGCCGGTGGGGGTTCCGCGCGCTTCCGTCGGCGGGCCTGGTCGCCGTGTTCGCCGGGCCGTCCGGCACCGGCAAGACCCTCGCGGCCGAGGTCATCGCCGGCGAGCTCGGACTCGACGTCTACAAGATCGATTTGTCAGCGATCGTCAGCAAGTACATCGGGGAGACCGAGAAGAACCTCGAACGCGTCTTCTCGGCCGCGGCGTGCGCCAACGTCGTGCTGTTCTTCGACGAGGCCGACGCGCTGTTCGGCAAGCGCTCCGACGTCGGCGACGCCCACGACCGCTACGCCAACATCGAGGTGTCCTACCTGCTGCAGCGACTGGAGACCTACGACGGCCTGGTCGTGCTGGCCACGAACCTGCAGCGCAACATGGACGCCGCGTTCCTGCGCCGCATCCATGTCGCCGTCGAGTTCGGTCTGCCCGACGAGCAGGCTCGCCGGGCGATCTGGGCGCTGTCGTTCCCGCCGGACGCACCGGTCGACGACATCGACGTCGGCTTCCTCGCGCGGCAGTTCAAGCTGTCGGGCGGGTCGATCCGCAATGCGGCGCTCGCGGCGGCCTTCCTGGCGGCCAGCACCGATCAGCCCGTCGGCATGGCACACGTGATGCACGCGTTGAAGCGCGAGTTCCAAAAGCTCGGGCGCCTGCGGACCGAAGCGGAGTTCGACCGCTACTTCACGCTCGTGCAGACGGCTGACGGCTGACAAGGAGGCGTGCGATGCTGCACCTGCTCGACCAGGCACTCGAGACGTTCCTGCGCGCCTCGCTGCCGCCGGAGCTGGCCGACCTCGACGTCGCGTTCGACGCGCCCGACGGTGAGTGGAGCGCGACGCTGACCCGGCCGACCGTGAACCTGTTCCTGCGCGACGTGCGACGCAATTTGGCCGAGCGCAACGCCGGTCGGGCGCTGCGGACCGGCGGTGACGGCCGGGCGGTCTGGACGGTGCCGCCGCCGCGCGCCGACTGCCGCTACCTGGTGACCGCGTGGACGGCCGAGGTCGACGACGAGCACCGGATCCTCGGCGAGGTGCTCGCGGTCCTGCTACGCACCACCGAGCTGACCGGCGAGCATCTGCCAGAGGCGCTGGCCGACGTCCTGCCCCGTCCGTCGCTGTCGCTCGCGGCGTCGGGCGACGACGACCAGGCCGACTTCTGGTCGGCGCTCGGCGGCCAGCTCAAGCCCGGTCTCGACGTCACGGTCACCACGACGATCGACGCGCTGGCCGGCGTCGACGCCGGACGGCCGGTCGAGCAGTATGTGGTTGGAGTCGTCGACGGCAGCGGGCGGTCGTCGTCGCGCCGGGTCGTCGGTGGTCGGGCGGCACGCGCGACCGCCGGTGCGACCGTCACGTCACCGCGCGGCGGCGGCACCGTCGGTGACGACGGCGCGTTCGCGGTAGCGGCCGAGCCGGGCGACGACGTGGTCGTCGACGCCGACCCGCCGGCGCGGGGCACCGTGCCGGACGCCGGCGTCGTGCGGCCCAGGCGGCACGCATGAGCGGAACCAGGCTCCGCGGGAGTCAGACATGAGCGAAACCAGGCTCCGCGGGAGTCAGACATGAGCGAGCTGCTGCGCGTCACCGCCGACGACACCAGCATCGTCGCCGATCTCGACGGTGGACCCGTCGACGTGCCGGTGCGCGTGTTCAACGTGTCCTCGATCGTCGACGGCTACCGCATCGACGCGCCGACCGCACCCCACTGGCTGCGGGTCGAGTCGGCCGACGTCCGGCTGCTGCCAGGCACCGACGAGGTGGTGCCGGTTCGGTTCGTCGTCGACGCCGACCGCGTGCCCGCCCACAACGTCACGGTCCGGCTGCGGATCCAGTCGATCGCCAACCGCGACGTCGCTCGCAGCGTCCACGTCGACGTCGCCGTACCCGAGATCGCCGCCGACGTCGCCCTCACGCTGGAGCCGGCGATGCTGCGCGGCGAACGCGCGATCTCGCGGCTGACCGTGCGCAACCAGGCGGGCAACGTGCCCGTGCACGTCCAGTTGCGCGGCAGCGACGCCGAGGGTGTGGTGCGGTTCGCGTTCGACCCCCAGACACTGAGCGTCGGACCGGGGCAGCTGGCGCAGGCTCGTGTGCAGGTCAGCGCACCCCGTCCGCGCGAGCGCCCCGTGCAGCGCCAGCTGACCGTCACCGCCAGTGACGGGCGGCGCGAGTTCACCACCATCGGCACGCTGGAGCAGCAGCCTCCAGCCGAGCGGGAACCGTTCAACGTCAGGCCGCTGCTGCGCGTCGTGCTGACGTTGCTCGGCGCCTTCTTGGTCTTCGTCGGCACGTTCATGCCGTGGCAGGGCAGCGACTCCGGCGCGGGACTGACCCTGCTCCAGACCTGCCTGCGGCTGCAGGAACCGCTGACGCTCGACTGCGCGCAGCTTCCGACCGTGCCGGCAGCGGTGCCCTCGATCCTGCTGTCGGCCGGACTCGTGACGGTGCTGCTCGCGATCGCCGCAGCGTTCGGCCTCATCGGCACCGGCGCGCTCACCCGCTTCGCCGGCGCGGCGTCAGTCGTCTTCGTGCTGGTCGTGCTGTTCGTGCTGACCATCGCCGGCGTCCCGCTCGCCCCCGGCACCGGCGCCCTGACCGTGATCGTCGGCGGCATCACCGCCACGATCGGCGGCATCCTCGCCCGCCCATGAACGAGCGCCACGACCGCGTAAGGGCGCCTGCGAACGCCGACGCGCCGATTCGCCGAGCTGTTGCCAGCACCAGCGGTCGGATCGGGTCGCACGATCACTACGAGTCAATGGCTCAGCAGGCGAGGATGCCCGATCTTCACCGGGCGATCTCGGCGCTCGGCGCGAACCTGCACACCAACACCGCGGCCGCGCGGTTCGCCGCGAGCTTGGGTGCGAGCGCCGTGACCGCCGGTCGTGACGTCTTCTTCGCTCACGGGTCGTACCAGCCCTCACGGGAGGCGGGCCGTCGGCTGATCGCGCACGAGCTCGCGCATGTCGCCCAGTCCGAGACCGGCGCACCAGTAATCCTCCGGCGCCAGCCCTACGCCGCCGACGCGCGCGTCCCGCTCGAGCCGCCCACCAACGCTGCGCCGGTCCGAGTCGCGCTCGACCCCCGGGAGCCATGGTTGGCGGAGGCCAGCAGTGACGCGACACCGGACGCCGTCGCCCTCGAGCTGTACGGCGTCGACATCGGCGCGGCAGTCGACACGACCGAGGTGCTCCGCTTCACCGATGGCATCGTCCCGCAAACAGTCGAGCGCTTCGTCATCCTGCCCGACATGCTCCGGCCGCACTACCGGCAGCGATTTGACGTGCTGATGGGCGCGCAGCTCGACACCGATGTCCGCGAGGTCAAGTCGATCCTGTTCGAGACGCGAATCGACGCCGACGACGAGGACACCCTGATCCGTCGGGTGCGGTGGTGGTCCGAACGCCGAGACGTCACCGATGACTCCGGACGGTCCTACTTCGACGTGTTCCTTGGGCGACTGCACAACGCACGTTGGTACACCGACTACGGCTTGTGGGAGTCCAGCAGCCGCCCGTATCTCGATCTGCTCTACGACGAGGTGGAGGAGCGCGCGGGTGAGCTGAACACGCTGATCGCCAACAACAGCCGAGAGTTCGGCGCCTATCAGCCGCTGTGGTCGTCGTTGCGGGACGGTGCGGTCGGAACGGCACAGGGAGGACCGAACGAGGACCTCGTGGCGAGGTCCGTCGAGCTGATCCTCGAGCGGCTCGAGGGCCACACGAGCGAGACCGAGAGCGGCACGATTGCCGACGTGCTGATCGGCCTGCCGGCGCGCGAGAAGGCTGCGGTCCTCAACTCGATCATGCAACGCTATGACGAACGACATTGGACCTATGTGCTCGGTCGGTTCGGTGAGGCCTGGGAGGGCGGGATGCTCTTCTGGCTGTTCGAGGATTTGGAGGAGTCGGATCTGGCACTGCTGGCCGAATCGATCAAGGACAGCGGCGTCATGGCCCCCGAGGCCGTCGACTCGCTGGTCGCCGGCCGCGGTTGGGGCGGCAAGTATCTTCCGTGGTCGACCTATCACGGTCAGCAGGCGGCGCAGTACTGGGCGGACGTCTACACGGACAGCGAGGGCGCGACGGCAGCCGGCGCACTGGTCGCTGGCGGCTTCGCCTCGTTGTGGACGCCTGAGACGGCAGGCGCGACGACACTGACGCTCGTGACGGCAGGGGTCGCACCGGGCATCGCCGAAGCCTCGCCGATGCTCGGGCGCGGGATGTTGGTGACCGGTACCGGCGTGACCTCATATCAGACGACGCTCGCGGCGGGCGAGCTCATGTCCGGCCGCGATGCCTACTCTGGCGAACCGCTCGGCGACGAAGAGAAGATCGCCCGCGTCCTGCACGTCATCTCGGGCCTGCTGATGCTCGGTGCCGGATTCGCCACCGCGCGTGGCCTCGGTGCACGCGCGGCACCGTCACTGGACACCATGGTCGAGGTCGGCGCCGCAGGCAGCGGCCGCGGCGACATCCGATGGCGTATGCTCGGCACCGATCCCGTGACGGGCGACGTGACAGCGATCGGCACCGCCACCAGCACGGGGCGATCCGCTGTCATTCGGCTGAACCCGCGGACGGGCACCGGCAGTGTGACGGATCTGACGACCGGCGCCGTTCATCCGGTGCGCGGCTTTCAGCTCGACGCGCCGGCCCGAGCACTGTTGCCCGCCGCCGGTGAAGGACCGGTGGCCTCACAACCCCCGCCAGCAAGTGCGCTGCCGGCACGGCCAGTCGCCCCAGAGCTTCCGGCGCCGTCAGCACCGGGCGCCGGCCAAGCGGCGGGGCTCACCTCGGAGGTGTCAGCCGCGTTCGCCGAGGCGCAGGCGATGGTGCCGCCCGAAACGCTCGGCGACCTCGCGGTGGCGGAGGGCCTCGCGGTGCAGCCGGCGCCTGACATCTTCTACGTCGATCCTGTGAGTGGCGATTTCCTTCCGTGGTACTACAACGCAGCGTCCGGCACATACAGCCCCCATTGGCTCGAGCCGGCACGGATCGGGAGCAT
>JAHWKT010000021.1:29228-31459 GCA_019347695.1 Actinomycetota bacterium | reverse complement strand
CAGATCGATGGAGCCCCCGCACCCGGATCTCAAACACGCTCTTAGTGATGGCGGTGCCGTCACGATGTCCGTGACCGCGCACGTCCCGCCGCTCGCTACCGTCGTCGCCACCAGCCCCGGATGCGCGCGGCAGCCGCGTGCAGACGCGGCCAGCGGAGGAACTGCTGCAGTGCCCGGGCACACAGCTCGGGTCGCTCCCAGAAGATCAGGTGGCCGGCACCCGGGACGGCGAGCAGGCGGGCGTCGGGGATGTTGCGCGCCAGCACCTCGGCGTTGCGTGGATCGACCACGTTGTCGTCGGTGCCGTGCATGACCAGGGTGGCCGCGGTGGTCGTCCGGTCGCGTCCCCTGTTGGTGTACCGCGTGCCGGCCGTCGCCTGGAGCAGGCTGCTGCGTGGGTCCGCCGACGGGATGACGTCGTCGCGGCTGAGGTGATCGACCAGGTCGGGCCTGCGCGCGCGTGTCGCCGGCGACAGCGCGTAGCGCAGGGTGGTGCGCCTGCCCGCGGGCCCCGGCTGCAGGAGCCGGCGCCACAGGACCAGCGCGTTGCCGAGTGGGAACGGATAGCCCTCGATCCACCCTGGGGTGGTCGACGCCAGAACGAGGCGGCGCACGCGTCTGGGGTGCTCGATCGCCAGCTCCTGGGCGATCATGCCGCCCAGGCTGACGCCGACGACGTGTGCGCGGCGCAGCCCGGCATGGTCGAGCACGGCGATGATGTCGGCTGCGAGGTCGCCGACGCTGACCTGCGATTGCAGTGGTGTGCTCTGTCCGACGCCGTGGTTGTCGACCAGCACGATGCGTGCCGCGCGTCGCAGGGCCGGCAGGAGGGGTTCCCAGCTGCTGCGGTCATGGCCGACGCCGCTGATGAGCACCACCCATGGTCGCCACAGCCGGCGACGGCCGATCAGCTCGTAGGCGATGTGTCCGCCGTGTGGGCGTTCGACGATGGCGTGCATGCGCTCGAATTGTAGGCGTGGGTCGCTACGGGCGTGCTGCGAGGGGTCGCGCCTGCGCGACGCGCGTCGCCTGGTCGGCGGCGACGACCACCTTCACCATCCTCACGAGGGGGATGGTGACACCACTGGAGGTGTCGGTGAACTGCTCCTCCTGCACGAACCCGAACCTCGTGTACAGCGGCCGGCCATCGCTCCGCTGCGCAATGGAAGTCATACTGATCAAGAGACCACTGATCAAGAGACCAGTGTCCGCCACCTAGCCCGACTTTCCTGGATCGCGGTGGGGTGAGCGGTAAAGGTGCGGGTCAGGGCACGTTATTGGGCGGTGGTGGTGTATGACCTAAGGGCGTGGCGCGTAGCGGTGGAGGGTGAACAGGTCGTAGAGGCGCTGCTGGGTGGGGGTCATGTCGGTGAGGGTGCGCCGGGCTTTGGGTCGTCCGCCGGTGGATGGGTAGATCAGGACGGTTTCTTGGATGCCGGCGAGGGTGGCGAGCAGTTCGCGCACGGACGTGGGCAGGTCGGCTTGGGCGGCGGTGCGGCGCATGAGGTGAGCGACCTGCAGGGCGAGGGTGCAGTAGAAGGCGTGCACGCGGATCTTGTGGTCGGTCCAGTGGAACATCGGCGAGAAGGACACGACGTGGGGGTCGTTCATCTGGCGGAAGCCGGCTTCGACGTCGGGTTGGCTGCGGTAGGCGGCCACGACCTCGGCGACGGGCCAGGTGTCGCGGTTGGTGAACAGGATGCGTTTGCCGAAGATCTCTGCTTCGAGCTTGGCGCGGGCGCGGGGGTTGGTGCGCCAGCGCAGCCGGCGGGTGGCGGGGGTGTCGCCGGACACCTCGACGGTGATGACGCGGTGCACCCAGCGGGGGGCGAGGATGCGGTCGATCTCGGCGTGGACGCCGGCGGTGGTCGTGCGGGTGCGGCCGCGGGCGAGGCGGTCTTGCAGCGCGGCGAGCTGGCGGCGGGCCTTGGCGAGGGTCTGGGCGAAGCCGCGTGCCTGGGCGGCGTGGAAGTCGGGTGAGTGGGTGATGACCGCACGGCGGGTGACCCCGTAGGCGGTGACGGT
Source organism: Actinomycetota bacterium (assembly GCA_019347695.1). Classification (GTDB taxonomy): domain Bacteria; phylum Actinomycetota; class Nitriliruptoria; order Euzebyales; family JAHELV01; genus JAHELV01. The sequence goes on along the minus strand of JAHWKT010000021.1, from coordinate 29,434 downwards.
GGTGTCGTAGCCGGTGACGCCGGGGAACCGGTCGTCGTCGACGGTCTTAAAGTCGCGGTGGGAGACGGCGAGCAGCTCAGGGTGGTCCGAGGGCGGCAGTGAGGTCGCGTAGCCGACCTCGCTGGCCTCGAGGTGTTCTTGGTTGTCGGTGGAGTTCTGCCCGGCGTCGTAGGCCACGGTGAGCTCGCCCGCCTGGCCGCCCAGCG
>JAHWKT010000021.1:0-29128 GCA_019347695.1 Actinomycetota bacterium | reverse complement strand
TGCTTGGCCTTGCCGCGCTGGGGCGATCGGGGCGCGGCCGTTGGCCGAGTCGATGAAGGTGGCGAAGTTGGTCATGTCCAGCACCACCCCCGACAGGTCGAGGTCGAACAGCTCGATGGCGCAGGCGGACAAGCGACGCCCGATGACCACCAGGTCCTCCACGGTGATGGCGTCCATCGCGTCCCAGAAGCGATGATGGTCGGTCGCCGCCGCCGGCAGCCGCAGGAAGCGGTCCTCCGCGGTGGTCGCCCACCAGTCGGCGAACGCCAGCTTCGAGCACGGGTCAACTACCCGGTTCGCGGTCGCCAGCGCCAGATACGTGCCCACGCTGGCAGCCGCGTCCCCCCGCCGTGCACCCACCACCTCGTCGACGGTCGCGGCGACCCCCAGCTCCTCGAGCACTCCCCACACCGCCGCCAGCGCCCCGAAGGCGATGTGGCGGGTGCGCTCGGGTAGCACCGCCGCGCCCTCCATCGCCGCGGCGATGTCCTCGGCCTTGCCCAGGTAGCGCTGCGAGACGACCTTGGGCTTGCCGCCCACCCGCGCGACTTCGCGCAGGTAGTAGTACGTCTGCCCGCCGATCTTCTTACCGTGGACACTCGCCATCGCTTTAGGTCATACACACACCTGGCTCACAAGCAAGCACCCGCAACACGCACATGCCCAGTTCAGCAGCGCACCCGACAGCGCGCGGACCCGTCAACCAACCCGCCCGTCAGCCGCCAAGGGGGAAACTCGGGCTAGGTGCCGTGCGTCCTCTGTCAGATGATCATTGGCTGATCAGCAGATGAACGCGAACGCTCCACGCTGCCGACGATCACGCCGACCGCGTACGCTCTACACCTGGGCGGCGATCATCGAAAGGCCCTGAAATGAGCGACGAGACCGGCAGCCGGCTCGATGGGTTGATGGCCGAGCGGCGGGCGAAGCTGGACGCGCTGCGCGCGCAGGGCAGCGACCCGTACCCTGCCGGCGTCACCGTCGACGCCAGCCTCGCCGACGTGCTCGAACGGTGGCGCGACGAGATCGATCCCGGCGAGGGGTCCGGCCACCGCGTGGCGGTCGCCGGACGGCTCATCGCCCGCCGCGGGCACGGCAAGCTGGTCTTCCTCGTGCTCGCCGAGGCCGACGACGAGCTGCAGGTCATGTGCCAGCTCGCGGTCCTGGGCGACGACGGCATGGACCGTGTGGCCGATCTCGATCTCGGTGACTGGGTCGCCGTGGCCGGCGAGGTGGTGCGCTCGCGCCGTGGCGAGCTGTCGGTCATGGCCGACGAGGTCCGTCTGATCGGCAAGTCGCTGCGGCCGATGCCCGACAAGTGGCACGGGTTGCGCGACCTCGAGACCCGCTACCGGCAGCGCTACGTCGATCTGGCGGTCAACCCCGACGCCCGACGCGTGTTCACGATCCGCAGCAAGGCGATCACGGCTCTGCGCGCGGAGCTGCTCGAGCGTGGCTACGTGGAGGTCGAGACCCCGCTGCTGCACGCCCAGCCGGGAGGTGCCACCGCCAAGCCCTTCGTGACCCACCACAACGCGCTCGACATCGACCTGTACCTGCGCGTCGCGCCGGAGCTGTTCCTCAAGCGGTTGGTGGCGGGTGGTCTGCCGAGGGTCTTCGAGATCGGACGCGTGTTCCGTAACGAGGGGCTGTCGGCACGGCACAACCCCGAGTTCACGATGCTCGAGAGCTACGAGGCGTACGCCGACTACCACGCCGTCATGGCGCTCACGCAGGCACTGCTGCAGCGTGCCGCCCGTGAGGCGCTGGGCACCACCACCGTCACCTACGACGGCCGCAAGCTCGACTTCGCTGGGGACTGGTCGCGTCGCACCGTCATCGATCTCGTGCGCGAGGCGACGAACCGTCCCGACCTCGATTACGACACGCCGCCGGCGACCGTAGCGGACATCGCCGCGGCCAGCGGCGTACCCGTCGAGGACGGCTGGAGCACCGGCCGCATCGTCGAGGAGCTCCGTGACCGCCTGGTGGAGCCGACGCTGTGGGAGCCGACGTTCGTCATCGACTACCCCGTCGACGTGTCACCACTCGCGCGACGCCACCGCGATGACCCGCGCGTGACCGAACGCTTCGAGCTGATCATCGCCGGACGCGAGGCGGCCAACGCATTCACCGAGCTGACCGACCCCGACGATCAGCGCACCCGGTTCGAGGCGCAGGCCCGCGCCCGGGCTGCCGGTGACGACGAGGCGATGCCCGTCGACGTCGACTACCTTCGGGCGATGGAGTTCGGCATGCCGCCGATGGGTGGGCTGGGCATCGGGGTCGACCGCCTGATCATGCTGCTCGCGGATGTGCAGACCATCCGCGACGTGATCCTGTTCCCAACGCTGCGCCCGGAGTGAGCGCGTCAGCGCCGAGCATCAGCGCTGCGAACGGCTGTGCTTCGCGTGATACATCCGTCGGTCGGCCTCCCGCATGACCCAATCGAGGTCGTCCGACGCCGAGCACGTCGCCCAGCCGAGCGACGCCGCCACCGGACGGTCACCGATCGGCTCGAGCTCGTCGATGCGATCGGAGAAGCGGGCGACGACGCTGGCGCAGTCGTCTGCATCGGTCTCCGGCAGGAGCACGGCGAACTCGTCGCCACCGATCCGGGCAACGATGTCGCGACTCCGGGTCGACGCCAGCAGCGCGTTCGAGATCGCGCGGAGCATGTCGTCACCCGCGCGGTGGCCGTGCTCGTCGTTGACCTGCTTGAGGTCGTCGACGTCCAGCATGACCACTGAGGCCGTCCCACCACGGCGGTCGCGGCGGAAGTCCTCCACCGCCTCCTGCCAGCCGAGCCGGTTGTGGACCCCGGTCAGCGAATCGCGCCGCGCTTCGTCGCTCGCCCGTGCGAGCTCGTCATTGAGCCGTTCGTGCGCGAGCGCCGTCGCGAGCGGCGTGACCGCAGCTTCGGCGATGCGGTTGCCGATCTGCTGGCACTGCAGGGTGAACCCGCGCGGGTTGGCGATCGTGTGGCACAGCAGCAGCACCCCCCGTACCGGTGGGCCCAGCTCGACGGCGAACCATGCGACCACCGTGCTGTCGCCGTTCAGCGGCGGCGCCAGCGCGTGCACGCTGTTGTCCTGCTGACAGCGCGGGAGCATCTGCGGTTCCGCCAGCAGCTGTTCCATCATCGTGATCAGGCCGTCGTGGTGCGGCGCGTCTGCGTCCTCGGCCGCGGGCTCGTCGGTGCGCGCGCTGTCGGGAAGCGACGAGCTCGGACCGACGTCGGCGACGGCGAGCACCTCGCGTTCGGGCAGCCACAGCAGACCCAGCTCGCACGACAGCGCCTCGGCGGCAGCCGTCACGATGTGCTGCGCGACGGATCGCAGGTCGGCGTCCGTCGTCGCCGTCGCCCGACGGACGGCGTGCAGCAGCTCGAGCTCGTCGGCCAGGCGCTTGGCGGGAGAGACGGCGGCGATGTGGCCGATGACCTGCGTCGCGAGCTGTCGAACGGTCTCGTCGTCGGGCATCTGCAGCTGCCCGCTCGAACCGAACACCACGAGTTGATCGGGTGGCAGCGGCACGACAACCGCCGACGCGGCCCAGTAGGGACCGAACGCCTGGGTGCTGGTCGGGCCCGCATACCGGGTCGGCCGGCGCATCGCCCACGCGTGGCTGATCAGCGGCTCTGACTCGAGGTGGATCTCCACGACACCAGCCCACCCGGTACCGCGCCCGCCACCCCCGAGGTGCACCATGCGTCCGCCATCCACGCGCCGGAACACGAAGGTGTCGAGCGAATCGGGCGGAACAGCGAACGCCTCGGCGACCGCTGTCAACGTGGTGTCGAGCTCACGCATCTGTTCGTCCATCAGCACTGGAGCTGGAGATGACCGTGTCACATGATTGTTCGACCGTGATCCATTGGTGTTGCGCGGTTCCGCGGTGGTCGGCGCGACGGCGCGCGCTGCCGTCAGGTGACGCTCGGCACCCTGCAGGCTAGCGTTGGCCTGCGTGCCCGACGCGGTGATCCGCTCGCCGCACACGGCCCGAAAGCGTGGATGATCCACGCCGACAGGAGTCACTCCAGTGCCAGCCACAGCCCACCGGACGACGTCGCCGCGACGTGCGATCACGCGCGCTCGATATCGGTCGGTGCTACAGTTCGACGAGAGCACCCGGCCAGGGGGCAAGCATGTTTGAACGGTTCACAGACCGGGCTCGCCGTGTGGTGGTCCTCGCCCAGGAAGAGGCGAGGATGCTCAACCACAACTACATCGGTACCGAGCACATCCTGCTCGGGCTGATCCACGAGGGCGAGGGCGTCGCCGCCAAGGCCCTCGAATCGCTGGGCATCTCGCTCGAAGGCGTCCGCGACCAGGTCGAGGAGATCATCGGCCAGGGCCAGACCGCGCCCGCCGGTCACATTCCGTTCACCCCGCGTGCCAAGAAGGTCCTCGAGTTGTCGCTGCGTGAGGCGCTGCAGCTCGGTCACAACTACATCGGCACCGAGCACATTCTGCTCGGGCTCATCCGCGAGGGTGAGGGCGTCGCCGCGCAGGTGCTGCAGAAGCTCGGTGCCGACCTCAACCGCGTCCGCCAGCAGGTCATCCAGCTGCTGTCCGGCTACGCGGGCGGCGAGTCCGGCTCGGGTCAGACCAAGGCCGGCGTGTCCGGTGGGTCCGAGGAGGCCAAGGGCTCGGCGGTCCTCGACCAGTTCGGCCGCAACCTCACCCAGCTCGCCCGCGAGGGCAAGCTCGACCCCGTGATCGGGCGCACCCGCGAGATCGAGCGGGTGATGCAGGTGCTGTCGCGCCGCACCAAGAACAACCCGGTCCTGATCGGTGAGCCCGGCGTCGGCAAGACGGCCATCGTCGAGGGTCTCGCCCAGATGATCTGCGCGGGCAACATCCCCGAGACGCTGCGCGACAAGCAGCTGTACACGCTGGACCTGGGCGCGCTGGTGGCGGGCAGCCGCTACCGCGGTGACTTCGAGGAACGCCTCAAGAAGGTGCTCAAGGAGATCACGACCCGCGGCGACATCATCCTGTTCATCGACGAGCTGCACACCCTGGTCGGCGCCGGCGCCGCCGAGGGCGCGATCGACGCCGCCAGCATCCTCAAGCCGATGCTGGCCCGCGGTGAGCTGCAGACCATCGGTGCGACGACGACCGAGGAGTACCGCAAGCACCTCGAGAAGGACGCCGCGCTGGAGCGCCGCTTCCAGCCGATCAAGGTCGAGGAACCGTCGGTCGCGCACACGATCGAGATCCTCAAGGGACTGCGTGACCGCTACGAGGCGCATCACCGTGTCACGATCACCGACAACGCGCTGGTGGCCGCCGGCAACCTCGCCGACCGCTACATCTCCGACCGGTTCCTGCCCGACAAGGCCATCGACCTGATCGACGAGGCCGGGTCGCGGTTGCGCATCCGCCGGCTGACGGCACCACCCGACCTGCAGGACCTCGAGGACGAGGCGGCAAAGGTCCGCAAGCTGAAGGAATCGGCGATCGACGAGCAGGACTTCGAGAAGGCCGCGCAGCTGCGGGACCAGGAGAAGAAGCTGCTGGAGCGCAGGGCCGCGCGGGAGCGCGAGTGGAAGTCCGACGGCATGGACACGGTGCTGACGCTCGATGAGGAGGACATCGCGGAGGTCCTGAGCAACTGGACGGGCATCCCGGTCTTCAAGCTGACCGAGGAGGAGACCCAGAAGCTGCTGCGGATGGAGGCTGAGCTGCACAAGCGGGTGATCGGCCAGGACGAGGCCATCCAGGCCGTGTCGAAGTCGATCCGCCGGACGCGTTCGGGCCTGAAGGACCCCAAGCGGCCGAGCGGCTCGTTCATCTTCCTGGGACCCTCGGGCGTCGGCAAGACCGAGCTTGCGAAGACCCTGGCCGAGTTCCTGTTCGGCGACGAGGACGCGCTGATCCACCTCGACATGTCCGAGTACATGGAGAAGCACACCGTCTCGCGGCTGATCGGCTCGCCCCCGGGCTACGTCGGCTACGAGGAGGGCGGTCAGCTGACCGAGGCGGTCCGCCGCCGGCCGTTCAGCGTGGTGCTGTTCGACGAGGTCGAGAAGGCCCACCCCGACGTGTTCAACGCGCTGCTGCAGATCCTCGAGGACGGGCGGCTGACCGACGCGCAGGGCAAGACGGTGGACTTCAAGAACACCGTGCTGATCATGACCTCGAACCTGGGGACCAAGAACCTCGGGCAGCAGGCGTTGGGCTTCTCGTCGGCAGCCGACGAGGAGAGTGTCTACGACCGGATGAAGGCGCAGGTCGACGAGGAGCTCAAGCGCCACTTCCGGCCGGAGTTCCTCAACCGCATCGATGAGACCATCGTGTTCCATCAGCTGACGCGCGTGGAGGTCAAGTCGATCGTCGACCTGATGCTCAAGCGGGTCCAGAGCCAGCTCAAGGCCAAGGACCTCGACATCGAGCTGACCGAGGACGCCAAGACCTGGATGGCCAACAAGGGCTACGACGGCGACCTGGGCGCCCGGCCGCTGCGGCGCACGATCCAGCGTCAGATCGAGGACGCGCTGTCCGAGCGGCTGCTGTGGAACGAGTTCAGTGCCGGGCAGTTGATCGTGGTCGACATCGAAGACGACGAGGTCGTGTTCCGCGCGGTCGACGCGCCGGACACGCCCGAGGTCGAGCTCGCCAGCTCGGGCCCCGGCGATCTCGCGGGTCCGGTCGACGGCTGACCCTGGCTCGTCGGCGCGGCGGTGCCCCACGGCCGTCGCGCGGCGGCGTGCGGTGGCCCGCGGTGGCGCGACCTCGCCGCGCACGGTACAGTCACTGCCCCGCTGTTCGCGGGAAGTGGCAACCTGCGGGACCGCCACGCCGCGGACACCGCGTCTTCGTGTCACAGTCGACGGAGCGGCAGGTGCGGGTCACCGCCATCGGCAAGGCTAACGGCCACGCCGAGGCGGTCGACGGGCACCGCCGCACGAGGCGTCGGGCACGACCGCAGCAGGCGGATGGCGTCAAGAGCCATCGCCGAGTCGCTGCGGAGCATGTGCCCGAGTGCGGGCCCGGCACGCAAAGAGTGCCGGGCCCTTCGCATGCCCGAACCTGCTGGCGCCGTCGGCTGGGCCGTGACCCGGCGGTGCGAGGCGCCGCGGTCCGTCGGGACGCGGGACGTCAGGATGCGGCGCGGCGCCAGCGCAGCCAGGCGCTGAACTCGCGGCCCCGCTCGGCCTCCTCGGCGGTCAGCGGGTCGCCGCTGTCGCTGACAAGATCATGTTCGTGCTGTCCCTGCTCGTCCAGGACGACGCCTGGGTCACCGACGACGGGCCGGCCATGTACTACGCCGGCTACGACGGCGAGCGGGTGGCACGGATCGGGCTGGCGACCTCGACCGACGGCATCGAATGGAACAAGCACGAGGGCCCGATGCGGGAAGCCGACGGGGAATGGGACGGCGGATCGATCGGCGGGCACAGGTCGTGGAGACCAACGGCGGTCTGCTGATGGTCTACGACAACGCCGTCCGCGGACAGTACGCGCTCGGTGTGGCGCGCAACGACGACGGCGCGCAGTGGTCGCCCGCGCCGTCCAACCCGTTGCTGACCCCGACGACACGCCGGCGGGCCCCGCGTTCTCCAGTACGAGCTCGTGCGCGGCCCCGACGGGCTGCTGTTCGTGCTCGAGGTCGGTGCCGGTAGCACAAGTACCGACCGGTACGCCTACCGCCTCGTACCGTAGCTCGCCGGCCGTAGCCCGAACAGCGATGTCGGCCGGGCTCCGTTAGCCTGGCGCCTCATCACCTCAAGTACCGGAGCGGTAGGTCACGTGTCATGAGGCTCGTCGTCACGCGCTGCACGGTCGACTACTCGGGACGACTGGAGGCGCACCTGCCCGAAGCCGTCCGCCTGCTCATGGTCAAGGCGGACGGCTGTGTCGCCGTGCACGCCGACGGTGGCGCCTACAAGCCGCTGAACTGGATGAACGCTCCCAACGTGCTGGTCGACGACCCCGATCGGTGGGTCGTGACCAACAGCAAGGGCGAGCGCCTGGAGATCACCCTGCTGGAGGTGCTCTCGGACACCACCTACGATCTCGGCGACGACCCGGGGCTGACCAAGGACGGTGTCGAGGCGCACCTGCAGCAGCTGCTGGCCGAGCATCCGGACGCGCTGGCCGACGGGCTGCAGCTCGTCCGGCGGGAGTATCCGACCGACATCGGTCCGGTCGACCTGCTGTGCCGTGACGGCGAGGGGTCCTACATCGCGGTCGAGGTCAAGCGGCGCGGGGAGATCGACGGGGTGGAGCAGCTCCGCCGGTACATGGACCGGCTCGACAGGGATCCGTTGCTCCGGCCCGTGCGGGGCATCTTCGCCGCGCAGCGGGTGAAACCGCAGGCGCGGGTGCTCGCGGCCGACCGTGGGATCAGATGGATCGAGGTCGACTACGATCTGCTGCGCGGCAGGCAGTCCGACGAGCTGCGGCTGTTCTGAAGGGTCGGGCCACGGCCCCTCGCGTGCAGGTGGACGATCACGTGGCGCGCCCTCGTGCGGTATCGTCGGTCGACCACGTGCCGACGTCTCCGCCCGGCGTGACCTCGTCTGAGCGCATTCTTTCGATGACCACATGACCCTTGACGCATGGCTGACGCTCGCGGTGGTGGCCGCGAGCCTCGTGCTGCTCGTCCGTGACACCCTGCCGCCGCCGGTCGTGCTGCTCGGCGGCACCATCACGCTGGTGGTGACCGGGGTGCTCGATGGCGTCGCGGCCTTCGCCGGCTTCGCCAATCCCGCGCCGATCACGGTGGCGGCGCTGTACGTGCTCGCACGTGCCGTCGAGGTCACCGGTGCGCTCGACCCGGTCCTGTCGCGCCTGCTGGGCTCCGGCGAACGCGAACGCTCCACCCGTGGGCTGCTGGCACGGCTGCTGGTGCCCGTCGCCGGTGCCTCCGCCTTCCTGAACAACACGCCGATCGTGGCGATGACCGCGCCGCAGGTGGCGACCTGGTCGGAGCAGCGGGGCAGATCGGCGGCACCGCTGCTCATGCCGCTGTCGTTCGCCGCGATCCTCGGCGGCGTCGTCACGTCGATCGGCACGTCGACCAACCTCGTCATCTCGGGTCTGCTGGTCGACCGGGGGCTGCCACCGCTGGGCCTGTTCGAGATCAGCCGGGTGGGGCTGCCGGTCGCGGTCGTCGGCGTGGCGCTGCTGGTCCTGCTGGCACCGGTGCTGCTGCCAGAGCGCGCCGGCGGTGTTGATCTCAAGGAGCAGGTGCGCGAGTTCAGCGTCGACATGCGCGTGGTCGATGATGGCCCGCTCGTCGGGCTGTCGGTCGAGGAGGCCGGGCTGCGGCAGCTGCAGGGCGTGTTCCTCGTCCGCATCGAGCGCACCGGTCACGTGATCGCGCCCGTGGGGCCAGGCGAGGTGCTGTCGGCCGGTGACGTCCTGAGCTTCGTGGGCAACGTCGACCTCATCGTGGACCTGCAACGCATCCGTGGGCTGGCGTCGACCGAGGAGCACCATCTGTACGGCATCGACGAGACCCGCCAGGCGTTCTTCGAGGTCGTGCTCGGGTCGTCGTCGCAGCTGGCTGGCAGCACACTGAAGGAGGTCGGGTTCCGCAGCCGCTACGACGCGGCAGTGCTGGCGGTGCACCGCGCCGGGCAGCGGGTCGAGGCCAAGCTCGGTGAGCTGCAGCTGCGCGCCGGCGACACCCTGCTGCTCCTCGCCGACTCCAGCTTCCGCCGCAAGTGGCGCGAGTCGGGTGACTTCCTCGTCGTGGCACGCCTCGGCGGCACCTCGCCGGGACGCCGGCGCAAGGCGCCACTCGTGCTGGCCTTGACCGGCCTGCTGGTGGTCCTGGCCGGATCGGGGCTGCTCGACATCCTCGATGCGGCGCTGCTGATCACGATCGCGCTCGTGGCGACCGGCGTGCTGACCCTGCGGGAGGCACGCGACGCGGTGGACCTCGACGTGATCATCGTGATCGGTGCCGCCTTCGGGCTGGGCGCGGCGATGGAGGCCACGGGGCTGGCAGCGGCGGCCGCGAGCGTGCTGCTGTCGGTGTTCTCGTCGTTCGGTGCCATCGGTGCGCTGCTCGGCGTGGTGGTCACCACGATCGTGCTGACCGAGATGATCACCAACAACGCGGCCGCCGTGCTCATGTTCCCGATCGCGTTCACCGCGGCCGATGCGGCCAACGCCGACCCCCGCTCGTTCGCCATCGCCGTGGCGGTCGCCGCGAGCGCGTCGTTCCTCACGCCGATCGGTTACCAGACCAACACGATCGTCTACGGCCTCGGTGGGTACCGCTTCGCCGACTACCCGCGCCTGGGGTTCCCGCTCACGGTGCTGGTGCTGGCGACGACCGTCGGGGTCGTCCACCTGGCCCTCGCCTGACGCGGGGAACGCCGGACGCGGGGTCCGAGGTTTCGTCCCGACGGGGGCGGGTCAGGAGTCGGCGAAGCCCTGCATCGGGGGGATGCGGGCGCCTCGGAACAGGTCGCTGACGTCCTCGGTCGACCATCCCCGGTCGAGCAGGGCGCGTGCGATCCGCGCCGGGCCCAGATGGGTGCCACACAACGGACAGAACACCAGATGTTCCTGCTGCTCGGGGAGCTGGGCGCCACAGAACGGACAGCCTCCGGTCGACGTGGTCTGTGTGGGCAGCGCCGGCATCCCACCGTCGGCGAGCCCGTCGAGGTAGCCCTGCGCGTACTCCCAGTTGACGTACTCATCCGGCTTGGGGTCGAACGCCGGCTCGTGCACCGGGGTCTCGCCCGACTTCAGCAGCTCCTCGAGGTTGTGCTCGAGCATCTGCCACTCGTAGTAGTGCTCCTCCGCGCAGTCGACGCAGAACAGGCTGACCCCCTTGAACCCCTCGGGCTCGAAGGTGTGGCGAAACGCCGCAAGATCGTCGAGATCCCGGCGGATCAGCGCGGCCTCCTGCCGCCCGAGACGGGGTTGGGGGATCTCGTCGTACTCGTCGTGGTCATCGGTCATGAGCGTGGGCCGTCCTTTGTGCCGGCGGAGCCGGATGTGCTCCGCCAGACGCTACACTCCACCGTACTTTCCCCCACAATGGCCGGCGCGGGCGTGTCGGTCATCGTGGATACCGTTCAGCTGGCGTCACAAGGACCGTGCGTGGCCGAGATCGAGATCGGAATCGGCAAGAGCGGGCGACAGGCGTACGGCTTCGATGACATCGCCATCGTGCCGTCGCGCCGCACCCGGGATCCCCACGACGTCGACATCACGTGGCAGATCGATGCCTACGAGTTCGACCTGCCCCTGCTGGGTGCGGCGATGGATGGCGTGTCCTCGCCGCGGTCGGTCATCGAGCTCGGGCGCGTCGGCGGGCTCGGCGTGCTCAACCTCGAGGGTCTGTGGACCCGGTACGACGATCCCGAGCCGCTGCTGGAGGAGATCGCCGGCCTCGACGACACGGTCGCCACGGCGCGCATGCAGGAGATCTACAAGCAGCCGATCGACGCCGACCTGATCGGCCAGCGGGTCGGCGAGCTCAAGTCCGCAGGCATCGTCGCCGCCGCGTCGCTCACGCCGCAGCGGGTCGAGCAGTACCACGAGCTCGCGCTGTCGGCGGGGCTGGACATCCTGGTCATCCAGGGGACCGTCGTGTCCGCCGAGCACGTGTCGAGCCGCGAGGAACCGCTGAACCTCAAGGAGTTCATCGCCCGCTACGACATCCCGGTCATCGTCGGCGGGTGTGCGTCGTACGCCAGCGCGCTGCACCTCGCGCGCACCGGCGCAGCGGGCATCCTCGTCGGCGTGGGGCCCGGGAACGCCTGCACCACCCGAGGCGTGCTGGGCATCGGGGTGCCACAGGCGACGGCGATCGCCGATGCCGCCGGTGCCCGGCGGCGGCACCTCGAGGAGACCGGGCGGTACGTCCAGATCATCGCCGACGGCGGCATGCGCACCGGTGGCGACATCGCCAAGGCGATCGCGTGCGGCGCCGACGCCGTGATGCTGGGCTCGCCGCTCGCCCGGGCGAGCGAGGCGCCGGGACGCGGCTACCACTGGGGCATGGCGACGTTCCACCCCGATCTGCCGCGCGGCGCGCGTGTGCGGGTGGACGCCATCGGCTCGGTGCGGGAGATCCTCGAGGGCCCGGCGGCGAGCAACGACGGAACGCTCAACCTGTTCGGGGCGCTGCGGACCTCGATGGCCACCTGCGGCTACGCGTCGATCAAGGAGTTCCAGCGCGCGGAGGTCCTCGTCGCGCCCGCGCTGCAGACCGAGGGCAAGCACTACCAGCGCCAGCAGGGCGTCGGCATGGGCCGCCGCTGACCGCGACGGACACGCTGTGGCCGTTCCGAAGGCCGTCGAGGACGACTTCGGACAGCCAGCCGAAGCACCACCGGAGGCTCCTCCTCGAACGGCTGGACCCTGCGGGCCCGGTCACCGAACTGGCGTGTTGGAGACGGTTCGCCTGGCGGGCGAACGGCCTGCCGATCCGCGTCGGGAACCGGGACTTGTCGTGGTTCGACAGGATCCACGAGGGCCAGGCGTGGGGTGGCGCCAACCGCTCGATCTCGGCGACGAGCCCGGCCAGCTCGCGGGCACGCCAGGGCAGGTCGACGATCGTGTGGAAGTTCAGGGACAGGTGCAGCTGGTCATCGCCGCCGTAGTAGGCGACCAGCTCCGGTGGGTCCAGGTTGACCTCGCCGGCGAGCAGCCGCGGAGGGTCGTCGAAATCCTCGATCGTGTGGCGCAGCAGCCGATGCACGTCGTGCACCTCGTGCCAGTTCCGCGAGTACCGCTCCGTGACCCGACGGTCCTCGGGCATGCCCTCGACGAAGCTCGGGTTGGCGGGGTTGTCCCGCAGCTGCGCGTCCTTGACGACGCGGTGGGCGACATCGACCCGGAACCCGTCGACGCCGCGGCGCAGCCAGAACCGCAGCACGTCGCACATGGCGTCGCGCACCCCGGCGTTGCGCCAGTTCAGGTCGGGCTGCTCGGCAGGAACGTGTGGAGGTAGTACTGCTGCGTCGGCTCGTCGAAGGTCCACGCCGGGCCGCCGCCGAACCTGCTCATCCAGTTGTTCGGTGGCCCGCCGTCTGCAGCGGGATCCCGCCACACATACCAGTCGCGCCGGGGATCGTCTCGCGACGACCGGGCGGCCACGAACCACGGGTGACGATCCGACGTGTGGTTCGGCACGAAGTCGAGCATCACCCGCAGCTCGTGCGCGTGGGCGGTCGACACCAGCTCGTCGCCGTCGCTGTCGACCCAGCTGCGGGGATAGATCTGGTACAGCACCGCGTCGCGCCACCACCGGCGGGCCATACCGCGACCTACCGCTTCGCTGCTTGAGGTCACGTGGTCCTTTCGTGGTCGTGGCGGGCATCGGCCGGCGCCGAGGGTACCGATCCGGCGGGGAGCCGCCCGCCGCTGGCCCGATGAGCTGCGTCTTGCGTTCGCCTCCGGGCTTTGGACACTGGGGACATGACACACGACGCCGTTGCGCTGCTCGCCGATCTGGTCGCCGTGGACTCGGTCAATCCGTCGCTGGTGGCGGGAGCGGCCGGCGAGGCCGAGGCCGCTGCATGCGTCCGCCGGTGGGCGGACGCCGCCGGATTGACGACCGAGGTGTTCGAGGCGCATCCGGGGCGGCCCAGCGTCGTCGTGCGCGGTGGCGCCGCCGACGGCGGGTCGACGTTGCTGCTGTGCGGTCACCTCGACACGGTCGGCGTCGGCGGCATGACCGACCCGTTCGTGCCCCGGGTTGACGGTGACCGCCTGTATGGACGCGGCGCCTACGACATGAAGGCCGGCCTCGCCGCCGCACTGGTCGCGTGCCGTGACGCCCACCGCGCCGGTATCGCGGGGCAGGTGGCCGTGGCCGCGGTCGCCGACGAGGAGCGCGCCAGCATCGGCATCCGCGAGGTGCTCGCCCACGTCCGCGCCGACGCCGCCATCGTGACCGAGCCGACCGAGCTGACTGTCGCGACCGCCCACAAGGGGTTCGTGTGGATGGAGATCGAGGTCGTCGGCCGAGCGGCGCACGGCTCCCGGCCACACCTCGGCGTCGACGCGATCCTCAAGGCGGGGCCCATCCTGGTCGGGCTGTCAGACCGCAACGAACGGCTGCGCGCCCATCAGCACCCGCGCCTCGGCCCGGGCACCCTGCACGGGTCGTTGATCACCGGTGGGCTGGAGGAATCGACGATCCCCGACCGCTGCGTGCTCACGTTCGAACGCCGAACCCTGCCCGGCGAAACCGCAGCCGACGTCGAGCGGGAGGTCGCCGATCTGCTCGCGCACTGCCGGCGTGCCGATCCCGATCTGGAGGTGTCGTCGCGCACGACGCTCGTGCGTGAACCGTTCGAGGTGGCCGACACCTCGCCGATCGTCACGACGGTCGCCGACGCGGCCGTCACCGTGCTCGGTCGGCCGTCACAGCTGGCCGGCGTCAGCTACTGGGCCGACGCGGCGTTCATCGCCGCCGCCGGCATCCCCACGGTGCTGTTCGGGCCTGCCGGTGAGGGCGCGCACGCCGCGGTCGAGTGGGTCAGCATCGACTCGACCGTCGCGTGCGCCGACACCCTGGCCGCGGTCGCCACCCGCTTCTGTCGATGAGTGTCGTGGCCCGCGCGACGATCAACCCGCAGCGACGGCTCGACCAGGTTCCTCCGCCGTCCGGCGACGCCGTCCTGCGCTTCCACGAAAACCTGCCCGACTATCGCCCGACCCCGCTGCGGCGGTTCGACGCCGACGGCTCGGGCGTCGTGTACGTCAAGGACGAGTCTGACCGTCTTGGCCTGCCGGCCTTCAAGATCCTGGGCGCGTCGTGGGCGGTCGAGCGGGCGCTGGCCATCGACCCCGAGATCACCGTCGTGGTTGCGGCCAGCGCCGGCAACCACGGTCGCGCAGTCGCCCGCGCGGCCGCGCGGCGCGGCATCGCGTGTCGGATCCACCTGCCTCGTACCGTCAGCCGGGAGCGCGCGGAGCCGATCGCGGGTGAGGGCGCGCACGTGATCGCTGTCGACGGTGACTACGACACCGCCGTCGCGGCCGCGCAGCGCGCCGCGAACGAGCCGGGTGTGGCACTGATCGCGGACACCGGCACCGACGCGGCGGCGGCGTGGGTTGTCGACGGCTACGCCACGCTGTTCCGCGAGGCCGCTGCACAGGCACCCGGTCCATTCGATCTGGTCATCGTGCCCATCGGTGTCGGGTCGCTCGCGGCAGCCGCGGTCCGCTTCGCCGTTCACCAGCAGCCGGCCGCCATGGTCGTGGGGGTCGAGCCCGACACCGCGGCCTGCGTCACCGCGTCGCTGCACGCCGGTCGTCGGACGACCGTCGTGACGCCCGGCACGACCATGACCGGCATGGACTGCGCTACCCCGTCCGCCACTGCATGGCCCACCCTCCACGCGGGACTGACGGGGACGATCACGGTGCGCGACGCCGAAGCGCACACGGCGATGCGCGCGCTCGCAGGCCAGGGGATACGAGCCGGCGACTGTGGGGCCGCGACGATCGCTGCCCTGCACGCGCTGCGCGACGACCCTTTCTGCCAGGCGTTGCGCGACACGCTGCGCCTCGAACGGTCGAGCCGCGTCCTGTGCATCAACACCGAGGGCGCCACCGACCCGGGCGCCTACATGCGCATCGTCACCATGTCCGGCAGCCTGCGGGCGGGCAGCTAGGATCGTTCAGACCGGTTCATGGAGCATGGTTCCACAGGCACGCGGTGGAACGGCTCAGTCTTCTCCAATCCCTACTGCGCGCGGAGCCATACATCGTGACTGCCCTGACGTCGCCGCACGGCGGCACCCTCGTGAACCTGCTCGTCGACGAGGCCCGAGCACTCGAGTGCAAGCGGGAGGCCCGCGACTGGCCGTCGTGGGACCTGACCGCTCGCCAGCTGTGCGACCTTGAGCTCCTGCTCGACGGTGGCTTCTCGCCGCTGCGGGGGTTCATGACAGAGCGTGACCTCGCCGCGGTCTGCGCCGACATGCGCCTGGCCGACGGCACGCTGTGGCCGATGCCGATCACGCTCGACGTCGATGCCGCGACCGCCGAGCGGCTCGAGCCGGGTTCCGCGCTGGCGCTGCGCGATCCCGAGGGGGTCATGCTCGCGGTCCTGCACGTGGAGGACGTCTACCAACCCGACCGGTCTGCGGAGGCCGAGCAGGTGTTCGGCACCACGAGCACCGAGCATCCGGGTGTCGATCACCTGATGCGCCGGACCAACCCGTACTACGTCGGCGGGACGATCGAGGGCGTGCAGCGTCCGCAGCACTACGACTTCACCAGCCGGCGGCTCACGCCGGCGCAGCTGCGCGAGCGGTTCGAGCAGCGTGGCTGGGGCCGCATCGTGGCGTTCCAGACCCGCAACCCAATGCACCGCGCACACCAGGAGCTGACGCTGCGGGCGGCGCAGGAGGCCGACGCCGCGCTGCTGATCCATCCGGTGGTCGGGATGACCAAGCCCGGCGACGTTGATCACTACACGCGGGTGCGCTGCTACGAGGCGCTGCTCGAGACCTACCCCGATGGCCTCGCCGAGCTGTCGCTGCTGCCGCTGGCGATGCGCATGGGCGGTCCCCGCGAGGCGCTGTGGCATGCGATCATCCGCAAGAACTTCGCGTGCACCCACCTGATCGTCGGTCGCGATCACGCCGGTCCCGGCTCCGACTCCACCGGGCAGCCGTTCTACGGCCCCTACGACGCCCAGGAGCTCCTGCAGGCCCACACCGCTGAGCTGGGCATCGAGATGGTGCCGTTCCGGTTGATGGTGTACCTGCCGGGCGAGGACCGCTACGCCCCGATCGACGAGGTGCCCGACGGCACGGAGACCGCCTCGATCTCGGGCACGCAGCTGCGCGAGAAGCTGCAGACCGGCGAGGAGATCCCCACCTGGTTCACGTTCCCGGCGGTGGCCGAGGAGCTGCGCCGCACCCATCCGCCGCGCGACCGCCAGGGCTTCACCGTCCTCTTCACCGGCCTGTCGGGCTCCGGCAAGTCGACGATCGCGAACGTGCTGCAGACCAAGCTGCTGGAGCTCGGCGGCCGGTCGGTCACGTTGCTCGACGGCGATCTCGTGCGCAAGCACCTGTCCAGCGAGCTCGGCTTCTCCAAGGAGCACCGCGACGTGAACATCCGGCGCATCGGCTTCGTCGCGGCGGAGGCCACCAAGCACGGCGGCATCGCCGTGTGTGCCCCGATCGCCCCGTACGCCCACACCCGCCAGGACGTGCGGGACATGGTCTCCGCGGGCGGCGGCTTCGTGCTGGTGCATGTCGCCACGCCCCTCGAGGTCTGCGAGCAGCGCGACCGCAAGGGGCTGTACGCCAAGGCCCGCGAGGGGATCATCAAGGAGTTCACCGGCATCTCGGATCCGTACGAGGAGCCAACCGACGCCGAGCTGACCATCGACACGATGACCAGCTCACCCGAGGAGGCGGCCAGTCGGATCATCGGGTATCTGATAGCGGAGGGCTACCTCACCGGCTGATCATCCTGATCATCATGTGCCACGGTCACGTGGTGAGGCGGTGGACGACGTCGATCAGGTCGGTGACCGCGTACACCGGCACGCCCTCCCAGCCGGCGGGTGGGTCGGGCAGGTCGTCGAGCGCGAGCAGCAGGTCGGCCCGCCACGCGCTGGCCTGTCCGGCGCTGATGATCGGGATGGTGGTGCCGGGCAGCATGGTGCCGGTAGTGACCGGGACGTCACTGACGACGTAGGCGACGTCGGGCCGCGACAGGCCCACGGCGGCGGCCAGGGTCACCGCGGCACCGCTCGTGCCGTACGCCGCGACGGTGCAGTGCTGGCGCCGAGCGTCGTCGATGAGGCTCGTGATCTGCTCATGCACGAGCTGCACCCGCTGCCGGAACGCCGCCACGGTGCGTGGATCGTCGATCGCCGCCGCTGCCTCGGCCCGGAGCCGGGCACGAAGGCGGGTGTGTTCGACCGGATTGACCCCGCGCCGCGCCCGTCGCAGCCAGACCCGGAGGCACTCCCCGTTGACTTCGCTGCGCTCGACGTCGATGAGCTCGAGCCCGAAGGCGGTGACGACCTGGCGCAGCTGGGTGATCGACGGGATGATCCGGTTGGCGTGGCAGCAGTCATCGATCCGCGTGCGTTGCAGCAGGCGGAGCACGTCTGGCAGCTCCAGCGTCATGACGCCGCCCGGTCGCAGGATGGTCGCCGACGCGGCGAGCATCTCATGCAGGTCGTCGAACGCTCCCATCGGCGTGCTGATGATCAGCAGGTCGGCGTGCAGCTCCGCGCAGCTGATGCGGCCGGCGATGGCCGCATCGAACGTCGCGCGCCACGTGGGGATGTGCCGCAGCCGTGCGTAGCGCGTGAGGCGATCATCGGGCTCGATGCCGAGGACGGGCAGCTGCCAGGCGCGGAAGAACCGCAGCAACGAGCCGGTGCCGCTGCCGACCTCGATGACCTGCCCGTCGCCGCGCAGCCCCCACCGATCGATGGCTTCCTCGCAGAACTGGCGTGCCACGTCCGGTCGGCCGGCGAACGGTCGATCGGCGACCGCCGTCGCGATCCGGTGCCGCTCGGCGGTAGCCAGCGTGTCGTCGAGCTGGACCGTGCCACACGCCGTGCAGCGCACCAGCCGGAGATCGTGCGCATGATCGTCGTCAGGATCGGCGTCACCGATGCTCGTGAGCAGCGGCGCCGCCCCCAGGTCCAGCACGATCTCCGCCCGGCCCGCACCACACAACTGGCACCGCGCGTCGACGAGTCGCTGCTGCGCTGGACGCTCGGCGCGCAGCGGCACTGCGTTGATCTCCGGCGACTGGTGCTGCTGGGTGATGGTGGTCACTGCGTCAACCTGACGTGCGTGGCGGTCTGGTGTGGCATGCGCCATTCAAGCCACGTCACGGTCACTGTGCGTCGCGCACTTTGATGAAAGCTACGCAGCGTTCATTGTGGATCACGTATCTGGGATGTCATGGGACAGGTTGAGCGCACCTTGGAACAGTTCGGTCGTTTCGGCATCGAACCCCACCAGGACCACCTCACGCAGCGCACCGGGACGGTCCGCGAGCCACTGCGCGCACGATGCGGCGATCACGCGGGTCGCCTCGGCGGGCGGAAACCCGAAGATGCCGGCCGAGATCGCGGGCAGCGCCACCGACGACGCCCCCTGGTCGGCTGCGGCGTCAAGGGCGGCGCGCACCGCCTGTTCGAGCAGCGCCTCGTTGTCCTGGCCCTCCTCGAAGCGGGGGCCGACGACATGCACGATCATCTGTGCGGGCATCGCCCCGGCCGGCGTCACCGCGGCCTGGCCCGGCGCGACCGGCCCATGCTCGGCGATCCACGCGTCGGAGTCCCGCTGCACCTGCGGCCCGCCGGCCCGCGCCAGTGCGGCCGCCACACCGCCGCCATGCGCCAGTCGCTCGTTGGCCGCGTTGACCACCGCATCGACCGTCAGTCGGGTGATGTCGGCGTGCGCGACCCGCAACGTCGCCTCGCCGATCCGTCGCTCCTCGGCCATGGTCTCCACGCTCCTTGTCGTTGGCGCGGCAGGTCATCTGCCCTGCAGATGTCTACCCTGTTGCCTACCGCAGTCCCGTTCGCACCGGAGCCATCCATGGGGATCCCCGCACACGACAGCGTGCTCGTGGTCGATCTGGGCGCCCAGTACGCGCAGCTGATCGCCAGGCGGGTGCGTGAACGTCGGGTCTACTCGCAGATCGTGCCACACGATCTGTCGGCTGCCGACATCGTCGCACGACGGCCGGTCGGGATCATCCTGTCGGGCGGTCCACAGTCGGTCTACGCCGACCACGCCCCGCGGGTCGATCCCGGCATCTTCACCGCAGGCGTGCCGATCCTGGGCATCTGCTACGGGCAGCAGCTGATGGCCGCCGAGCTGGGCGGTGAGGTCACCAGGACCGACCGGCCGGAGTACGGGCGGACGGCGCTGACCGCCCAGCCCGACAGCGCCCTGCTCCAGGCGCAGCCCGCCGAGCAGACCGTCTGGATGAGCCACCGTGACGCGGTCACGCGGGCACCCGACGGGTTCCGCGTGATCGCGAGCACCGCTGCCACGCCGGTCGCGGGGTTCGAGGATCCACACCGACACCTCTACGGGGTGCAGTACCACCCCGAGGTCAGCCACACCCCGCTCGGCGGTGTGGTGCTCGACACCTTCCTGTCGCTGATCGGCGCGCGCCGCACCTGGACCGCGCACTCGATGATCGCCGAGCAGGTCGAGGCGATCCGGGCGAGGGTCGGTGACGACCGGCTGATCTGCGGGCTGTCGGGTGGTGTCGACTCGGCCGTCGCCGCGGCGCTGGTGGCCGAGGCCGTCGGTGACCAGTTGACCTGCGTGTTCGTCGACCACGGCCTGCTGCGCCACGACGAACGACGCCTCGTCGAGGACGCCTTCGGGGCCTACAGCGACAGCGAGCTGGTGGTCATCAAGGCGGCCGACCGCTTCCTCGACCGCCTCGCCGGAGTGACGGATCCCGAGACCAAGCGCAAGCGCATCGGCACCGAGTTCATCCGGGTGTTCGAGGAGGCCGCGCGGGATCACGCCGGTGACGCGCGGTACCTCGTGCAGGGCACCCTGTACCCCGATGTCATCGAGTCCGGGCATGGCACCGCGTCGACCATCAAGAGCCACCACAACGTCGGCGGGCTGCCCGACGACATGGCGCTCGAGCTCGTCGAGCCCCTGCGCTGGATGTTCAAGGACGAGGTACGCCGCGTCGGCGAGGAGCTGGGCCTACCTCCCGACATCGTGTGGCGCCAGCCCTTCCCGGGCCCTGGCCTGGCCGTGCGGATCATCGGCGAGGTGACGCCGGCCCGTCTGGCGACGGTGCGCGCCGCCGACCACATCGTGCTCGACGAGCTGCGCCGTGCCGGGCTCGACCGTGCCGCCGCGCAGCCCGACGCCGAGACGGAGCTCGCTACCGCCACCGCGGCGGCCGAGCGGCTGCATGTGTGGCAATCGTTCGCCGTGCTCCCCGACGTGCGATCGGTCGGGGTGCAGGGTGACGAACGGACGTACGGCCATCCGATCATCGTGCGGGCCGTGACCAGCGAGGATGCGATGACGGCCGACTTCGCACGGCTGGATTGGGACGTGATGGAGCGAATCGCGAATCGCATCGTGGGCGAGGTCGACGGGATCAACCGCGTGGCCTACGACATCACGTCGAAGCCGCCCGGCACAATTGAATGGGAATGACGGTGTGAGGAGGCGGGGTTTGGCAAGGATGCGCGCGGCGCGGGATCGTGCGATCACCCCGGACCCGGTGTTCGTGTCGCCGCCAACTGGCGAAGCCGGAACGTGGCGCGGACGATCCCGCGCCGCCCACACGCTGCGGGCAGCGATCGTGCTGTGCGCGACCGTCGTGCTCGCCTTCGTCGTGCTCGCGGCCACCGCCAGCGGCCAGTCCCGGTCGGAACGCATCGGTGACGTCCGCATCGCCGCGGATCTGGCGCCGGACGGATCGATGCGGGTCGTCGAGCGCCGTGAGTTCGTGTACGACGGATCGTTCCGCGGGGCCTTCATCGAGATGCCGCTGCGCGACGACCAGCGCGTCACGCTCAACAGCCTGACCGACGCGCGGGGAACGACCTACCGGCCCGGTACCTGCTCGCCAGACGAGGTCAATTCGGGACAGTTCCAGGTCGAGTCCGGCGACAGCTTCAGGGTGACCTGGTGCTGGGACCCCCCGCCCACCGACACCAGCCGGACGATCATCCTGGACTACACCGTGACCAACGCGGGCGCCCGCCACGCCGATTCCTCCGAGCTGTACTGGCAGTTCATCGGCGACGGCTGGGAGGTGCCGACCGAGTCGGTGGTCGTCGACGTGACCCTGCCGACCGACGACCTGCAGTTCTGGGCGCACGGCCCCCTCACCGGCACCGTCGAGCGCGCCGGCGACCGCAGGATCCGGATGGCGGTCGACGATCTGCCATCGAACACCTTCGTCGAGCTCCGCGCGCTCATGGCGGCGAACGCGCTCGCCTCCGCGGCGAGCGACGGCGACCAGGTCCGGCAACAGATCCTCGACGAGGAGCAGTGCCTGGCGGTGGCCGCCGACGCCGACCGCGCCCGCGCCCGCGGGGAGCAGCCGGCCGCCGACTGCGATCCAGCGGCCGGACGCAAGCAGCTGCTCACCGGGCTGCTGGGCGTGGGACTGCTGGGCGGCGGCGTCGGCTGGTGGCAGTTGTTCCGCCGGCACGGCAGGGAGTACGCGCTGCCGCCCGAGATCGCCGAGCTCGAGTACGAGCACGATCTGCCCAGCGACCATACGCCCGCGCACGTGGACTACCTGCTGAACTGGGGCAGCGTCAGCGAGAAGGCGCTGACGGCGACGGTGCTCGACCTCGCCCGTCGAGGACACATCACGCTGCGGCGCGAGATGGTCACGACCGACCGCATGCTGCTGCCCGACCGGGAGGAGGCGGTGACCACCTTCGAGCGGCGGTCGGAACCGGAACGGGCCTGGGAACACGACGTGATGGCGCTGCTGTTCGATCTGGCCGGGCAGGGCCGGTCCAGGGTCACCGAGCGACAGCTGCGGTCGTGGGTCTCGTCGAACCGCGACCGGGCGTACCGCTGGTGGCAGTCCTGGACCTCCGCGGTGACCCGCGATACCGCCGGCATACGCTGGATCGAACCACACGTGTGGGTCGGGGCGTCGGTCGCGCTGGGGCTGGCGCTGGTCGGCGCCGCGATCGGCGCCGCGGTTCTGGGCGCCCATCTGCTCGTCGTCGGCATCACCGTCGCTCTGGGGGTCGCCGCTGCCGCGGCGAGCCCGCTGATGCGGCGGCGCACGCCCGAGGGGCGGGTGCTCGAGCACCGCTGGCGACGGTTCGGCGCCTACCTCACCGACTACAGCCTGATCCCCGAACGTGGCCCCGAGTACCTCGCGCTGTGGGGCCACTGGCTGGTATACGCCGTGCCCCTGGGCGTCGCCGAGACGGTCGTCAAGAACCTCGAGACGCGGCTGTCCGAGGCGCAACTGCAGGAGGTCGGCGGCGGCTGGTACCCGATGATGTACCACCATGGCTACCTCTACGGCGGTTTCGGCGACGGCCTGTCGTCGGTCACCGACGCGATCCCCACCAGCGAGATCGCGACCTCACCCGCGTCGTCGAGCGGTGGTGGCGGCGGCTTCTCCGGGGGCGGTGGTGGCGGCGGTGGCGGTGGCGGTGGTGGCTCATTCTGACCCTGACCGCCGCGCACCGATCACCCTCCGCGACCGAACCCGACCGGCGGTCGGGCCCTCGGCCACTCGCCGCGACGGTGCGCTGACCGGCCCGCCGCATGCGCCTGCGTCGCTCCGATCCGTCCATCCCTGGCATCGCCCGTCGGGGTCGTGGCCGCGGCTTCGAGTACTTCTGGCCGTTGGGTGACAAGATCACCGACGCCGCCGAGCTCGACCGCCTGCGCGGCCTGGCGATACCGCCCGCATGGCGCGACGTGTGGATCTGCGTGCACCACAACGGCCATCTGCAGGCCATCGGCACGGATGCGGCTGGGCGGCGGCAGTACCTGTACCACCCCCGCTGGCGGGAACGTCGCGACGCCGTCAAGTTCGACCACATGCTCGAGTTCGCCCGTGCACTGCCGGATCTGCGGGCGTTCTGCGTCGAGGTGCTCGAGGGGCGTGACGGGCTGGACCGCGAGCGGGTCCTCGCGTGCGCGGTGCGGCTGCTCGACCACGGGTTCTTCCGCATCGGCACCGAACGGGCGGTAGACGACGACGACGCGGTCGGTCTGACCACCATGCACAAGGACCACGTGACCGTCCGCTCGGGGGGCTGGCTGGAGTTCGACTATCCGGCGAAAAGCGGCAAGCGCCGTGTCGCGCAGCTGTCGGATCCAGCCGTGGTCGACGTCGTCGGCCGGTTGCGCCGCCGCCGCACCGGCGGCCACGAACTGCTCGCGTACCGCAGTGGCGGACGCTGGGTCGACGTGACCGCGTCCGACGTCAACGAGCTCATCAAGCAGCACTGCGGGCAGGACAGCTCGGCCAAGGACTTCCGGACGTGGAACGCCACCGTGCTCGCCGCGGTCGCGGTTGCGGTCAACGGTGCCGTCGAGGGCGCATCACGCCGCAAGCGGGTGATCGCCCGCGCGTGCGCCGAGGTGGCCCACTACCTGGGCAACACCCCGACCGTGGCGCGCAACTCCTACATCGACCCGCGCGTGTTCGACCGGTTCGCCAGCGGCTGGGTGATCGATGTCCTCGCCGCCGCCGACGACAGCATGTCGTTCGGCGTGCCTGCCTATCAGGGTGAGCTCGAGAAGGCCGTGCTCGACCTGCTCGCGGATGACACCGACGCGGCCGGCGTCATCACGCGTACGCAGTTGCTCCGCGATCTGCGGCAGGTCGGCTAGCGCTAGCTGCTGCGCCTGCGCCGCCTCAGTCGGTGGTGCCGCTGCCGGCGTCGGCGTTGAGGCGTCGCAGCCAGTTGCGCTCGTCGTTGGAGAGCACGCCGGCGTACGCCTCCTCGACCGCCAGCGCCGACACCACGTTGCTCGGCAGGACCGCCCAGCCCGCCAGTGCCGCTTCGGTGCGTCGCAGCACCTGCTCGGCGGTGGCGTCCCACGGCGCCGCGACCGACGCGCCCGCGCGCAGGGTCTGGCGGTACGACTCGACGTCGCTGCGGATGATCAGCGCGATGATCGCGATCTGCTCCTGCTGCGCCCGGATCTTGCTGAGCGTCTCGAGATCCTGAGGTGAGCGGACGGTCAGGACCACCGCCTCGAGCCCGCTGGGCGGGTCGCTGTCGAGCTGCTCGTCGGGGTGCTCCCACTCCTCGACGTCGTGTCCGGCCTCCCGGAGCACGAGTGCCAGGCCGCGGCGGTAGATCGGGACCGGGTCTGCAACGGCGATCATGTTGGTGCCTCCCGCGAGACCACCGCGTGTTGCAGCGGTGCGTACGTGTTGTAAGTGTGGTCCAACAGTGTCGGCGTACGCACACCCCCACGCAGCCTGGTCTTTCGGACACCATTGAGTACAGGTTGAAGGTCTGCGCACGACCGTGGCAGGTCGGTGGTCGCCGCACCGGCTCCAGGGTGTGGGCAGCCGCATGGCCGGTCGTGTCGCGGCCCCTAGACTCACGGGTGCGCATGACTTCCACACCACTGTTCGCCGACCCGTCCGCCGATCTCGTCGAGGGCCTCAACCCGGCCCAGCGCGAGGCTGTGCTGCACGTCGGTGGCCCGTTGCTGGTGATCGCCGGCGCCGGATCCGGCAAGACCCGCGTGCTGACCCACCGCATCGCGCATCTGATCCGCGACCGGGCGGTCAACCCCTACGGCATCCTGGCGATCACCTTCACCAACAAGGCCGCCAGCGAGATGCAGGAGCGCGTCGCGGGCCTCGTCGGTGAGCAGGTCGTGGGGATGACCCGCGACGCCGAGGGGCGCCTGCGCCGGCGGCGGTGGGGCGGCATGTGGGTGTCGACCTTCCATGCGGCGTGTGCGCGCCTGCTGCGGGCCGAGATCAGCAGGCTCGGCTACGAGTCGTCGTTCACGATCTACGACAGCGAGGACTCGCGACGGCTGCTCGCGCAGTGCATCGACGAGCTGAGCCTCGATCCCAAGCGGGTCAGCCCCCGTGCGGCGGCCGCCATGATCTCCCGCGCCAAGAACGAACTGCTCGACTTCGAGACCTACTCACAGCAGGCGGAGGACTGGTTCGCCCAGCAGGTCGCCGAGGTGTACCGGCTGTACCAGGACCGCCTCCAGCGCGCGAGCGCGTTGGACTTCGACGATCTGCTGACCAAGTCGGTCGAGCTGCTGCAGCTGTTCGACGACGTGCTCGGCAAGTACCAGGCCCAGTTCGGTCATGTGCTGGTCGACGAGTGGCAGGACACCAACCACGCCCAGTACACCCTCGTGCAGATGCTGGCGTCCGAGCACCGCAACCTCGCGGTCGTCGGAGATGCGGATCAAAGCATCTACCGCTTTCGCGGTGCGGACATCCGCAACATCCTCGACTTCGAGCGGGACTTCCCCGACGCCACGCGGATCACCCTGGAGCGCAACTACCGGTCCACACAGACCATTCTCGACGCCGCCAACGCGGTGATCGCGCACAACACGCAGCGCCTCGACAAGCGGTTGTGGACCGATGTGGGCCGCGGTGAGCCGGTCGTGCGCTACACCGCCGAGAACGCCCACGACGAGGCGGCGTTCGTCGCCGAAGAGGTCGACCGGCTGGTCGACGAGCACGGCTACGCGCCTGGTGACTGCGCCGTGTTCTACCGGACCAACGCGCAGTCGCGTGTGCTCGAGGAGGTGCTGATCCGCACCGGCACGCCGTATCAGGTCATTGGCGGCACCCGCTTCTACGAGCGTCGCGAGATCAAGGACATCCTCGCCTACCTGCAGCTGCTGGTGAACCCTGCGGACGACGTCGCCGCACGCCGCGTGATCAACAGGCCGCGACGGGGGATCGGTGCCAAGACCGAGCAGGTGCTGTCGGACGTGGCGCTGCGCGAGCGGATCACGTTCCTCGAGGCGTGCCGCCGCGCCGCCGACCACCCGCAGCTGTCGGCCCGGGCGGTCAACAGCGTCGGCGAGTTCGTGTCGGTCCTCGACACGCTGGCCGCAGCGGTCGGGCAGCGGCCATTGCCGGAGCTCGTCGAGCTGGCGTGGACCACGACGGGCTACCGCGGCGAGCTGGAGGCCCAGCGCACGATCGAGGCGCAGGGTCGGATCGAGAACATCACCGAGCTTGCGAGCGTCGCCGAGGACTTCCTGGCCCTGCAGCCCGACGCCACCCTGGCGGAGTTCCTGGAGCGCGTCGCGTTGGTGTCAGAGGCCGACGCGCTCGACGACGACGAGGGCGGGCCGCAGTCCCGCCTGGTGCTGATGACGATGCACAACGCCAAGGGCCTGGAGTACCCGGTGGTGTTCGTGATCGGCATGGAGGATTCGGTGTTCCCGCATCACCGAGCGCTGTCGGATCCCAGTGAGCTCGAGGAGGAGCGCCGGCTGTGTTACGTGGCGTTCACCCGCGCGCGCGAACGTCTCGTCGTCACGAGCGCGTGGAGCCGCACCCTGTTCGGCGCGACCAACGCCAACCCGCCGTCACGGTTCCTCCGCGAGATCCCGCCGGAGCTGATGGAGATCCGCCGCGATCAGGGGAGCCCCAGCCGCCGGGTCGTGACCCGCGAGGACGAGGCTGACGACGGCGACGAGTTCGCGGTCGGGATGCGTGTGCTGCACCCACGGTTCGGGGAGGGCCGCATCCTCGAGCTGTCGGGCTTGCCGGGCAGCCAGGAGGCGCTCGTCACCTTCGATGAGTCCGGCAGCAAGCGCATGCTGCTGACCTACGCCCCCCTGGTCCGCGTGTGATCGCCCCCGACGGGGTGCTCCAGGCCTGTGATCAGGTCGGCGAGGACCGAGCGGGACAGCAGCAGTGACAGGTGACCGATGTCGCGGATGCGCACGTTGGTCGCGGCGAGCGCGGGATGGGTCAGCTTGGCGCTGACGGCTGGGGTGATCATAAAGTCGAGGTCGCTGTAGTAGGCGATCCACCGGGCGAGATCGGGTCGCGCGGTCCGGTCGACTGCTGCAGGTACGTCGAGCCGGGGCGGCACTGCACGATCGCCTGCCCGAAGCCGAGCCATGCGGTGTACGTGCCGCGGTGCGGCGTGCCCATCGTCACCACGGTGTCGACGAGCTCGTGGCCGCCGAGCTCCTGGACGTACTGACGAGCGACCAGCCCGCCCATCGAGTGGCCGATGAGCACACAGGTGTCGGCCTGCGCGTCATCGACTGTGCGCTCGACGATGGGTGCAAGGTGTCGCGCCACCTGGTGCAGGTCGCTCGTGATCGACGGGTAGTCGAACGCGTGCAGCGGGCCGAGACCCGCACGCCGCAGCGCCCGCTGCATCAGCAGGAACGCGCTGCGGTTGTGCACCCAGCCATGCACCAGGATCGCGGGCCGCCGCGCGACCGACGGGTTGGCGGCCTCGTGCGCGAACGGTGTCGGCGGGAGCAGACCCAGTGGGTAGGTGGTGGCGTGCACCGACGTCAGAAGGACCTCGCGCATCAGTCCCAGGTACGACGCGGGACGCACCGAGCTGCGCACGGCGGCGCCGATCTGGCGGTGCAGCGCGGCGACCAGCGAACCACCGACAACGCCGGCACCACTGGCTCCGGCATGATCATCGGTTGGCGCAGGTTCGCTTGTCACCGGTTCCTCAGACGCTGGCGAGCGACCCCCCCCGGCTACCCACCCATGGTCGCATGCGACCGGTTGTCCGGCCATCGCGCGTCGCCGACGTCACCACAGGCGGTCGACGGAGCTCGGGGTGGTGTCCAGAGTTCGTGGTGGTTGCGTGGGCGGGGGGCGGGGTCAGGTGGTGGGGCAGGTCGTGGGTCCGGTGCCGGGGCGGGGTGGCAGGCGTGTGCCGTCGGCCCCGCTGTCGACGTAGAGCACGCCGTCGTGCACCTGCGACGCCAGGCGCGTGAGCGACTCGCCGTCACCGCCGACCAGGCGGCCGTCCGGCGACCACGCGGCGTCGTCGCGGGCGATGAGCAGCGACCGCTGCGGGCACCAGGCCACCGCCACGCCGGGGTCGTCGAAGACGGCGACGCCGCCGGCCCCGCGCAGCACGAGGACCGCGCGGTCGGTGCCCAACGAGAGGGTTCCGGCGCCGCGCGGGTCGATCCGGGCGATCTCGCCGACCGGCACGAACGGTGCCGACGGCGGTCCCGAGCGCAGCAGAAACAGCACGCCGCCGGCCAGCAGCACCAGGACACCGGCGACGACGGCGGCGATCGCCCACTGCAACCCCATTGGTTCACGCAGGACGATCTTGCGTGCCCGTTTGGCCGCCTGGGGCGGCAGGTAGCCGCGCGGACCGTAGTCGGGTTGCTCGGGTGGCACGGTGCGGTGGCTCCAGGCGGTGGTCCGACGGCGTACAGCTCCAGGCTAGAGCTCCCGGTCATCGGCGGTGCGCTCGGCTGGCGACGGCTCTGCCGGATGTCGGTCACGGGGGTCGACAGCGGCGTGACCGGGGGCGAGCGCAGCCGGAGCGACGGTCGGTCGTGTTGGTCGTCGCCGGTACCGCTATGCTCAGCACCGGGCCGGTGGACGTGACGCCGGCGCGGTCGCGTGGTGACCTCACGCAACGCGGCTGTAGGTCATCTGAGGAAGGGACGTCCGGTGGCGGTCCGGGTACTGGTCGCGAAGCCGGGGCTCGACGGGCA
>JAHWKT010000020.1:4932-31626 GCA_019347695.1 Actinomycetota bacterium | reverse complement strand
CTCCGGCATCCCCAACCGCGCCTTCCACCTCGCTGCCGTCGCGATCAGCCGCTCCTCCTGGACCTGGACCGGGCGCATCGCCCCGATCTGGAACTCGTAGACGAACATGTCGGGACGCGGGCGCCCGCCGCGGACCTCGCGGAGGTCGACCCTGGCCACCAGCCGCCGCACGTCGTCGAGGTCGGGGCCCGCCGCGGCCAGGTCGACCTCCCCGGCGGTGGTCCGGCCAGCGAAGCCACCGCTGCGGCGCACCCGCACGACAGCGCTGCCCGCTTCCTCGCCGGTGGTGGCGTCCGACGTCGGGGCCACGCCGGGCGTGACACCGACCGCCGCGTGGGCGTCGTCGATCCTGGCTGCGCCCCGTTCGCCCGCGTGCAGCGCCAGCAGCTGCATGCGGTCGTCGAGCACGGCGGCCCGGGCCCGCAGCTGCTCGGACCGTCGCCGTCGATCGTCCGCGCCGCGCGACCGTGCCGGCGGGGTGGGATCGAGCACCGGCCCGCCGCCGACCGTGACACCGCGTCCGACCTCCCGGAGCACGAACCGGTCGCCGACCTCGACGACGCATGCCTCCCGCAGCTCCACGCGCACCGGACCCTCGGCCGGACCGCGAAGCTCCCGCTGGTTGAGCGGCCAGATCCTGGCGACGTGCTCGGCCGAGCCGATGTGGACGTGCCACGCGCCGGTGTGCCGCACCAGCCGTCGCGGGAGCACCCGGACCCACGCGTCGAACGCATGGGTCGACCGCCACTGCGGACCATGGACCAGCGCCGCACCCCGCGCCGCCTGCCCGCGGTCGACACCGGCGAGGTTGACGGCCACGCGGCTGCCCGGTGTGACCGTCGTCCGGCCGGTGTCGAGGCTCTGCAGGCTCCGCGCCCTGCTGCGCGCCCCGCCGGGCAGCACGGTCAGCTCGTCACCGACCGACAGACTGCCACCGCCGAGGGTCCCGGTGACCACGGTGCCGGCGCCGCGGATCGTGAACGCACGGTCGATCCACAGACGCGGACGGCCGCGGTCCGCCGCGGCCCCCGTCTCGTCGCAGACGCGGCGCAGCGCGTCGCGCAGCGCGTCGAGTCCGGCGCCGGTCTGTGCGCTGGTCCGCACGATCGGCGCGCCGGCCAGGCTCGTGCCCTCGAGTCCCTCGAGCACCTCGAGCTCGGCCAGCTCGATCAGCTCCTCGTCGACGGTGTCGACCTTGCTCAGCGCCACCACGCCGTGACGAACGCCCAACAGGTCGAGGATCTGCAGATGCTCGCGGCTCTGCGGCATCCACCCCTCGTTGGCGGCCACCACGAGCAGCGCGATCTCGATCGGCCCCGCGCCGGCGAGCATGTTGCCGATGAAGCGCTCGTGGCCCGGCAGGTCGACGAAGGCGACCGTGTGCCGCTCGTCCAGGTCGAACCAGGCGAAGCCGAGATCGATCGTGAGGCCGCGCCGTTGCTCCTCGGCGAACCGGTCCGGTTGCATGCTGGTCAGCGCGGCGACCAGGCTCGACTTGCCGTGATCCACGTGACCGGCTGTGCAGATGACGTGCATCACGCGTCCTCGTCGGCGCCACCTGCGCCTGCGCCCGACAGCAGTGCACGGACGGTTGCGACGTGGTCGTCGTCGACGATCACGCTGACCGTGTCGCCGACCTGAAGCTCGGTGTCGCCGTGGGGCATGATCAGATCGCCGGCCCGGTGGATGCTCGTCAGCAACGCATGCTGCGGCCAGTCGACGTCGCGGACCCGGCAGCCGGCCACGTCCGCATGCTCGGTGACCGGGACCTCGATGAAGTTGGTGCCCGCGAGGTCGCGGAGCCGACGCAGCTCCGCGCGCTGCTGCGACGCGAGCGATCGGGTCAGCGCATGCCGGTAGGCGGTCACCAGATCCGATCGACGGATCAGACCGACGAGGTGCTGGTGGTCGTGTGCCGCCACGACGGGCAGCCTGCCCACGTCGATGGTGGCCATGCGCCGCAGAGCGAGGTACACGGGATCGTCTGGGGTCACGGTCAGCACGTCGCGTGTGCACACGTCGCCCACCGTGCGGGTCGCGTGCCCGTTGACGTCGGTCTCGGGTCCCGGACGCGCGAGATCGCGCAGGGTGCACACGCCGATCAGCTTGTCGCTGGCGAGCACGGGAAAGCCGTGGTGCCCCGTGCGGGCGAACGCCGTGCGCGCCTGCTGCAGGGTCATGTCCGCCGGCAGCGTGTCGGGTTCGACGGTCATGATCTCGCCCACCCGCACCGTCTGCATGAGATCGACGTCGTCGGGCTCGGCGTACACGATGCCCCGCTTGCGCAGGGGCCACGTGTACACCGACTCCCGCTGGATCCGGTCGGCGATGAACGTCGCGAGTCCGGCGGCGAGCATCAGGGGCAGCACCAGGTTGTAGCCGTCGGTCAGCTCGAAGGCGATCACGATCGCCGTGAGCGGGGCGCGGGCGGCGGCGGCGAACACGGCTGCCATCCCGACGAGTGCGAAGGCGCCCGGCTGCACGTCCGAGCCGGGCAGGAGCAGCACCGCCACGTTGCCGATCGCCCCCCCGATCGCGGCGCCGCAGAAGATGTTCGCCGCGAACGACCCGACGGCGTTGCCGCTGCCGACCGACAGGCTGGTCGCGATCAGCTTCGCGACGGCCCACACCAGCAGCAGGCCCACGCCGGGCAGGCCTTCGCCGACGGCGCCGTCGAGCATCGCCTGGATCGGGTTGCGCACGCCGTCGATCGGCGGCAGCTTGTCGCCGGTCCCCAGCACCTCGGGCACCACGAGCGCGATGACGCCGACGCCGAGGCCACCGATCGCCAGCTTCAGCGGTGGCCACGCCTGCAGCCGGCCGAACACCCGACCTGCGATATCGGCGCCGTGCAGGAACGCCAGCCCGAACATGGCGGCGGCCACGCCGAGCAGCGCGTACAGGCCGAGCTCCCGGACGTCGGCGAAGCGGTACTCGGTGGCCGGCTGGTAGATGATCTCCGGGCCGATGATCTCGCGGGCCGTCACCGAGCCGACCACCGACGCCACCACCACCGACTGGAGCACGGTGGCCCGGAAGCGTCCGATGATCAGCTCGATCGCGAACAGCATGCCGCCGATCGGCGCGTTGAACGACGCGCCGATGCCCGCGGCGGCGCCGGCAGCCACCAGTGTGCGCATGCGGTCTTCGCCGACGGCGAACAGGCGGCCGATCATCGAGCCGACACCGCCACCGATCAGGACGATCGGCGCCTCCCGTCCACCCGAGGCGGCGGTGCCCAGTGCGATGCCCGACGCGGCGATGCCGGCGAAGGGCACGCGCGCCGACAACCGTCCGCCATGCAGCGCGATCGCGCTCATCACCTGCACGACGCCGCTGCCGCTGCTCTCGGGCACCACGTACGTCACGAGCAGACCCACGACCAGAGCGCCGACCGTCGGCACGACCAGCAGCAGCAGCCACGACGCCTGTGTCCCGAACGCGACCCGCTGGACCAGTGCGATGACCCCGATCAGTGCCGACGCCAGGACGCCGGTCAGCAGGCCGACGGCGACGGCGAGCGACATCATCAGCGTCTCGCCCTGCAGGTACGGCAGGACCTGACGACGCAGCCGCTTGACCCACTGTCCGGGTGCCTCGCCGGCAGCCGGGGCCAGCGAACGCAGCAGCCTGGCGACCTGCAGGGTGCGCGGCTGCGGGTGATCGGTGTCCGGAGCCGGCGCGTCGTCGGTCATGGTTGTGTGTCCGGGTGCCTGTCCTGGTGGCCCGCAGCCAGGCGGGCCACGATCTCCTCGTCCTCTGACGATTCGACGGTGCGCAGATCGACGACCAGGGTTCCGTCGGCGACCCGGACGACGATCGGCGGCCGCTCGCTGCGCAGCCGTGTCGCCAGCGCGTCGGGATGGTCCGTCACGATGCGGGCCGCCGGCCCCGGCAACGTCGCGTCGGGGGCGGCGCCACCGCCGGGCACCCCGTCGACGGTCACGACCTCGGCGGGCACGCCGCGTTCGGTGAGCATGGCGACCAGACGGTCCACCCGTCGCCCCAGCGCCTCGCGATCGGCGGAGAGCATGGCCCACACCGGGACCTCGTGGCGCGCGTCGCGCAGGTGCAACTCGAGCGTCGCCTGCAGCGCCGCGATCCGCAGCTTGTCGAGGCGCAACGCCCGGGCCAGCGGGTGACGACGGCACCGCTCGATGAGCGCGCGGCGTCCGAACAGCAGGCCGGCCTGCGGACCGCCGAGCAGCTTGTCGCCGCTGCACAGCACGATGTCGGCGCCGTCGTCGAGGGCGGTCGACACGGCCGGCTCATCGGCCAGGGCGCCGCCGGCCGGGCGCAGCAGCCCCGAGCCGGCGTCGAAGATGAGCGGTACGCCGCGCCTGGCGGCGATCCCAGCGAGCTCGGTGAGCGTGGGCTGTGCGACGAAGCCCACGATCCGGTAGTTCGACGGGTGCAGGGTCAGGATCGCCCCGGGGTCGTCGCCAGCGACGTAGTCGCCGGCGCGCGTCCGGTTGGTCGTGCCGACCTCGATCAGCCGCGCGCCGGACGCACCCATGATGTCGGGCAGGCGGAACGACCCGCCGATCTCGATCAGCTCTCCGCGCGACACGATCACCTCCCGGCCGCCGGCCAACGCCGCCAGCGCGAGGACCAGCGCCGCCGCCGCGTTGTTGACCGCGAGCGCCGCCGGCGCGCCCGTGGCGTCACACAGCAGCGGCTCGAGCCGTCCCACACGGGAACCGCGGCGGCCCGACGCCAGGTCGTACTCCAGATCGCAGTAGCCCGTCGCGTCGAGCACGGCCGCGCGGGCCGCGTCGGCGAGCGGTGCACGTCCCAGGTTGGTGTGCACGATCACGCCGGTGGCGTTGATCACCGGCTGCAGCCGGGGTGGTCGCCGACGGTCGATGTGCGCGGCCGCGGCGGCGATCACGTCGTCCGGCGTCGGGACCGGCGCGCCGTCGAGGACGGCGGTGCGGGCGTCGTCGACGGCGGCGCGCAGCGCATCGGTGACCGTGGCACGCCCGTGGGCGGCGATCAGATCCGCGCAGCGGGCCAGCAGGCGGTCGATGCCGGGAAGCGCGCGCAGCTGCTGCGACCGGTCCATCAGCCGGGTTCGGCGCTGACGCCCGGTGGGGTGTGCATCCGGTGACCTCCGCTGCCGGTGCCGACGTGGCCGTCGGGCGGGCCATCGGACCGCGTCGACGAGGTTTGCCGCTGAGCGAACGGCTCAACGATGCCAGCATGACAGATGTGGACGGGTCGAGTCGTGTGACGTCGCTGGACGCGACGACCACGCGGGTGCGCGCCGCCAATCCGTCACCCATGACGCTCAGCGGCACCAACACCTACCTGATCGGCACACCCGGCGCCGGGGACCTGCTGGTCGTCGATCCCGGTCCGGCGCTGAACGACCACCGGGCGACGATCGAGCGCGCCGTGGCACAGCGGGGTGGACGCATCGCGACGGTCGTGGTCACCCACCACCACGTCGATCACGCCGAAGCCGTCGGGTGGGCGCGCGACTGGCAGGTCAGCGCGTTCGCGTTCGACCCCACACGCATCCCCGGCACCGAGGAGATCCACGACGGCGCGACGGTCCCCATCGACGGCCTCGAGGTGGTCGTCCACCACCAGCCCGGCCACACCGCGGATCACCTGTGCCTGCGGATCCCGCGCACGGGCGTCGTGCTGACCGGCGATCACGTCCTCGGTGAGGGGACCACCGTCATCGCCTGGCCGGATGGCGATCTCGGTGGCTACCTCGACTCGCTGCGCGCCCTGCGGCAGCTGGAGCCCAGTGCCCTGTATCCGGGGCACGGCGAGGTGGTCACCGCGGCGCGACCGCACATCGACGCCCTGCTCGCGCACCGCGCGGAGCGCACCGAACAGATCCTGGCGGCGCTCGCCAATGGCCGCGAGACTGTCGACGAGATCGTCATGGACGTGTACCCAGAGCTGGCTGCGGCGCTGCGCCCGGCGGCAGCCCGCAGCGTCAACGCGCACCTGGCCGATCTGCGGCGGCGCGACGCGGTGGCTTGTGTCGAGGGGCGCTGGCGTGGCACGTAGGCGGGCGTTCTACCCGATCGACACCTCGGATCGACTGGCCAACGTGGTGGTGTCGTCGATCGCCACGCTCATCGTGGCCCTGCTCGCACTCATCCTGTGGATGACCAGCACCGACGATCCCGCCGCGACCGCCACGTCGGATGCGCCGCCTGGGACCACCGACGTGGCGGACGGGGCCGACGCGGGCGTCGAACGTGTCCCGGCTGAACCGGTCCCCACAGATGCGGTCGGCGGCACCGCCGGCACGGCCGACACCGAGGCCGACGGTAGCGGCGACGGCGCGCCTGGCCCAGCAGACGGAACCGGCGCGGACGGGACCGACGGCGCGGATGCGGGCGGGCCCGACCCGGGCGATGGCGCTGGCGTGGACGGCACGGGCGGCGAGCCGCCCGCCCGGGCCGAGCAGGCGGCACCCGGCGACACCGCCACGGAGACGCCACCGGGCGCGTCCACCGACGGGAGCCGACCGGACGCCGTTGACACGCCACCGGCGACGGTGCCGCCACCGGCCGGCTCGCCGCCGTCGGACTCCGCTGACGGCGGTGGTGTGCTGCCCAGTCCCGGTCGGGGCTCGCGGCTGTTCAGCAGCGATGACCCCGACCGGATCCCCGCCATCTCGGTGCAGTCGGCACCGAAGGACGTGATGACCGTGGACGTCGATCTCGACGGTGACGGCGCAGCCGAACGCGTGTGGGCGGCGATCGTCCGCGACCAGGTCATCACCAGGATCGACCGGGTCGTCGATGGACGCTGGGAACCCGGCCGCGAGCGGGGCGGGGCGCCCGCCGATCGACTGGTGGAGCTGCGCGTGGAGGACCTCACCAACGATCGTCTGCCGGAGGTGTACACCACGCAGTGGGTGGCCACCGAGGGCGAGAGCATCACGCTGTGGTCCGTGCGCAACCTCGAGCTGGTGCGCATGCCGGTGACCGGTGGGTGCTGGAGCGACACCAACACGTTCGGCCTCATCGGTGCGCGGGTGGTCACGTCCGACGACGGCCCCGCGTCGGTGGTGGCCGTGTGCAAGAGCAAGCCGCAACCGACGCAGCAGTGGCCGTCCGCCCTGTACCGGTGGCGCGACGGTCGATGGGTCTTCGACCGCCTGCTCGGCAAGTACGAGTGATGACGCGGCACGGTGAGCCGCGGGGGACCTCCACTGTGCGAGGCCTGCGGCGCCGGCGGTTGGGATCGGCGTCACGGGGAATCGGTCAGGGATGGTGTTCTTGTTCACAAGCATGAGGAGGCGACGGGATCCATGCCTGTCGAGCTGCCAACCGCCCGGAGCGTGACAGAGAATCCGCCACAACAGCAGCTGCGGTCGTGGGTCGATCAGATGTCCAACGCCGTCCTGACGGAGCACGGCAACTACAGCGTGACGACCAGGGTCACCGCCCGATCGGCGGGATCGACCTACGTGGTGACCGACGCGCCGGCCTTCACCGCCAAGCAGACGATGTCGCGGGCCGACCACGATGCGCTGGTCCGGGCACAGGACGCCCACATCGGCGAGTACGACATGATCCTGATCCGCGGGTTCATCGGCCCGGACGGCTCGCCGTTCCGCGTGCCCGCACAGCTGTACATCGAACGATCCGCCGCCAACGTCTCGGCCATGCAGGAGCAGCTGTACTTCCCACCCGATGCGACGTGGGACGCCGAGCGGGCATTCACCGTGATCTACACGCCGTCGCTGCCGGCGTCGGGGTACCCCGACGAGCGGGTGATCGCGATCGACCTCGACCACTGGGTGACCCGCGTGAGCGGCGCCGACTACTTCGGCGAGTCCAAGATGGGCTCGCTGCGGATGTGGAACCAGTGGGTCTACGAGCACGGCGGCCTGGCGATGCACTCGGGGGCCAAGGTGATCCCCACACCCGACGGCGATCGGGTGGCACTGATCGTCGGGCTGTCGGGCACCGGCAAGACCACCACGACGTTCACCAG
This sequence comes from Actinomycetota bacterium, assembly GCA_019347695.1. Classification (GTDB taxonomy): domain Bacteria; phylum Actinomycetota; class Nitriliruptoria; order Euzebyales; family JAHELV01; genus JAHELV01. Next base: position 23,655 of record JAHWKT010000020.1, on the reverse strand, counting down.
GCAGAACGACTCGCTGCCGGTGCAGGACGACTTCGTCGCGCTGGCCACCGGCGGCGCGGTCCACTCGACCGAGAACGGGTGCTTCGCGAAGACCTTCAGCCTGGACCCTGCGCACGAGCCGACCATCCACGCCGCGTTGACGTCGCCGGGGAGCTGGCTGGAGAACGTCGCCGTGCACGACGACGGCACCGTCGACTTCGCCGACGCCAGCCACACCAAGAACGGTCGCGGCACCTTCGCGCTCGCCGACATCCCCCATCACGATCCACGCAAGCTTGGTCGAGCCGACTTCCTGCTCATCCTCAACCGCAACGACGACATCGTGCCTGCGGTCACCAGGCTCACGTCGGTCGAGCAGGCGGTCGCCTACTTCATGCTCGGCGAGACCCGTGGGACGTCGGCGGGCGGCAAGGCCGAGGCGGGCCGCGCGCTGCGCGTGCCGGGCACCAATCCGTTCTTCCTCGAGCACGACTACATGCAGGGCAACCGACTCGGCGAGCTGATCCGGTCCATGGAGTACGACTTCGGGGTCTACGTCCTGAACACCGGCGCGATCGGCGGGGCCGACGACCCGGATGGCGGCAAGGAGGTCGAGATCGCGCACTCGTCGGCGATCGTCAGGGCCATCGCCGAGGACACCATCCGATGGACACCCGATCCCGATTTCGAGTACTGGATCGCCGAGGAGGTCGATGGGATCGACGATCCGGAGCTGTTGAACCCGCGGCTGCGGTACGCGGCGCAGGGTCGGGAAGAGGCATACTCGGCCCGGGTCGCCGAGCTCAAGTGCGAGCGCGCGGAGTATCTCGCGCAGCATGAGGGCCTCGACGAGGCGGTGCCCGCCGCGCTGGGCTGAGCGGCGTCAGTCCTCGACGACGTGGGTGCGAAAGCCTGCGCGCGCAGCCGTCCACGCGGGCACGTCGAGGCCGGAGACGGGATCGAACGCCTCCGCGGCCGCCCACGCCATCGCCAGGGCGTGGTGGGTGTTGTCGTGGGCGAACAGTCCCTGACGGCCCAGGGTCAGCACCCCCGGTAGCGAGCCCACCCAGCGCTCGATCCTGGCCAGCCGTGCGGCGCTGTCGGCCGTGGCGATCGGGTACGCGTACCGCCGTCGGTGGACGGTGACGGCCCGTGGCCGCGGCTGCGGCAACCCGGCCTGCTCGCAGGTGTCGGCGACCACGGCCGACAGCTCCCGGTCCGAGCTCGACCACCATCGATCGTCGGGTGCGCAGGGCAGCTCGGCGCACAGCACGGTGGTGGACGCCGGGTCCGGCCCGTCACGGTAGTTCTTCGGCTCCGAGATCCGGGTGACGGGCGTCCACGGCTCCGGAAGGTAGTGCGCGTCGAACGGCGTGTACCGCGGCTGGTCGAGCACGAGGTACACCAGCAGCATGGCGCGGTAGCGCAGCGCGGCGCCATCGCGGCGGACGTAGTCGAGCGGTGCCGGCTGCAGCATCGTCGTCAGCCGGGTCACGGGCAGCGTGCTCCACACGTCGCGCGCGTACACGACCGTCCCGTCGCCGCTGCGCACCGCCCACCCCGTCGACGTCCGCTCGACGCCGGTGACGGGCGTGTCGACCCGCACGTCTGCCCCGCGGGCCCGCGCGGCCCGCGCGAGCCCCTCCGCCAGCGCGCCGAAGCCCCTCCGCGGGTACCAGAACCATGGTGGATCGCGGCGGCCCTCCAGCGCGCGGCGCGCGATCGACACCACCGAGTTCGCGCCGACCCGTCGGCGTGCCTGCTCGCCCGACAGCAGCGCCGGCGCCACGCCCCAGATCTTGCGCGCGTATGGGAAGTAGAACCGCCGGGCCAACGTCGGTCCGACGCCGGCGCGCAGCACCTCGTCGAACGAGTCACGCCGCGGCCTGCGCAGCGGTCCCAGCAGTGCATCCCGGGCCATCCCGGCCGCGAGCGTCGGCGGCAGATGACGAAGAACGTCCGGAACCCGCAGCGGAAAGGCCACCCAGCGGTCGGTCAACCGGATGCGTCCGTGCCGCTGGCGGCGCTGGAGCTCGACGCCGGGCAGGCCGTCGAGCACGGCGAGGATCTCCGGCGCGATGCTCGGATGCAGACGGTGGCTGCCGAAGTCGACGGACATGCCGCCGACCGTCGTGCTGCCGGCGAGACCGCCGACCTGGCCGCCGGCCTCGAACAGGGTCACGCGCACGCCGCGACCGGCGAGCTGGTGTGCCGCCCCGAGGCCCGCCGGCCCGCCGCCGAGCACCACGACGTCGGTGGTTCGGCTCATCGCACGGCCAGTGCCCGCACGCCGCGCAGTTCGGTGTCCAGGGCCGTCGATTCGCTGCTGCCCGCGCGCCACGCGTGGATGTCGGAACCGGAGACGAAGATCAGGTAGCGGCCATCGGGAGACCAGGCGAGCGGCTGATCCAGGGGCGTGACCGACGAGCCGTCGGTGCGGAGCACCTCGATGCCGGTGGCGGTGTCGAGCACCGTGACCGTCGACTGCTCCACGCCGCGGCGTCCTCGGGTGCGATACACCGGAAGCGCCAGCCAGCGGCCGTCCGGTGAGAACGCGCCGAATGGGATGCCGAAGAAGCCGGCGGGCAGCACGGCGGGATCGAGCGTGGTCCGCACCTGATCGGGATCGTCCATCGTGCCCATCACCACCGCGCAGGACGGCTCGTCCGCGCACTGCAGCCACGCTACCCGCTCGCCGTCGGCCGCGACCGCCGTGCCACGGGCGACCAGGCGTCGACTGCCGTCGGTCGAGATGACCGAGACCGCGCCAGGGGCGGTGACCACGAGGCCGGCGTCGGTGCCGACCAGCGGCTGAGTCGCCGCCGGCAGGCGGATCTGGTCGTGCACCTCGCCGTCGAAGTCGACCCGTGAGGCGATGCCGTCGACGAAGGGCGAGAAGTTGTCGAAGACCCACACCGAGCGGTCGTCGATGGTGGTGATGGCCCGGTGGTTGCGTGCGATCCGCACCGGCCGAACGCCACCATCCCGGATCCGGACGACGTCGGCGTCGGCGTCGATGATGATGCTGTCGCCGACGACGAAGACCCGGTCGGTCAGCGAGGCGGGCGCCGTGTTGACCACCTGCACGCGCCGGAGGTCGCCGGTTGCGGTGTCGACGAACTGCACGCCGGTGTCGTCGGCGGCGACGATGGTCAGGTCGGCGTCGGTCAGCAGTGGCCCGCTGCCGGCCGACTCGGTCGCGGTCCGCAGGCGCCCGCTGCGTTCGGGGATGAGGTCTCGGGGATCGACAACGTCGGCGGCGTCGGCAGCGGCCGGCGGGGCGCTGGGCCCGACGGCCAACGTCGATGGACCGCCGGCGCGGAGCGCGAAGGCGACGACCAGCACCGCGAGCACCGCGACGCCGATCCCCGCTGGCAGCAGCCACGGCCTCCGGCCGCGCCGCTGTGGCGGCTCCTCCCAGCTCATGAACGGCGCATCCGCCTGCCGATGTGGGTCACCGCACCAGGGTAGGCCCGCGTGCACCCACGTGAGCGTGCGGGCACACGCGTCGCGTTCGACGCAATTGCATTCCCGCCTGCTGCAATTACCACGGATGACACATCGCGACGCCATGTCGTGCAGGTGTAGGACATGTACAGAAGTACAATCGCACGGACGGTGAGTGACGGGTGGCGATGGCGCTCGCAGTTCGCCTCCCAACGGATGAGCGTTCTGTCACGTCACGGTGAGACCGACAGGTCATCTGGCGGCGAGTCCGGTGCACCAGATCACCACATGAGTGCGCAAATGGTGACGCCGAAGGCTGGGCCTTCGGCGTCGTACCGCTGCTCGCGCGCGAGATCGTTCCCGCGACGCCTACGATCCGCGGTAGACCGCAGGTGCGCGTCCCGGGCCGGTGTGGTCGGGGTCGGGGCCCTCATCCGACACATTGCCCGCCTCGACCTCTTCGGCGATGACCCGGCGAACGACCGCAGCCGACGCCCCGCTGCGCTCCTGCAGGTCCTTCACCGTGAATGTGCCCGTGGGGATCGCGTTGCGGACCTCGTCGGAGCTCACCCGACTTCGTGTCGTGGCCTTGGCGCCGGACGACCGCGACGACGCACGGCGCCGCCCGCCGCCGACGCCGCGGAAGCCCGCACGACGCAGCACCGCGGCTGGCACGCCCTCGGCGAGGAAGGCGTCGGCGCTGACGCCGGTGCTGTCGGCCCACTGCTTGGCGTGCTCCACGAACGCGTCCTCGTACCGTTCGAGCGACGGGGTCTCGCTGTCGAGCAGTTGCTGCCGGAGCTGAAGTCGCTCGAGCTCGTCGTTCGACTGATCGAGCTTGCTCTGCAACGTTGCGATCGCGCTCTCGTCGCGGAGCGCGCCGGGGCTGCGGATGGAGAGGAGATAGTTGCGGACAGCTGCTTCTTGCGTGCCTGCCATGTCTACGCGCTTTCGTTGGTGTCACGCTCTTGGGGTTGTGACAGAACCGACGGACCTGATCAACGAAAGAATGTTAGCACGAAACGCTAACGTGCGTTGAAGTAGCGCGCCTGCGGATGGTGCACGACGAATGCATCAGTTGACTGCTCGGGGTGCAACTGGAAGCTCTCGGACAACACCACGCCGATGCGTTCGGCATCCAGCAGTTCGAGCAGCGGAGCACGCATCTCGAGATCAGGGCACGCCGCGTACCCGAATGAGTAGCGTGAACCCTGATAGCCCTGCCGAAACAGTTCCTGTGGCGTGGCGGCATCGGCCCCCGCGATCTGCAGCTCGGCGCGCACGCGCGCGTGCCAGTGCTCGGCGAGTGCCTCGGCGGTCTCGACTCCCAGCCCGTGCAGATACAGGTACTCGGTGTAGCGGTCCTCGGCGAACAGCTCCGCCGCGCGCTCGGTCACCCGGTCGCCGACCGTGACGCACTGCAGCGCGATCACGTCGTGCTCGGGCGAGTCGACCGGCCGGAAGAAGTCGGCGATGCACAGCCGCCTGCTGCCCGACTGGCGGGGGAACGACCAGCGCGTGACCACCGTGTCGGAGTCCGGTGCCTCGTAGATCAGAAGATCGTCGCCGTCGCTGTTGCACGCGAAGTAGCCGTAGACGGCCTGCGGTGCGAGCAGTCCCTCGGTCCGCGCGAGCTCGATGGTCTGGCGCAGCGCGGCCTCTGCCACCTCGCGGTCGTCGCGCGCGAACCCCCACTGGTTGCGGAACAGCGCGGTGGTGTTCAGCAGCGGCAGGATCTCCTCGAGCGCGACGCCCCGGTGCACGCGGCTGCCCCAGAACGGCGGGATCGGCACCGGCACATCGGTGGCGACGTCCGACCGCCCAGGGCTGTCACCGGTCGGACGTGGGGCGGGCCGCCGCCGCGTCGGCGATGGACGGGTCGGGGTGCCGCGACCCCAGTCGGGCGGGGGCCCGTCGTCGCGGTGGGCCACGAGCTCGTCCATCACCGACAACCCCGCGAACGCGTCGCGGCAGTAGAACAGCGGGCCGGCGTAGCGTTGCCGCAGGTCGTCCTCGACGTACGCCCGGGTCAGCGCGGCGCCGCCCAGCATGATCGGGTACCGGTCGAGCCCACGCCGGCTGAGCTCGTCGAGGTCATCGCGCATCACGACCGTCGACTTGACCAGCAGCCCCGACAGCCCGATCGCGTCCGCCGAGAACTGCGCGGCGGCATCGATGATCGCGTCGATCGGCTGCTTGATGCCGAGGTTGCGGACGTCGTAGCCGTTGTTGGTCAGGATGATGTCGACGAGGTTCTTGCCGATGTCGTGCACGTCGCCCTTGACGGTGGCCAGCACCACCCGTGCCTTGCCGCTGCTGTCGGCCCGGTCGAGGTGCGGCTCGAGGTGGCGCACCGCGGACTTCATCGTCTCGGCCGACTGCAGCACGAACGGCAGCTGCATCTGCCCGGCGCCGAACAGGTCGCCAACGGTCTTCATGCCCGCGAGCAGGTGCGTGTTGATGATGTCGAGCGGCGCGATCCCGGCGGCCATCGCAGCGTCGAGATCCGCCGGGAGGCCGTCGCGCTCCCCGTCGACGATGCGGCGCTGGAGCCGTTCGTCCAGCGGGAGCTCGGTGAGATCGGGGCGGCCGTCGACAGCCTCGGTCGCGCCCTCGAAGTGTGCCATCAGGCCGTGCAGCGGGTCGTAGTCGCCGCTGCGCCGGTCGTAGATCAGGTCCTCACACAGCCGGCGCGCGTCCTCGTCGATCGTGTGCAGCGGCAGGATCTTGCCGGGATGCACGATCGCGGCGTCGAGGCCACGCTGCACCGCCTCGTGCAGGAACACCGAGTTCAACGTCTGCCGCGCGGCCGGTGACAGCCCGAAGCTGATGTTCGACACGCCGAGCACCGTGTGGCAGCCAGGGATCTCCGCCTTGACCCGCTCGATCGCGTCGAGGGTCGCCATGCCGTCCGCGCGCAGCTCCTCCTGCCCCGAGCCGAGCGGGAACGTGAGCGTGTCGAAGATCAGGTCCCCGGTCGACAGCCCGTAATCGTCGACGGCGATGTCGGCGAGCTGGCGGCACACGTCGACCTTCCAGTCCACGGTCCGCGCCTGACCCTGCTCGTCGATGGCGAGCGCCACCAGCGCGGCGCCGAACTGGCGCGCCAGCGGGAACAGGCGATCGGCCTTGCGCCGGCCGTCCTCGAGGTTGACCGAGTTGATCACGGCCCGACCGCCGAGGCGGCGCAGCCCGGTGGAGACCACGTCGATCTCGGTCGAGTCCAGCACGAGCGGCAGCGTCGACTGCGTGGCGAGCCGGTCGACGACCTGTGTCATGTCGTCGGCCCCGTCCCGTCCGACGTAGTCGACGCAGACGTCGAGCGTGTGGGCGCCGCCGCGCGCCTGCTCCTTGGCCATCTGGATGATGCCGTCCCAGTCCTCCGCCAGGAGCAGCTCGCGGAACTTGCGCGAGCCGTTGGCGTTCAGCCGCTCGCCGATGATGTGGAACGAGGTGTCCTGGCGTAGCGCGACGGCGCTGTACAGGGACGCGACGCTCGCCTGCGTCGAGGGCTGGCGGGTCCGGGCGGTCAGCGGACCGCAGCGGTCGACCACCGTCGCGATGTGCTCGGGCGTCGTGCCGCAGCATCCGCCGACGATCTGCACGCCGAAGTCGGTGACGAAGTCGGCGTGGGCGTCGGCGAGCTCGGTGGGCGACAGCGCATAGTGCGGGCGCCCGTCGACCATCGTCGGGATGCCGGCGTTGGGGATCACCAGTATCGGCAGTGGGCTGTGTCGCGACAGGTGCCGCAGCGGCTCGCGCATGTCGGCAGGCCCGGTCGCGCAGTTGAGCCCCAGCACGTCGATGCCCAGCGGGGTCAGCGCGGTGATCGCCGCGCCGATGTCGCTGCCGAGCAGCATGGTGCCGAGCCCCTGTTCGATCGTCACCGAGCACAGCAGCGGGGCCGTCGTCCCCTCGGCGGCCATCGCCTGGTGACACGCCCAGATCGCGGCCTTGGCCTGCAGCAGGTCGTAGCAGGTCTCGACCAGCAGCACCTCCGCCCCGCCGGCCAGCAGCCCGCGCGCCTGTCGGGTGTAGCCGTCGACGGCGAGGTCATAGGTGATGTGGTCGGCCGCGTGCGGGTCCTTGGCCAGTGACAACGTCGGTGACCGCGTGCCGGGTCCGATGGAGCCCACGACCCACGGGCCGGCGTCACGCCCGGCGCGGACGTCGGCGCACGCCCGCGCAGCGATCTCGGCGGCGGTGCGGTTCAGCTCCTCGCAGTCGTCGCCGAGCCCGTACTCGTCGAGCACCCACGGGGCGCCGCCGAACGTGTCGGTCTCGACCGCGTCACAGCCCGACGCGAGGAACCGCGCGTGCACGCCGGCCACCACGTCGGGGCGGGTGCGCACGAGCACCTCGTTGCACCCGTCGCGCCCACCGAAGTCCTCGACCGACAGCTCGTGGTCCTGCAGCGACGTGCCCATCGCGCCGTCGAGGACGACGACCCGACGGTGCATGGTCTCCAGGAAGCTGTGCATGGTGTGGCATACCTATGTGTGGACGCGGTGTCACTGGTGCTCGTCGGCCCCGCCAGCCGATTGATCACTCATCGTACGTACTACGCGCGGCGGCGTCCGCACCGGCAGATGCAACAATCGTGTATTGACCACGACCGACGCTGGCTGCGCTCCGCTGAGCGGTCGAGCCGAGCATGCTGTTGTCGGCGCGACCGCCGAGCTGATGAAGGACCATCGTGTTCCGCCGCAAGCAGATGCCTGAGGAGCTGACCGCGCCGTGGTCGGCGTTCAGCGCGCAGGCGCAGCGCATCGAGGACGCGCGTCGCGCGCTGCTGGGCTGCCTGCCGGTGGGCAGGGTCGACCCGGCCCCGATCCCCGTCGGGCTCGAGCTGCTGCGCGACGAGCTGCGCGCCGTGTCCGACCTCCTCGACCAGTGGCGGGTGCCGCAGGTCGAGGCGCAGTGGCAGGCATGCCGCGCCAGCCTCGCCGAGTCCCTCGCGCACATCGGGCCGACCAGGGCGACCGCCCAGCGGACCGGCGAGCTCGAGGTCCTGCTCGACGCGGTCACCGACGTGGTGGAACCCCTGGACGTGTGGCAGGACGCCGAACGGCACTGGTGGTCACTGCGCACCCGCAGGTGACCGGTGGTGGCGGACGTCACCCGCGCGCGCCGGCCGTCGCGGCGTCGCGGTCGTGCTCAGGCGTCGAGCGGTGGCGGTCGACGTTGTCGCTTGCGTTCGGCGCGTCGGCGCTTGGCGTCGCGACGGGCACGCCGGGACGACCGCGGGATCCGGGTGGGCCGGCGGATCCGGGGCGGCCGCAGCGCGTCCGACAGCAGCACGTCCAGACGGCCGACTGCCGCGGCACGGTTGCGTGCCTGCGAGCGGAACTCGTCGGCCTGCAGCACCAGGACACCGTCGGCCGTCAGCCGTGCTGCCAGCGCCGCGGTGATGCGCCGCTTCTGCGTCGCGCTCAGCGCGCGGCTCGCGGCCACGTCGAACCTGAGCTCCACCTTGGTCGCGCTCGTGTTGACATGCTGGCCACCCGGCCCGCCCGACCGCACGAACCGGACGTCCAGCTCGGTGGCCGGGATCGTCGTGCCGTCGGCCAGTTCGAGATCCTCAGGCACTGCCCGGCCCGCCTCCCTCTCCGTCGCTCGCGTGCCTCCACGGTAGTCGTACGACCGGTGCTTGCCGCACGCTGCGCAGCCACACGTCACTCCTAGGCTGGCGCGATGCGTCTGGCGACCCGCGACCGGGAAATCGTCGGTCTCGCGCTGCCCGCCATGGCCGCTCTGGCCGCCGACCCGCTGCTGAGCCTGGTCGACACCGCACTGGTGGGACGTCTCGGTGCGGTGCCACTGGCCGCGCTGGGCGTCAGCGTCGCCCTGTTCACCCTGGCGTTCTTCGGCTTCAACTTCCTGACGTACGGCACGACCGCGGAGGTGGCGCGGCTCCACGGCGCCGGCCGTCCGCTGGAGGCATCGACGTACGCGCTGCAGGCGTTGTGGCTGGCCGTGGCGCTCGGGGTGGCCACAACCGTGGTGCTCGAGGCCGCCGCGCCGGTGCTGATCGCCGCGATGGGCGGAACCGGCGAGGTGGCCGATGCCGCACAGGTGTACCTGCGCATCCGGGCGCTGGCGTCCGTGCCGGTGCTGGTGGTGCTGGTGGGGCACGGCGCGTTTCGTGGCCGCAAGGACATGCGCACGCCGCTGTGGATCACGATCGCGGTCAACCTGGGCAACGCGGTGATCAGCTGGGCGCTGGTGTATCCCGCCAGCCTGGGCATCGCGGGTGCCGCGTGGGGCACCTTGATCGCGCAAACCATCGGCGCCGCGACGTTTCTGGTGCTCGGTCGCCGCCGGTTCGACCCGCCCGACCTGCGGATCGAGCCGGCGGCGATGCGCCGGATCGCCGGCATCTCACGCGACCTGTTCCTGCGCACCGCCGCGCTGCTGTCGGGACTGCTGGTGTCCACCGCGGTGGCGGCGAGGATGGGCACCGTGGTCGTGGCCGCCCATCAGATCGCGCGGGAGCTGTGGACCATGCTGGCGCTCGTGCAGGACGGCTTCGCGATCGCGGGGCAGGCGATGATCGGTACCGCGTTGGGTGCCGGCCTCGTCACGGAGGCGCGCCGCACGGCGCTGCGGCTGGTTGCCTGGGGCACCGGCTTCGGAATCCTCGTCGGCCTGGGCTACCTCGCCCTGGCGGGCGTACTGCCGGGCGTGTTCACCACCGATCTCCGCGTGCTCGCCGCCGTCGGCGGCGTCTGGGGCATGGTCGCGCTGCTGCAGCCGATCGGCGGGGTGGTGTTCGTCCTCGATGGCATTCTCATGGGCGCCGGCGACTTCCGGTTCCTGTGGTGGTCGACGGCGCTGGCGTCGCTGGGGGGGCTGGTACCCGTGTGTCTGGCGGCGCTGCAGTTCGGCTGGGGACTGACCGGCATCTGGGTCGGCATGCTCGTCATGATGGTCACCAGGGCGGTGCTCACGCTGTGGCGGTTGCGTTCGGGCCGGTGGGCGCTGGTCGTCGATCGGTGAGGCCGCGCCGGTGGCCGTCGGGTCGTTGATGATCTCGATCGACCCGGCCCCTGGGGGGAACCCGGTCATCGACGACCGCCGGGTGCCAGGTGCCGGCGCAACCGCAGGAGCGGTACCACGCCGCTGGCGGCGACGACCGCGCCGGTCAACGCCGCGGCGGCGAAGCCGTCGGCGAGCGCGGTGCCGACCGTCAGCGAGGCCTCGGCGGTGTCGCCGGCCAGCAGCCCGCGCACGCGTTCGACGTCGCCGACGACCCGACCGACCACCAGCAGGATGACGGCGCCGCCGAGCGCGGCGCCGATGGCGAAGCCCTGGTTGCGGAGGAACTGATGGGCGGCGGTCGCCCGCCCGAGCTCGTCGTCGTCGGCGACCGCGCGCAGCAGCGTGAGCGCGGCGTTGGTGCTCGCCCCCACACCGGTGCCCATCGCGGTCAGTGCCACGAACACCGTCCACAGCGGCGCGTCAACCAGGGCGAGCACGCCGACGAGCACCGCGTTGGCCACGACGAGCACCACGCCGACGGCGATCACCGACCACTCCGTCGCGCGGTCGAGCGCACGCGACGACACGTTGGCGCCGGTCGTCCATCCAACGGTGAAGAACAGCACCGACCAGGCCGTGATCGCCGCTCCCGCGCCGCGACCGCCCGAGACGTACAGCGGCACGAACGCGACCATCGTGAACGCGCCCGCAAGGAGCAGCGAGACGGTCCAGGCCATGGGGCCGAACGGCGCGGTCATGAGATGGCGGGGCTTGAGCGCCGGTGCGTCGACGGCCCGGGCATGCCGCAGATACAGCCATGCCAGCACCGTCGTGACGGCTGCCGCGGGCACCGAGACAGGCCCGATCGCGTCGACCGTCACCAGCAGCGCGGCGGTGAACGCGGTCACGAGCACGAGACCGGTGACGTCTACCCGCACGCGGCCCGGAGCCGCCGGCTCCGCGGGCAGCGCACGCGAGCCGACGAGCAGGGCGATGACGCCGAGCGGCAGGTTGATCAGGAAGATCAAGCGCCACGATCCGACGGTCAGCAGTGCCGCGGCCAGGCCCGGCGCGGCCACGCCCATGGCTCCCCAGACCGCCGAGTTGAGTGCGAACGCACGGCCGACGAGCGCGCTGGGGAACGCGAGGCCGACCGCTGCCAGCCCCACGGCGATCGTCGCCCCGGCGCCCGCCCCCTGCACGAGCCGCGCAATGATCATCAGTGGCATCGTGGTGGTCAGGCCCGCCGCGACGCCGCCGAGGGCGAACGTGGCGACGGCCACCTTGAAGACGCGCTGGACGCCGAGCGCGTCGACCAGAGGGCCGGCCGCGACGGTCGCGACGCCGGAGGTGAGCAGGAACGACGTGATCACCCAGGGCAGCAGATCGATGCCGCCGAGGTCGGCAGCCACCTGCGGTAGCGCCGCCGCGACGGCCAGGCCCTCGAACGCGGCCAGCGCGACGGTCAGCAGGATCGCGACGGTCGCGCCGCGCAGCTGCGGAGCGAACAGATCGCCGATCGAGGCGCGCGGCGGCGAAGGCATCACGCCAATCTAGGTGTGCGCCCGCCGGTCTCCTGCGCAAGCGGGCAGACACACCGCCTCCACGTGTGGCCACGAGTCATCACATGTGGAGACTGGCTGGCACGCGTCCGCTCGGCGACCGGAGCCCGGTCTGCGGTGACCAGCTGTCGCTGCTGCGCACGCACCTCGAGGACACCTACCGCCGATGCCTGCCCCCACTATCAGCGGCTGCACGCCGTTCGCCTCACCACCTGACCGGCCGCCGCCATCGCCGCCCTCGTTGCCCGCCTCACTGCGCGCGGCGCTCCTGTCGCGTGAGGAAGTCCAGCGTCCGCGCGGCCGCCGGTCCACCGTGATCGACGGCGAGGCTGCGGGAGCATCGAGCACGACGCACTCGAGGTCTGGCAGCAGCGCCTTGGCCCGCTGGGCCACCCGCTCGGCGTCGTGCAACGCGCTGTGCCGGCCGAGTAGCAGCAGCGTCGGCGTGGTGATGCGGCGCAGATCGTCGACGGCCATCGGCTGCGGTGACGGGTACCGCGGGGAACCGGCGGAAGCTCAGTCGCGCCAACCGACGCAGCTCCGCGTCGGTGATGCCTTGCTGGCGCAACCGGAGTGCGGCACGACGACGGATGGGCGCAGGGACGCCGCCGGCGATCCCGCACGCGAGCGACCACGCCCAGAACGCCGGGCGGACGGGCTGGAACCCGGCGGGCTCGAGCAGGCAGATCGATGCCAGCCGGTCGGGGGCGTACCGGCCGTGCAGCAGCGCCCGCCAGCCGCCGAAGGACACGCCGGCCAGATGCACGCGGGCGACGCCGAGCCCATCGAGCGCCTGTTCCAACCACGCGCCGTAATCACGGCCGGATGCGATCGGCGCCTGCTGGACGCTTCGGCCGACGTCGCCGATCGTGTCGATCGCGTGGATCTCCCGGCCCCGCAGGCGGGGGAGCATCGCGGCCCACGACAGCGCGGTGGATCCGCGCCCGGCAGCAGCACGAGCGGTGGTTGCGAGCCCGACCACGACAGGATGTGGGCGCTGCCGTAGGCGGTGGCCACGTCGGACGCCGTGTGCGGTCGGGGCAGTCGCCGCTCGATGAGCGTGTCGTTGACGGCCGTGAAGGTGCGGCGGCTCGTGTCGTCCTTCCTCCTGCGCCCATGCGAGTCCCTCGGCGAACCGCGGACCGTGCCGATCTGGAAGGATCGTCGGCAACCGGAAGTAGCAGACCCGGTCGGCGCGCACCACCTGATCCGAGGTCACGCTGTCGGTGCTCGCGCCGTGCTCGTGCAGGACGGCGAGGGTCTCGCCCGCGGTGGGCAGCAGCCGCGCGTCAGGCAGGTGGTCGTGCAGGCGCCGGCCCTCCTGCCAGGTGAACAGCACGCACTCGCGTGATCCGGGCACGCCGCCGGTGGTGGCCCACACGGATGCTGCGCCCCGACGGGAACGCACAACCTGCGGAGGGCGCAGATCGGTGTCGGCGGCGAGCGCGGCAGCCCAGACCGCCTCGACCTCGGCGATCGCAGCCGTGTGCAACCGCCACCAGGCGCCGACGCGCAGCGCGTACCGCCGACCGTCCCCGGCATCGACCCGGAAGATGGTGTTGAACGCCTCGGTGACCAGCCGGACCCTCGCAACCTCGATGTCGTACTCGGCCAGCACCGCCGGGACGAGCCGACGCAACCGCCGTGTCCGCCCCCGCGGCGTCAACCTGTCGTACGGCGTGACCGACATTCGCACACCGTACCGAGCGTCCACTGTGCGGATCGGCGTGGCGCTGCCATCGGCTGACCCGGTGAGCGAGGACGCCGTCTGCGGACGCCTACCGTGTCATGTGCACGGCAGGCGTCCGAGGCGCAGGCGCAAGGACGGTCCTCAGCGCTGCTCGGGCTGCAGGATCGCGAATGCCGCACCCTGCGGGTCGGTGATCACGGCCATCGTGCCCACGCCCTCCAGCTGCATTGGCCCGTTCATCCTCTGCCCACCGAGGCGTTCGGCGTCGGCGATCGTGGTGTCCGCGTCAGCCACGGCGAAGTACGCCAACCAGTGCGGCGGCACGCCGTCGGGCACGACGCCGGCCATGTCGTACATGCCGCCGGTGGGACGGTCGCCCTTGCTGAACGTCGTGTAGGGACGGCCGCCGAACTCGGCGGTCTCGGCGGTCCATCCCAGCAGCGACGTGTAGAAGTCGGCGCTCGCCCGCGTGTCGGTGGTGGCCAGCTCGTTCCAGGTCAGCGCACCCGGCTCGTTGAACTTCGTCGCGCCCGAGTGGTTGCGGTCCTCCCACAGCGAGACGTGGGCGCCGCCCGGTCCCGGACGACCGCCATCCGGCCGGCGTGCATGACGTCCATCGGCGGCATGACCACGGTCGCACCCAGCTGCTCGGCCTCCTTGGTCTTCGCGTCGACGTCGTCGACCGTGATGTAGCTGTTCCACACCGCCGGCATGCCCTGCTGCGTCTGCTCCTCGGGGTACTCACCGGCGCCGGCGACCGAGTCGTCACCGGACAGGAACATGGTGTAGGTGCCCTCGGGCTCGATGGGCTCGTCCCGCGTCTGCCATCCGAACAGCTCGGTGTAGAAGTTCTTGGCCGCCTGCTGGTCGGTGGTCATGAGATCGACCCAGTTTAAGGTGTTCCGCGTGCTCATCTCGCGCTCCTCGTTGTCTGGCGTGCCCCGAACCAGCGCGGCTCGAGGCTCATCACCCGGTGGTCGTGCGACGAGTGCCGATTTCGACACGGACGCGCAGCATCTCGCGAACGTCGTTCGCAGCGCACCATGGCGACCCGGGCTCCACGAGCGCGGCGCGACGCACGGCGGTCCGGCTCCTGGGTGAGATGACGGCGCGCGGGTACGTCACACGCGATCAGTCCCGGGTGGATCGGAGTGCACGTGCAACTGGACAACGCCACGTTCATCGTCACCGGCGGCGGATCCGGCCTCGGCGCCGCCACGGCGAGACAGCTCGCAGCGGGCGGCGCCAACGTCGTGCTCGCCGACGTCAATGCCGATGCCGGCTCCTCGGTGGCCGACGAGCTCGGCGCGCGGGCGCGGTTCGCCGAGACCGACGTGACCGACGAGGGCAGCGTCACCGACGTGGTCGAGGCGGCGACGTCGGCGTTCGGTGACGTCCGTGGTCTGGTCAACTGCGCCGGCGTCGCGACGGCGACGCGGGTGGTCGGTCGCGACGGGCCCCATCCGCTGGACGACTTCGCCCGCGTCGTCGAGGTCAACCTGATCGGTACCTTCAACATGCTCAGGCTGGTCGGCGCCGCGATGATGGACAACGAGCCGACCCCCGCGGGCGAACGCGGCGTCATCGTCAACACGGCGTCGGTCGCCGCCTTCGACGGGCAGATCGGTCAGGCCGCGTACGCGGCGTCCAAGGGCGGCGTTGCGGCCCTCACACTGCCCGTCGCGCGCGAGTTCGCCAAGCACGGCATCCGTGTGGCCACGATCGCACCAGGCATCTTCGACACCCCGATGATGGCCGGTCTTCCCGAGAAGGCCCGCGAGTCGCTCGCGAACCAGATCCCGTTCCCCAGCCGGCTCGGGCGTCCCGACGAGTACGCGGCGCTCGCCCTGCACATCGTGGCCAACGAGATGCTCAACGGCGAGGTGATCCGCCTCGACGGCGCGATCCGCATGGCTCCGAAGTAGGCAAGCGGGAGTCGTCAGCCGTCGACCAGCGCGCGGGCGTCGAAGCCGACAGCGCCCGACTCGCGAGCGCTGTCGGTGACCCCGCCCGAAGCCCAGATCGCAACGACCGGGTCATCGGCGGCGTCGGGGAGCCGTTCGCGCTTGGCAAGAAGCTCCGCGACCACACGTGCCCCAACCGCCCGCTTCCGCCACTTGGCTTCACCCACCAGCACTGCCGTAGTCCCGGAGAGGCCGACGACGTCGATCTCGCACGGCAGACCCGTCGATGTCCACCAGCGGCCCACCACGGCGTTCGGCAGTTCGCCACGTGTCACCAGCCGGATGGCGTGCTGGCGTGCGAGTCCCTCGAAGACGTTCGAGACGTGCCCACGCCACCGCGGTGCGAGCCGATCGAGCACGGCGCGACCTTGGCCGCCTTCGATGAGACCGCGGTCGGCGTAGAGCATCGCGAACCAGAACCCCAGGTACGGATCTGCGACACGGTAGAGCGGGCGCGCGCGGCGCGTCGCACCGATCGGCACCTCACGTTCGACGAACCCGGCCTGCACCAGCAGGTCGAGTGGCCCCTCAATCCGCTGGCCGGCTTCCGTGGCGATCTCGCTGAAGCGGGTTCGACCCCGACCCACCGCCGCGAGGATGCGCGAGTACCCACCGGCGCCCGGCAGCTCCTCGTTGAGGATGCCCGTCGCGTCCTCGAGCAACAGTCCGCCCGGCTCGCCCGCGAGTCGCTGAAGGTTGTCCCAGGTGGAGTCGCCCGTCGTCCAGGCTTGGAGGTGGAGCGGATAGCCGCCGCACGCGGCATACGCCTCGATGAGCTGGGTCGGTTCGGCGTCTGGCAGAAACGCCTGTGCCTGCCAGAGATCGACGGGACGCATGCGGAGGCGAACCGTTGGTCGCCCGTGGAGCGCGCCGCCGCCCGCCTGCAACGATTCCATGTACCTGACCGCGGATCCCGCAAGCACGATCATCAGGCGCGTGCCGCTGCCCAGGTGGTCCCACACGGATTGCAGAACCGACGCGAAGGCAGGAGCGCCGTCGCTCAGGTACGTGACCTCGTCGAGCACGACCAGCAGCGGTTGGTCGCGGGTCACAGCGGCAAAGAACCGCAGCGCCGCTTCCCAACCCGCGAAGGAGCCACCGGTCAGCGCCAGCACATCGTCTCCGAGTGTGCGTCTGGCGCTCTCGTGCAGTCGCTCCAGCTCGACCGCTGTTCCCTGGCGTGTGGCCGCGTGAAAGACCGCCGGTTTACCAGTCGCGAAGTGACTGAGCAGGAAGGTCTTGCCGACTCGCCGGCGTCCCGACAGCACAACCAGTTGGGGTGATCCGCTCACGGCGTGCTGCCACGCCGCTTCTAGGCGTTCACGCTCCGGGTCACGGTTGATCAGTGGCCGTAGCATCGGTGTCATAATACTACAGATACGGTGTACTACATGGCCCATGTACTACATGGCTTCTGTAGTGGCGACCGGTTCGTCGGGGCGGCGGACCTACCCCGCCGGGCGGCGTCGGGCCGCGGCAACGGTGGCCGCTCAGTTGCCCGCGCCGGCGAGCAGGATGCCGCCGCCGAACAGGAAGAAGGTGGCGAAGAAGATGACGAACGTGTAGCCCATGATCTGGCGCATGTGCAACCCGGCGATCGCCAGCAGCGGGATCGTCCAGAAGGGCTGCACCATGTTCGACCACTGGTCGCCGTACGCGACGCCCATCACGATGCGAGACGGATCGGTGCCCAGGTTGGCGGCCGCCTCGATGAAGATCGGTCCCTGCACGGCCCACTGCCCGCCGCCGGACGGCACGAAGAAGTTCACGATGCCGCCGGACAGGAAGGCCCAGAAGCCGAGCGTGCCGGCCGTCGAGATGCCGGTGAAGAAGTCGGCGATCACCGACACCAGGCCGGTATCGATCATCATGCCCATGATGCCGGCGTACAGGGGGTACTGGATGATGATCTGACCGACGGTGGTGCTCGCGTCGGCGACAAGCTCGACGTAGTGGATCGGTGACCGGGCCAGCAGCAGGCCCAGACCCAGGAAGCTCCAGTTCACGATGTTCAATGTCAGGTTGAGACCCTCGGTGGCGAACCACCACGCCAGGTACGCCATGATCGCGGCGCCGAGCGCCAGCGTGATCCAGCGCGCGCTGTCCAGCTGTTCGGCGAGCGTGGTCCGCTGTTCGGTCTCGACCTTCGTCGCGACGGCGGTGTCACCACCGCCACCACCCGAACCGCCGTCGTTGTCGGCTTCGGCGCGGACGTCGTCGGGAAGCTCGATGATCTCGTCGTCGCCCTTCGGACGCATCGCCGCGCACAGCACGATGATCGTGATCAGCGTGATCACCGCGATGATCATGTTCCACGGCGCGAAGATGGTCTCGGTGACGGGGATCGTGCCGCCGACCTGCTCCTCGAGCGCGTGTCCGGGCGTGGCCACGAACAGCGCGGCGGAGCTCGAGTAGCCCATGTGCCAGATCACGAAGCCGGCGTAGGCCGAGGCGACCAGCAGGGGATAGTGCAGGCGCAGGCCCCGGTCGCGCGCCTCGACGGCGACCTGTCTGGCCACCAGCGCCCCCGCGACCAGGCCGAACGCCCAGGAGAACAGGCTGCCGACGCCGCCGACGAACGCCACAAGACCGTAGGCGACCGCGGGGCTGTTGGGAATCCGCCCCACGGACCGCAGCAGACGCTGGGCAGGGTCGGTGTGCGCCAGTGCGTGCGCGGTGATCAGCGTGATCGCGATCTGCGCGATGAACTCCAGCAGCAGCGACAGTCCGCCGCCCCACGCCGACAGCGCGGCCACGGGGCCGGCGTCGGTCATCCCGACCGCCATGAGGAAGACCACGAACGTCAACGCGATCGCGAACACGAACGGGTCCGGGTAGAAGCGTTCGACGAAGATGATGAACGGCTTGGCCATCGACCGCATGGTCCACCTCCCTGTCGCAGCGGTCCTTCTGAGAACCGCGGCGGATGTCGACGGGACAGTTCTGAACCATAGATGCCACCCGGTTCTCGTCAAGGCCGATCGGGGATGCTCGTGCACGAGCCACGCGGCGCGGCGAGATCGGGTCCGGATCGGCCAGCGGCGCGCGGAGTCCGCAGCGGGAGGAGCCGACATGACCTCAAGTAGCGAAGCGGTAGGTC
>JAHWKT010000020.1:0-4832 GCA_019347695.1 Actinomycetota bacterium | reverse complement strand
AGCGAAGCGGTAGGTCGTCGAGACCAGACCTCAAGTAGCGGCGTGGGGGCTCGGGACGTTCCAAGCTTCTCGTACGAGCCGCTCACCCCCACCGCGTTCCTGCGGCGGGCGGCGTACGTGTACAGCGACCGGCCGGCGGTGGTCGACGGTGACCGCGAGTTCACCTACGCGCAGTTCTGGTCCCGGTCGTGCCGGCTGGCCGGTGCGCTGGCGGGCCTGGGCATCGAGCGCGGGGATCGGGTCGCCGCGCTCGCGCCGAACAGCGCGGCGTTGGTCGAGGCGCACAACGGCGTGCCGCTTGCGGGGGCCGTGCTGGTGCCGATGAACACCCGCCAGAAGCCGGGTGAGCTGTCCTACATCCTGTCGCACTCGGGTGCGCGTGCGCTGATCTACGACGAGTCGCTCGGCGACAACGCGCACGAGGCGGCGGCGCAGACCGACCACGACGTCCGGTTGATCCAGGTCGGTGGTGACGACGACGAGTACGAGGCGCTGCTCGACGACGCCGACGAGCACCGCGTGGCGGTCGACGAGCTGGACCTGCTGTCGATCAACTACACGTCGGGTACGACCGGGCAGCCGAAAGGCGTCATGTACTCGCACCGGGGCGCGTACCTGCAGGCGCTGGCGATGGCCTTCCAGGCGCAGATGACCACCGAGAGCGTCTACCTGTGGACGCTGCCGATGTTCCACTGCAACGGCTGGTGCTTCACCTGGGGGGTCAGCGCCGCCGGGGCGCTGCATCTGTGCCTACGCGCGATCGACCCCGAGGAGATCTGGCGGCTCATACGCGAGCACGGCGTCACCCACATGAGCGCCGCGCCGACCGTGCTCAACATGATCGCCAACAGCGACGCCGCGGCCGACGGACCCGCCCCCCGCGCCATCCACGTCGACACCGGGGGCGCACCCCCGTCGCCGGCCCTGCTGAGCGCGTTGGCCGACCTCAACATGCAGGTGACCCACCTGTACGGGCTGACCGAGTCGTACGGGCCGGTCATGATCTGCCAGTGGCAGCCCGAGTGGAGCGACCTCGACGCCGACGAGCAGGTTGAGCTGCGCTCGCGTCAGGGCGTTGCGAACGTCGTCGGGGAACGGCCGCGTGTCGTCGACGAGCACGGCGAGGACGTGCCCGCGGACGGCGAGACCGAGGGCGAGATCGCGTTGCGCGGCAACAACGTCATGCTCGGCTACCACGACGACGAGCAACAGACCGACGAGGCCACGAGCTCCGGGTGGTTCCGGACCGGCGATGTCGGGGTCATGCACCCCAACGGGTACGTCGAGCTGTCGGACCGCAAGAAGGACGTCATCATCTCGGGCGGTGAGAACATCGCGTCGGTCGAGGTCGAGCAGACCATCGAGACGCACGACGCGGTGCTCGAGGCCGCGGTGGTGGCCCGGCCGGACGAGAAGTGGGGCGAGGTCCCGGTGGCGTTCGTGACGCTGCAGGAAGGCAAGGACCTGGACGCCGACGCAGTGATCGCCCACGTCAAGGAGCGCATCGCCAACTACAAGGCACCGCACGAGGTGCACTTCGGCGAGCTGCCGAAGACATCGACCGGCAAGATCTCCAAGCACGTGCTGCGCGACCGTTTGGCCGACGATGGGTGAAGACGGGCACGACCCGCCGGGCATCGATGGCGACCGTGTCGGCCAGTGGTTCGAAGCGCACGCCGGCGGTGCGGTCGAGCTGCCGTTGCGGTTCGCCCGCATCGAAGGCGGCCTGTCGAACCTGACCTACCACGTGTGCGATGGCGCCGGTCGCCGCTGGGTGCTGCGGCGGCCCCCGCTGCATGGCGTCATCCAGTCGGCCCACGACATGGCCCGCGAGCACCGCATCATCGCGGCGCTCGCCGACAGCGACGTGCCGGTGCCGCCGGTCGTCGGTCACTGCGACGACGAGGATGTGACCGGCGCCGAGTTCTACGTGATGGACTTCGTGCCCGGTCCGGTCTACCGCACCGCGCAGATGGTCGAGGCCGAGACGGACCAGGCGTTGCGCCGCCGGATCGCCATGTCGCTGATCGACACCCTCGCCGCGCTGCACGAGGTCGATCCCGATGCTGTTGGACTCGGTGACCTCGGCCGACGCGCCGACTACTGCGCACGCCAGCTGCGCCGGTGGCGGCGGCAGTGGGAGCACGTCGCCACCAGCGACCTGCCCGCATTCGTCGAGGTGCACGAGCGGTTGTGCGCCGACGTGCCGGCACAGACGGGCGTGGCGATCGTGCACGGCGACTACCGGCTCGACAACCTGATCCTCTCGCCGGACGGGGATGTGGCGGCGGTCGTCGACTGGGAGCTGTGCACCCTCGGCGACCCGCTGGCCGACGTGGGGATCCTGTGTGCCTACTGGGCGGATCCCGACGACACGTTCCGCACGCTGCCGCAGGCGTCCACCCACTTGCCGGGGTTCCTGCGTCGCGGCGAGCTGGTCGACCGCTACGCCGAGCGGTCGGGCAGGGACGTCAGCGACATCGCCTTCTACCTCGCGCTCGCCTACTGGCGCCTGGCGGCGATCCTGCAGGGTGTGTACTCCCGGTTCGCGTCGGGTGCGTACGGCCGCGCCCATCCCGACATCGAGTCGTTCCCCCAGCGGATCGAGCGGCTCGTCGATGCCGCGCACGCGATGACGGTGCGCTCCGGCCATTGACCCCACAGCGGTTGCCTGGGGAACAAGCGCGCGCTAGACGGTGAGATCGTTCCCCGGGTCGCGGCGTCGGCGGCGCGCGCGGCGCGGGGTGGCGGCCAGTGTGGGCAGGGTGACCCGCTCGGCCAGGCGGGGGTAGGCCAGGGAGGCGTGCGGGAACGCCATCGCGGCGACGAAGTGCTCCTGGAAAGCCGGCTCGATCGCGGTCTCGACTTTGACGATCCGCCCGACGACGTGTTCGATCTCGGCGCGCGCGGCAGTCGACAGCAACAGCTGCAGCGCGCCGACACCCGCGGCGTTGCCCACCGCCTCGACGCGGTCGACGTCGCAGTCCGGCAGCAGACCGAGCACCAGCGCGCGGAGCGGATCGATGTGGCTGCCGAACGCGCCGGTCACGCGGATCCGGTCGACGGTCGTCACCCCCAGCCGGTCCATCAGCAACCGGCAGCCGGCCTGCAGCGCCGCCTTCGCCAGCTGGATCGCACGCACGTCGTTCTGCGTCACCTCGATCACCGGGTCGTCCCACAACCGGTAGGCGCGGGTGCGGCCCCGCGTCACGATGCGTGGTGTGGGCGACGCCGACTCCAGCCTGCCGTCGGCGGTGACGATGCCGGCCAGGAACAGCTCGGCGACCGCCTCGATGATGCCCGACCCGCAGATCCCGGTGACACCCGTAGCCGCGACCGCGTCGGCGAACCCGTCGTCGTCGGACCACGCGTCGACCCCGATGACCCGGAACCGGGGCTCCAGGGTGGACCGGTCGATGCGGACCCGCTCGATCGCGCCCGGCGCCGCCCGCTGGCCGCTCGAGATCTGTGCCCCCTCGAAGGCCGGCCCCGTCGGCGATGACGCGGCGAGCAGCCGGTGGCGATCGCCGAGCACGATCTCGGCGTTCGTGCCGACGTCGACCAGCAGCGTCAGCTCGTCGTGCTCGTACGGCCGCTCGGCGAGCACCATCGCGGCCGCGTCGGCCCCGACGTGGCCGGCCACGCACGGCGGCGCGTACACCCGCCCGCCGGGGTGGATACCCAGTTCGAGCTCGCCGGCCCGCGCGGTGACCGACCCGGTCGTCGCCAACGTGAAGGGCGCACTGCCCAGCGGCCGGGGATCGAGCCCGAACACCAGGTGGTGCATGATCGGGTTGCCGACGAGGCTCACCTCCAGCACGTCCGTCGGCTCCAGCCCGGCCGTCGCGCACAGCTCGGCGATCATCGCCGCCAGCGCCGCACGGACCGCTGCCGTCAGCTGCCGCTGGCCATCCTTGTGCAGCTGGACATGGGAGACCCGGCTCATCAGGTCCTCGCCGAAGCCGATCTGCGGGTTCATCCGACCGGTCGACGCCAGCACACGACCGGACCCGAGCTCGGACAGGTGGCCGGCCAACGTCGTGGAGCCGACGTCGATGGCCACGCCATGCACCACATCGCGCAGACCGGGCCACACCGCGACGACGGTGTCGCCGTCGCGGAGCGCCACGGTGACGCCGTGGCCGTGGCCGTGGAGCGCGGCCTGCAGCGCGTCGAGCGCGGGCAGGTCGATGCGGGTGGCGTGCGCGTCCCACTGGCCCGACAGCGCGTCGCGCAGCCGCTCCCACGCGCCGACGGCGCCGCCCAGATCTGCCGGTTCCACCTCGACGTAGCGCAGCAGGACCACCGGGTCGACCGGCATCGGCTGGGAGGCGAGCTCCTTGCGCACCACCTGCCGATGCAGCTGACTGGCGGGGGGCACGTCGATCACCGCATCGGCGAGCACCCGGGCGGCACAGCCCAGACGATGGCAGTCGGCCAGCGGCCGCCGTCCACGGTAGGCCGCCTCGACCGCGCCCGGTGGGCTCAGCCGTCCAGCGTCGGCCGGCACACCCGGGCGTGAGCCGACGGTGACCTGACAGCGCCCGCACAGCCCGCGACCGCCGCACACCGAGTCGAGGTCGACACCGAGGCCACGGGCGGCGTCGAGCACCGTGGTGCCCGCGGCCACCGCCCCTCGCCGACCCGACGGGGTGAACACCACCTCGACCGTGGTCGGCGGCGCGTGGACTGTCGCTTGCTCGGCGTTGGCCGCGGAGGGTCCGGCGCAGGCCCGCGCAGGGCCGCCCCGCTCCGCGTCTCGAGACCGGTCGTCAGGCACCGGTTCGGGCGCGCCGGCGGTTGGCCCGGCGGCGGCCTGCGTCGGGCGACCA
>JAHWKT010000145.1 GCA_019347695.1 Actinomycetota bacterium | reverse complement strand
CGATGACGTCAACACCACTGTGAGTCAACACCCGCATCCGCCGCACGCCGTTCACCCCTTCGTGTCGAGGCTGCGGCGTGGCCGTCTACACGGTATCGGCCACGGTGGTCACACTTCCGTTTGTGTAGCCTCGCGCGCCCCTCCAGACCGACAGGACATCACGTGACAGATCGCCCAGAGGCTGCGACCGCGCGGCTGACCGTGCTGCATGACGGATACGCCGCCGACCGTGTCGCCTCGACCGTCGTGTACGTCGCCGATGGCGATCGGCACATCGTCATCGATCCCGGGATGGTGCCGACGCAGGCCGCGATCGTCGATCCGCTGCACGCGGCCCGATGCGATCCGGGCGACGTCACCGACGTCGTGGTCAGCCACCACCATCCCGACCACACCATCAACGTCGGTCTGTTCCCGCGGGCCCGCGTGCACGACTTCTGGGCCATCTACGACGGCGGCCCGACGGTCGATCCCCGCGCCACCGATCAGGCGCAACTCGACGCCAGCCGCCAGCGTGTGCTGGCCGTCGCCGACGTCATCGTGCCTGGCCACGGACCCGCCTACCGCCCGTAGACGATCCGCCGCCGCGCACGCGGAAGCACCTGATCAGGCTCGACGGTCAGCCGACCCTGCGCGCAGCAGCCAATCGTCGCAGCAGCGGGATCTCGTCGACCTTGTCCGGCGGTAGGTGGTCCCACAGGATCCCGGCGGGACGCTCGCGACCGCTGGCGCAGGTGATCACCTCGTCGGGCGTGACGATGACGTCGAGGGGCACGTCGTGGCCAGTCATCGGGATGCGTCCGTCCGCGACCATCTGGAGTGGGTGCACGGTGGTCACCACCGTGGTCTGCGGTCCGATGAGGCGCGCGGCGCTCGCGAGCGCGAACTCGAGGTCGGCGAAGCCGCCACCCTTGCCGAGCCGCGCGCCGCTGCGGTCGACCGCGACGCAGCCGACGACGACCAGATCGACCGGTTCGAGCTCGTCGACGCCGACCGGCACGCCGTGCTCGGCGGAGCCCTTGATCGACGACGCCGCCCGGGGCCGCACGTCCAGACGCTCCGGGTCGAGACGGAGGAACGGTCGCTCCTCGCGCAGCCGCGGCACCGCGATGAAGACCGTCATACCGTCCTCGAGCGCGCGCTGGCGGACCGGCCACTGCGGCGAGTCGGGATTCGACTTGACCGTCGTCGCCGTGGTCCACAGGTCGAGGCCGCGCAGCCGTTCGGCTGCCGACTCCGCACCCGTGAAGTTCGGGATCCTGCCGCGGGTGCCGGGGAACCGCGCGACGCCGGCATCGCGCAGGGCCTGCCACACCTCTTCGCGCAGCGCCCGCTTGCGGTCATCGTCGCTGTCGTGCACGTGCGTGCTCCTTCGGTCCGGCGCCTGACAATGGCGCGGCACCACGATGCGCGGCGAGTGCCTCGTGCGGCGATCTGGTACAACCTGCGCCGCCCGCCATCATGACGACTGGACCGCACCGTGACCGATACGCCCGTGCCCGCCAGCGGCAGCTTCTCGATCGCCAACGAGCTCGACGTCCACCGGTTGGGCTTCGGCGCGATGCGTCTGGCCGGTGACGGCGTGTGGGGCCCGCCCGACGATCGTGACGAAGCGATCGCCGTGCTGCGCACCGCGGTCGACCTCGGCGTCACCCTCATCGACACGGCCGACTCGTACGGTCCCGACATCAGCGAGGAACTGATCGCCGAGGCGCTGCACCCCTATCCGGACGATGTGGTCATCGCGACGAAGGCGGGGCTGGTGCGCGGTGGCCCCAGTGACTGGCGCGCCGACGGGCGTCCCGAACACCTGCGGGACGCGTGCGAGGGCAGCCTGCGTCGGCTCAAGCTCGACGCGATCGACCTGTATCAGCTGCACCGGATCGACAACAGGGTGCCGACCGAGGAACAGATCGGCACGCTGATCGAGCTGCGCGAGGAGGGCAAGATCCGTCACATCGGCTTGTCGGAGGTCACCGCCGACCGGCTCGACCACGTCAGACAGATGGTCGAGGTCGCCACCGTGCAGAACCGCTACAACCTGACCGACCGCGGATGGGACGATGTCGTCGACGTGTGCGCGGCCAACAGCATCGGGTTCATCCCGTGGTTCCCGATCGCGACCGGCCGCCTGGCCAGACCGGGCGGCGTGGCCGACGAGATCGCGCGTGCCCACGACGCCACGCCGGCGCAGATCGCGTTGGCCTGGCTGTTGCGCCGCTCCCCCACGATGCTGCCGATCCCCGGCACTTCATCCGTCGAGCACCTGCGGGAGAACTGCGCGGCCGCAACCGTCGAGCTGAGCGACGACGACTACGACCGGCTGACCGCCGCGATCTGAGCCGCGGGAGCGGACCGGTCGTCGTCGCCGTTTCGTCACCACATCTCGCCAAGATCGACGACGCTCAGTACGGCGGGCGCTTCCTACGGTGTCGCGATGAGGATGGCACCGTCTTGTCAGTGTCGCCCTCACCGCCGTCTGGGCGTGCACTATGGTCGCCATCATGCGTCGGCGCGGGGTGCCCCTACGGTGCGCACTCGTCGTCGTCAGCGCGATCGCGTCGTACGCCATGTGGTACACGTCGCTGTCGGTCCGTCCCGACCTGCTGCCCGCGTGCCTGCAACTGTGGGTCGTTGCACTGCTCGACGACCGGCGCGCGCGGCGGTGGACGGTGGCCGCCGCGGGGGTCCTCGCGGCGCTGGCGTGGCTGACGAAGCTGTCGGCGGTGTGGGCGCTGCTGGCGGCGGTCGCCTACCTCGTCTCCCGGCGGCGCAGACGCGATGCGCTCACGCTCGTCGGGGTGTTCGCAGCTGTGGCGCTCAGTCTGTGGCTGACGTTCTGCGCACTCAGCGACGGCAGGATGCTCGACAACCTCATGACCCTGTCAGCCTCTGGCATCGACGGACCACTGTCGATCGTGAAGGCCGGCGTGCGCATCGTCCGCGTCGCGGTGGAGACGGCGCCGCTGATGGTCGCGCTCACGCCGGTGTCACTGTGGGTGACGTGACGGCCGCCCGGGGCGACCAGCTGGACATCTGGCACTACGCGCTGGTCGCCGTCGCGGCCGTCAGCTACGGGACCTTCATCGACCGCGGCGCGTACGGCAACCACCTCGTCGACCTGCTGTCGGTGCTGCTGATCGTGGCCGCAACGCCCGAGGCGACGCTGCCGTGGCCACCGCGATCCTCACTCGCCGCCACGCTGGCGCTCGTGACCGTCGCCGCGGTGACGTTCCTGGGCGTGGCGTCGCCCGAGTTGATCGCGACCGCGCATCGCGCGACACACCGCCCGTACGACCACAGCGCGCCGCTGCTGCCCGCAGGCGTCATCGAGCGGGTGCCGTCGGGTGACCTGCGCCGCGAGCTGCTGACCGACGCTCCCTACCTGTACCTCGGCGGCGGCGTACGACCGCGAGTGCAGGACGCGTTCATGGTTCGGGTTCTCGCCGAGACCCGACCCGCCACGGTCGATCGCCTCGTGGCCGACATCGAACAGCGGCGCTACGCGCTCGTCGCGCTGGTCGAGCCACTGGACAGCGGCTTCTATGCGCGGACCCACTTCGGTCCGCGCGTCGCCGACGGACTCGCCACGCACTACCGGTTCGCTCGCAGACTCGACGGTGAGCCGGGGATGCAGACGCTGTTCCTCTACGTGCCGGCGTCCTGATCACCGGACCGGACACCGACCAGCCGGCGCAGGCGTCGACCGATCACCGCAGCATCACCGAGGCGGTGCCGGAGGTGGCGTTCAAGCGCGCCGATCGGATACAGGTTCTGTGGCGCACGGACATCGCGGTGTGGTGCCGAAGCGAATCGCGGCAGGGTGGCCGTCGCTTCGTCGGCCAGCCTCCTCGCCGCCGGCAGCGTCACACCTTCCTTGGGCGTCTCGCAGCGCACGACCGCCTCCCACGGGTGCGCACCGTCGCGCGACAACCGCAGATACCACGACCAGTGCTCCCAGTTGTTGGACCGCGTGAGGAACACCGGTGTGCGCTGTGCCACGTCGAGCCGTTCGACGGTCGGCTGCAGCGCGCGCGGCAGGTAGGCGACCTGCTGCGTCTTGATGTAGCCGACGGTCCGCACGGTCGTGCGGCCTCGGACTGGGCCGTCGAGGAACACCAGATCACCCGGCGCGCCCACGTCGCGGGCGATGTCGAACTCCGTCGCGCGCATGGCCGCCTGCAGCGCGTTGCTCAGCCCGGCATCGCTGTCGCTCTGCGCCTGGCAGGCGGAGAAGTGCAGGCCCCGGGCGGCGTCGGACAAGCCGACCCGCTCGGCGCCGGCACTGAACAATCCGCGTCGGACGTCGCTGCGCTCGATGACCGCCGACGCGTTGCAGCGCACCGCGCCCGCCGCCCACGAGCCGACCAGGCCCGGTGTCGTCGTGCCGTCGCCCGTGGTGAGCCAGGCACGCGCCTCCATCCTGCGGACGCCGTCGACGAACCATACGCACGAGGCGGGCGCGGCCTCGGGTTGGCGGGGAGCCCATGCGGCCGACGGCACCTCGACGTCGGTGTCGACGACGACCGTCGGATCCGACAGCGCATCGTCGACCACCGGTGTCCCGTAGTCGGCGGGCCAGCTCGCCAGTGCGACCGTCACACTCATGCTTCCGCCCGTTCGACGGTCGAGGTCTCACCCGTCCGGCGGACCTCGAAGCGCACCGGCATCCGTTCGGCGAGCTCGCGCACATGGGTGATCAGTCCGACCATCCGCCCCTGGGAACCGAGCTCCTCGAGTGCGGCCGCAACGACGTCGAGGGTGTCGTGGTCGAGCGTGCCGAACCCTTCGTCGAGGAACAGCGCGTCCAGGCGGGCGCTGGTGCCGGTGGCCAGCTGCGCGACATGGTCCGCCAGCGACAGGGCCAGCGACAGCGATGCCAGGAACGTCTCGCCGCCCGACAGCGTGCGCGCCGACCGCAGCTCGTCGGCGTGGCGGTGGTCCACGACCTGGAACGCACCCGACCCGTCGATCTCCAGCGAGTAGGCGTCGGAGCTGAGCGCCCGCAGCCGGACCGACGCGTCGGCGACGAGCTGGGCCAGTGCCTGGTTCAGCAGCCACTGCTCGAAGTACTTGGCCCCGAGCTGCTGGCCGAGCCTGCCCGCCGTCTCCGCAAGGTCCTCGTCCGCGGCGACCTCGCGGCGCAACCGCTCCGCGGTCTCGATGGCCGACGCCACGGCCGCGCGGGCGCTGCGGGCACGTTCCAGCGCCGCGACGACCGCCGACAGCGGGTCGCCCCCGGCGGCCACGTCGTGGTCAGCGCACGCCGCCACCAGCTGTGCGTTGCGTTCCCGCCACTGCTGTGCCACCCGCTCCACCGCCTCGGCGGCCACGTCGGCCGCAACCTCCAGCTCCGGCCGCAGCGCCGTCACCCACTCCAGCAGCCGTGCCCACGCGCCGGCCAGATCGTCCCGGTCTGCGGGGGGCGGTTCCAGGGAGGCCAGCTTGTCGCGGACGGCGTCGAACTCACGCCACGCCGTTCGACGTTGCCCGTCGAGATCCCGCACTGCGGCGGTGGCCGTCCGTAGCGCCGAGCGGGCCGTCTGCTCGTCGGCGCGGGCGGCCGCGAGGTCCCGGTCGGCACGGGTCACGGCCGCCACCACGTCACCGACCGCGTCGACCGCCATGTCATGCGTATCGGCCAGTCGCTGCACCCGTGCGTCCAACTCGTCGTCGGAGGCGACGATCGCGCCGTGTGCCTGCTGCCGGCGGGCGACCTCGGTGGCTGCGCGCCGCAGCTCGTCTGCGGCCGTGGCGAGCTGGCGCTCGGCCCGCGCGTAGGCCGTGTCCGCCGCGTCGACATCGCCGACGTCGCCGTGGTCGGGCACGGTTTCGACCGGTTGCAGACACACGGGGCAGGCATCGCCGCGCTCGAGATCGCGGGCAAGCGCGTGGGCCAGGTTGGCCTCCCGCACCCGTTCGCGAGCCGTGCGGGCTGCGACCAGCGCCGACTCGGCGCCGGCATGCGCAGCCGTCGTCCGCTCGTGTGCCTTCTCCGCAGCGGCGCGCTCGGCGCCCGCCGGCTGGATGCGCGCTCGCTGCTGCTCGCGTTCGGCGACGAGGCGCTGCAGCTCGGCCACGACCGTCCCGTCGGGCAGGCGTGCGCGCGCCTCCTCGGCCGCGTGCCGCGCCTCCTCCGCCTTGTCGACCATCGTCGCGGCATCAGCCTCCGCGCACGTCGCGTCACGCAGCCGCTGCGACAGCTCGGCAACGCCCGCAGGTTGGGCGACGTCGTCGAGCAGATCGCGCCGGGCGGCCGCCACGGTGGCCGCAGCTCGCAGCTCAATACCACGCTCGCGCAACCGTGCGAGCTCGGGCTGCGCGTCGACGACGCGCGCGTGCAGCGACTCGAGGACAGCGACCCGCTCGTCGGCCGCTGCCAGCGCCTCGGGGGTCGCGCCGGCCAGCTCGCCGTGCAGTCGCTGCTGTGTCTGCTCGACACGCGCCCGCACCTGCTTGGCCCGGTCGCGCGCGCGGCGTGCAACGCGGCGGTACACCTCGATGCCCAGCAGGTCGACCAGCAGGTTCTGGCGTTCCGACGAGCGGGCGTGCAGGAACTGTGCGAACGCTCCCTGCGGTAGCACGACGCAGCGCGTGAAGTGGTCGAACGACAACCCGAGCAGTCGTTCGACGCGCTCCGACAGCTCCTTCTCGTTGCCCGCCACGGTCGTGGTGTGCCCGTCAGGACCGTCGGGTCCCGACGGGTCCCAACGTTCGAGGCGCGCCTCCTTGGTCGTGGCGCCCGTCGCGGTGCGGCGGACCACGCGCACCGCGGTGTACCCGGTGTCGTCGACCACGAAGTCGAGGCGCACCTTCGCCTCGACCCTGCCCTGGTTGATGACCGGCGCGACCAGGCGCCGGTCGTCATACCGCGGCACCGACCCGTACAGGGCGAAGATCAGCGCGTCGATGACGGTCGACTTGCCAGCGCCGGTCGGGCCGACCAGGACGAACAGGTCGGCGTCGGCGAAATCGATCGTCGCGGGCTCGCGGAACGAGCCGAAGCCCGACAGCTCAAGACGCGTCGGCCGCATGCTCCTCCTCCAGCAGCCGCGCGAACAGCGCGGTCAGCGCGTCGTCGGTGCCGCCGTGGTCGGCCAGGTAGCGGGCGAACAGATCGTGCGGCGACCCGTGGACGTCGCGTCGCTCGACCGGGTGACGCGACGCGTCGCGGTCGGCGGCGATCGACACGTCGACGGCGTGCGGGAACTCCTCGCGCACCGCACGCGCCAGCCCGATGCGCGGCCGTTCGTCGAGCACGATCCGCAGGTAGGCCTCGGGGTCGATCTCGTCCCTGCGGTCCAGCAGATCATCCAAGGTGCCACGCAGGGTTCGCAGCCGCCGGCCGGCCTGCAGCGGCAGCTGCGCGATCCGCGCGGGGGTGTCGGGCGCGACGTCCACCAGCAGCACCGCCTTGTCGTCGCGCTCCGCTTCGCCGAAGTCCAGGACCAGCGGTGACCCCGCGTACCAGATCGGCGCCGGCCCGGCGATGCGGTGCGGCAGGTGCAGATGGCCGAGCGCGACGTAGTGCGCAGTCGAGGGGAACGCCTGGGGTGGAACGAAGTAGTCGAAGATGGTATGGGCGGCGCGCTCTCCCCCGCCGCGGACCGCGTCCGCGCCGGTGACCGTGAGGTGAGCGAGCACCACGTTGACCGCGTCGCCGGCGAAGTCGGCAGTGAGCGCGTCGATGATCAGCTTGCACCGTTCCGCGTAGTGGCTGGTGTTCGCACCGGCGTCATGCGCCATCAACTGCTCGGCCTTCACGATCGAGCGCTGCGACAGGAACGGCACGAGAGCGATGCGGGCGGCCTCGCCGTCGCGGGTCGTCACGG
Organism: Actinomycetota bacterium; assembly: GCA_019347695.1. Classification (GTDB taxonomy): domain Bacteria; phylum Actinomycetota; class Nitriliruptoria; order Euzebyales; family JAHELV01; genus JAHELV01. The sequence continues at coordinate 1,187 of JAHWKT010000145.1, read as the reverse complement.
TGACCACGCCGCCGTCATCGGGACGGCGGACGGTCGCCGCGGCGTGGACGTCGCTGCGCGTCAGCAGCGGCGCGATGGCACCCCACCGCCGGGGATTGTCGTGGTTGCCGGCGATCACGACAACCTGCGCGCCCGTGCGTGCCAGGTCGAGCAGCGCCGAGTAGACGATCTGCTCGGCTTCCGCCGACGGCGCGGCGGTGTCGAATTGGTCGCCGGCGACGAGCACCACGTCGGCCTCGTGCTCGGCGGCCAGCCCAGCGATCTCGCCCAGCACCGCGCGGTGCTCGTCGGCACGGCTGTGCCCGCGGATGGTCCGCCCGACGTGCCAGTCCGCGGTGTGGAGCAGCTTCATCGTCTACGGCCGTCCGTCAGAACGGGAGGCCGTCGTCGGCGTCGAGGCCGGCGAAGGGATCGTCGGGCTGCTCGATGACCCGCTGGGTCACCTGCACGCCGGCCTCTGACGGGCGGGTCGCCCACGCCGGGAACGGGAACTCGCACACGAGCGGCACCGGCAGCTCGGGCTGGGACAGGATCATGGTGCCCGGCTTGGCGATCGTCGCGCGCTGACGCAGCACCGGCGGCAGGAACCCGTACTCCTCACGGCCGGCCTCGGCGGTGTCGAGCCGCCCGACGACACGGATCGCCGAGTTCGCGATCACCCGGCGCTCCACCTCGCTGGCGGTCTGCTGAGCGCCGATGAGGATGATGCCCAGCGACCGGCCGCGCTCGGCGATGTCGAGCAGCACCTCCTTTATCGGCGAGTAGCCCTCGCGTGGGGCGTACTTGTTGAGCTCGTCGAGCACCACGAACACCAGCGGCCGTGCCTGCCCCGACCGTTCCTTGTCCTCGAACGTGCTGCGCAGCACGACACCGACGACGAACCGCTTGGCACGGTCGTGCAGGTTGTGGATGTCGACGACGGTGATCTGCTGCTCCCGGGCGATCCGGTGCTGCTCGGGGTTGGGCAGGTCGCCGCGGATCAGGTGGTCGAGGTGCTTGCCGGCACCGTGCAGGCGGCGGATGAAGGCGTTGATGGTGCCCGATCCGATCGCGCGGCCCGCCCAGTCGCTGGCGGTTTCCTCGGACTCGAGCAGATCGGACAGGATGTCGATGAAGTCGCGGAAGGTGCGCGCCGAGCGTCCTTCGACGCGCACGCCGCCGTCGCCGAGGCTGACGGCTTCGCGCCG
>JAHWKT010000144.1 GCA_019347695.1 Actinomycetota bacterium | reverse complement strand
ACGCGCGTGGCGCGTTTCACCGCCGCGGCATCACCGGCCACCCCCACATCACCACGCTATGAGCGCCGCAGTGGAACCAGGCTCCGCGGAGGCCCTAGACGTGAGCGCCGCAGTGGAACCAGGGGCGTCGGTCGTCCAGCCATGCTCCGGACCGCGAACCCGCCCACCCTCCAAGGTCCTCCGCACGGCTGGACCACGTGCAGCGCGCCGAGGTCCTCGTGCAGCAGCCGACGCCCGCTCCGACCGGGTCGAGCCGTCGGCAGACGGGTCGCGGGGGTTCGGTGCCGTGCTCGTGCTGTCCACGGTGCACCAGGCCGATGATCCGCGCGTGCGGGTGCGCACGGTCGGTGTACTCGCGCAACGGTTCGACGTGCGCTACGCCACGCCGGGACCGCCGCCCCGCGACCAGCGCGACCATCACTGGGTACGCCTCTCGGGCGGCCGCGCGCGGCGACATCTCGCGGCCATCGCGCAGGCGTTCCGGCCCGATGTCGGTCTGTTGTCCGTGCACGATCCGGAGCTGATCCCGCTGGCCCTCGCCGTGAGCGCGCTGCGGCGGATCCCCGTCGTGCTCGACGTCCACGAGGACGTCCCGGCGCAGCTACTGACGAAGGCGTGGATCCCCCGGTCGTTGCGACCACTGCTGGCCGCGATCGCCGCGCTGCTGCTGCACGTCGCCGAGCGGCACATCGCGATCACCCTGGCAGAGCCCGGCTACGCGCGGCTGTTCCACCAGCAGCATCCGGTCCTGCCGAACTATCCGCTCACCGCGCAGCTGCCAGCGCCGACGGAGCCGGTCGGGGACGTCGTGTACGTCGGCGATGTCACCGAGGCGCGCGGCGCGGCGCTCGCGATCGACGCCGTCGCGCGCATGCAGGTCCGTCACCGGCTGCGGCTGATCGGCCGGTGCGCGCCGCGACTTCGGGTCCGGCTCGAGGCCCTGGCTGCGCGACAGGGAGTCGAGCTGGATCTTCCGGGGTTCCTGCCACACGACGAGGCGATGGCCGCCGTGGCGACCGCGGTGGTGGGGCTGTGCCCGCTGGAGGATCAGCCCAACTACCGATTCTCGCTGCCCACCAAGGTGCTGGAGTATCTGTCGTTGGGTGTCCCCGTGGTCGCCAGCGACCTGCCGGGCACCGCCGCCGTGGCGGCCGGCCGGCCAGGTGTCCAGCTGGTACCGCCGCGGTCCGTCGACGCGTGGAGCGCCGCGCTCGACCGCGCGGTCGGCGAACCGGTCTGGCGGCTCGAGGCCGCGCGCGCGGCGCACGATGTGCGGGCGCAGTTCCGGTGGCCGGGTGAGCGCCTGCTCGCGACCTACGCCAGGCTGTGGCGCGCGCCGCGCCGCGCGTCGGACCACGCCCTGGTGGGGTAGTGTGCGGGGCCGCAGCCGTGGGTGGTGCCACCCGCGGTGACCACGTCAGAGGTCTCCGGTCGCCCGTGGGCGTGATGGAGCAGCGCAGCGGGCGGAATCGATGACGACCACCGGATACGACGATCTCATCCCGCTGGGCCGCGCGCTGCCACTGCGCGTGTACCTGCGGTCGCTGTGGGAGCGGCGCCAGTTCGCGGTGTCGGTGCCGCTGGGGGAGCTGCGCTCCCAGCACATGAACACCGTGCTCGGCAACGTGTGGTACCTGCTCAACCCGATGCTGCAGGTCGGCGTCTACTTCCTGGTCTTCGGGGTCCTGCTGGGCACGAACCGCGGCATCACCAACTTCATCACGTTCCTGGCGATCGGCGTGTTCAGCTACGGCTACCTGCAGCGGTCGATCGTGTCGTGCGCCTCGTCGATCGTGAGCAACGAGGGCCTGATCCGATCACTGTCGTTCCCGCGTGCGATCCTGCCGATCGCGTCGGTGGTGCGCGAGAGCATCGCGTTCAGCTCGTCGGTCGCGCTGATGGTCGGGCTGTCGGTGCTGACGGGTGAGCCGCTGACCGTCGAGTGGCTGTCGCTGCTGCTGCTGGTGCCGCTGATGGCCACGTTCGCCCTCGGCGTCGGATTCGTGCTGGCCCGGCTGACCGACCGGCTGCACGACGTGCGCAACCTGCTGCCGTTCGTGTTCCGGATCGCGTTCTACCTGTCGGGGATCATCTACGCCTTCGACGTGGTCCTCGCCGCCCGTGGCTACGGCCACATGATCGAGTTGCTGGCGCTCAACCCCTTCTTCGTGTTCGCGACGCTCGCGCGCCATGCGCTGATGTCGACCTACGCCGTCGACCCGCGGGTCGCGCCGTGGCTGTGGCCCGCGGCCGTGGCCTACACCGGCGTGTTCCTCATCGCGGGGTTCGTGTTCTTCCGCGCGGCCGAGCAGCGGTACGGCCGTGGCTGAGCACGACGTCGGCACCAGCACCGTCGCGCAGCTGACCGACGCCGAGCAGGCGGTGGAGGAGTGGACCGCCCAGGAACTGCGCCAACGCCACCGGCTCGTCGACCAGGAGCGGGTCGCGCTCGGTCCGCCGTCGCCGAGCCGCGCCCAGCTCCGACTGTGGCGTCTCCGACGGACCGATCAGGAGCCGCGGGTCACGGTGGTCGTCGACGACGTCCAGGTGACGTACCGCGTGTTCGAGGACAAACGACCGCGCGCCCGGGACGCGTTCACCGGCAACGCGTACCGTTCGTACCGCGAGATCCACGCCGTGCGAGGTGTGTCGTTCGAGGCGCGTGCGGGTGAGGCGATCGGCATCATCGGGCGCAACGGCTCGGGCAAGAGCACGCTGCTCAAGGCGATGGCCGGCCTGCTGCCGACCGACGGCGGACGCATCCTCGCCCACAGCGAGCCGTCGCTGCTGGGTGTCGGTGCGGTGCTCAAGCCCGAGCTGTCGGGGCGTCGCAACATCATCCTCGGCACGCTCGCGCTCGGGCTGTCCAAACGCGAGGCCGCCCAGCAGGTCGACGACATCACCGAGTTCGCCGGCCTCGCCGACTTCATCGATCTGCCGATGCGCACCTACTCGTCGGGCATGAAGGCGCGGCTGCACTTCTCGATCGCCACCGCGGTCACCCCCGAGATCCTGATGATCGACGAGGCGCTGGCGGTCGGTGACGAGGTGTTCAAGCGGCGAAGCGACGAGCGGATCCGCGAGCTGCAGGACGCCGCCGGCACGATCTTCATCGTCAGCCACGGCCTGGAGGGCATCATCGACACCTGCACCCGCGTGCTCTGGATGGAGGCCGGCGAGGTGGTGGCCGCCGGCGACCCGACCGAGATCGTCGAGGCTTACCGTGCACAGATGGCCGATGAGGTACGGCGCGACCGCACCCAGCGGCGCGGCGGTGGGCGGCGGCGAAAGGCCGGACGTGGCCAACGCTGACCGCATCTCCGAGGTGTACAAGGGCGAGATCTGGGGCGCCGCACTCCAGCAGCGGGCACGTGACCGCATCGACTGGCTGGTGAGCCAGGCGCGCGGTGCGGTGCTCGACGTCGGCTGCAGCCAGGGCATCGCGACGCTGCTGGCCGCCAGGACCGTCGGCGCGGGCGTCCGGGTCGTCGGCGTCGACAACGAGCTCGACCGCCTCGCCTACGCGATGGCCGATCGCGGCCGGGAACCCGACGGGGTCGCCGACCGCGTCGGGTTCGTCGGTGCGTCCGGCGGCGCGCTGCCGTTCGCCGACGACTGCTTCGACACGGTGCTGCTCGGTGAGGTGCTGGAGCACCTCGACAAGCCTGACGACGTGCTCGCGGAGGTGGCGCGGGTGCTGCGACCCGACGGCATGGTCGCGATCACCGTGCCGTTCGGCCTCAGCCCGCACCACGATCACCGCCGGACGTTCTACGCGGCCAACCTGCTGGAGCTGGTCGCGAGCCATCTCGCGCCGACGTCGATCGAGCTGGTCGACCGGTACCTGCGCTGCACCGCCGCCGCCGACGCGCACGCGCCACGCCTCGCCGACCTGCTCGCTGCGGTGCAGCCGGCGGCCGACGCGCAGGTGCTGGCGGTGGAGCGGGCCGAGCTGGCCGCACGCGAGCAGATCGGTGAGCTGTCCACCCGCACGCGTGAGCTGGCCAGGCGCGCGCGGCAGCTCGCGAGCCATGAGCGTGAGATCACGCGGCTGCGCACGATGCTCGGGCGGGCCCAGGCGCGCGTCGCGGCCTCCGGTGACCGTCAGCGGGAGCTGGCGTTCCAGCGGGACCGCTGGCGCTGGCAGTACGCCAGCCTGTCGAACCGCCGGGTGATCCGCGCGCTGGTAGCGGTGCGCCACGCGGCGCGCAGCCCACGACGGCTGGTCGGGCTGCCGCTGGCGCTCGCCCGGGTGGCGTTCGGCCCGGCACCGTCGACACCGCCACGCCCGCAGCGCCACAGCACCGGCGGCGGCGACCGGTCACCGCAGGCGGCCCCGGAGCAGCGTCGCGACCTCGAGCTGCGGATGAAGATGCTCGCCCCGTCACCGCCGGTGACGCTGCGCGACCTGCGGGTCGCCGCGGTGCTCGATACCTTCAGCGAGTCGAGCTTCGGCTCCGAGTGCGAGCTGATCACCTTCCGGCCCGACAACTGGGAGGCGGTGCTGACCCGGCAACCGCCGCACCTGCTGTTCGTGGAATCCGCGTGGAAGGCGACCGGGGGTGCCTGGCAGTACCAGGTGGGCACGTACAGCCACGCGGAGTCGGTCGGGCTGCCGCACCTGCGGGCGCTGGTCGAGTGGTGCCGGGCCCGGCAGATCCCCACGGTCTTCTGGAACAAGGAGGACCCGGTCCACTTCGGCAAGTTCACGCAGGCCGCGCAGCTGTTCGACGTCGTGCTCACCACCGACGCCGACTGCATCGACCGGTACCGCGCGCTGCCGCACCTACGTGCCCGTACCGTCGCGGCGCTGCCGTTCGCGGCACAGCCGGCGCTGCACCACCCGGTGGCGCTCCAACCGCGCGAAGCCGTCCCGGCGTTCGGCGGCACCTACTACCGCAACCGGCACCCGCAGCGTCGCGCCCAGCTGGAGATGCTGCTCGACGCCGCCCGTCCGTCGGGGCTGGTGATCTTCGACCGCACCTTCGGTGAGCAGTCCGACGGCGTCGGCTTCCCCGAGCGGTTCGCGCCGCACATCCGAGGGGGCCTGGCGTACGACGAGATGGTCGCCACCTACCGCCGCTACCGGGTCTTCCTCAACGCCAACTCGGTGACCACGTCGCCCACCATGTTCTCCCGGCGGGTGTTCGAGCTGCTCGCGTGCGGCACGCCGGTCGTGTCGACCCCCAGCGCCGGCATGACCCAGCTGTTCGGCGACGTCGTGGAGGCGGTCGATACCGCCGGCGCGGCGCGCTCGGCGGTCGAGCGCCTGCTCGCCGACGAACGGGTGTGGGAGGCCCGCAGCGCCGCCGGACTGCGACGGGTGCACGGCCAGCACACCGCGGCGCACCGGCTGTCGACCCTGGCCGACCACAGCGGCTACGCCATCGCGCCCTACGGCGACGAACGCATCGCCGTGCTCACGCTCGGCGACGACGTCACCGTCGACAGCCTCGACACCATCGTGTCGCAGAGCGAACGGCCCCACGAACTGCTGGTGGGCACCACCGGCGGAGTGGCGACGCCCGACGACGTCACGGCGGTCGTGCAGTCCGCCGGCCGGCCGCGCAGCGAGCGACTGGCGCAGCTGGCGGCCACCACCGACGCCCCATGGGTGTTCGTCGCCGACGCGGAACGGACCTACGGCCTCGACCACCTCGCCGACCTCGCCGTCGCGCGCCGCTGGACGTCCGCGGATGTCATCGGCGCCGGTGCCGATACCGATCGGCTCGACGGACCCCTCGCGCACCGCCATGTGCGACGGGTCGCGCCGCACGGCGTGCTGCTGCGTCGCGACCTGGTCGCCGAGCACGGATGGGACGACCGCGACGGCGCCGCCATCCAGGCGCGGCTGACCGCGCTCGGCGCCACCTTCTACGCCGTCCGCGCCTGACGCTTCCGAACTCGGGAACGAACCGGCGCTGTGGAGTGAGATTGTTCGCCGGATGCGGGTGCCCGCCGGTTCTGGGGAACGAACCGGCGCTATGCGGTGAGGCTGTTCCCCAGGTCGGTGCGCGGCGAGGGTGTGTCGGCGTGCGCTGGGTGCACCAACGCTGCGGCGTGCAGGTGCCTATGGAACACTGCGGCGCAGGACGTGACGGTGTCGGCACGGGCGGGCAAGGAGGAGGCGTGCGGCCGATCAGGATCGCGGTCTACGGCGACGTGAACCTCAACATCATCGACGGCTCCTCGATCTGGCTGACCTCACTGGTGCAGGTGCTGCACCGGATCGACCGCACGCAGGTGACGGTGCTGCGCAAGGCCCCCGTGCGCCGTGATCTGGTGGCGGCCGAGCTGACCGGGTTGCCGCGGGTGGAGCTGATCGATCCGCCGTCGCGCGCCGCGCTCACCCCTACGCAGGCGCTCGATGCGCTCGAGCACAGCGACCAGCTCCGCCGGTTCGACATCGTCGTGCTACGGGGCTACGAGCTGAGCCGCGAAGCGGTCGCGCGCCCGGGCCTGGCCCACCGGCTGTGGGTGTACCTGACCGACATCCCCCAGGACGCCGTCACCCTGTCCGACGACGACCGCGCACACCTCCACGACATCGCCACCGGCTGTGGCCGGCTGCTGTGCCAGACCGAGCAGCTGCGCAGCCATCTCGAGGGCATCACGCCCGCGGCCGCGAACAAGACGACGCTGCTGCCGCCGATGGTCGCGCCGACCTTCACCGCGGTCGGCGACACCGTCGCAGCTGGTTCGGCCGCGGTCCGACGGCTGTGCTACGCGGGGAAGTTCGCGCCCGCATGGGGCGTGTTGGAACTGGTCGCCGCCTTCGGCCGCGTGCGCGAGCTGCACCCGTCGCTCGAGCTGCACGTGGCCGGCGACAAGATCCACAACCCACCCGACGATCCCGCTTTCCGCCCGGCGGTCGAGGCGGCGCTGACATCGACCGACGGGCTGGTCTGGCGTGGCGGCATCACCCGCGACCAGGTCGCCGCGTTGCTCGCTGACATCGATGTCGCGCTGTCGGTCCGGGATCACCAGCTCGACGACAGCCTCGAGCTGTCCACGAAGCTGCTCGAGTACGGCGCCGCCGGCGTGCCCGTGGTGTGCAACCGGCTGCCGATGCACACCGAGCTGTTCGGCGAGGACTACCCGTTGTTCGTCGACAACGTCGACGACCTCGCCGCCGTCCTGTCGGACATCGTCGACCACCCGACGTCGCTGGACCGCGCCCGACGGATCGTCCGGCGGGTCGCGGCGGACTACTCCTACGACCGCGTCGCCGACCGTCTGCGACCACACCTCGACCGTCGGGTGCCCGACGTCGCCGTGTCGTCGGCGCGACCACCGCGGGTGCTGGTGGCCACCCACGACCGCAAGTTCTTCGACGCGATCTCGACCCATCTGCAGCACTGCGGCGTCACCGTCCGGTTCGATCAGTGGGACGGCCACGCGAAGCACGACGAGGTGGCCAGCGCGGCACTGCGCGACTGGGCCGACGTGATCATCTGCGAGTGGGCGCTGGGCAACGCCGTCTGGTACTCGCGGCACCGGCGGGCCGGGCAGCGCGTCATCGTCCGGCTGCACCGCATGGAGCTCGACACCGAGTTCCCGGCCGCCGTCGCCATCGACAACGTCGACCGTGTGGTCGTGGTGTCCGAGCTGTTCCGCGACAAGGCCGTCGCCCAGCTCGGGTGGCCCGCCGACCGCATCGCTGTGGTGCCGAACTGGGTCGACACGGTGACGCTGGACCGGCCGAAGCTGCCAGGCGCCCGCTTCCACCTCGGCCTGCTCGGGTGGATCCCGCACCGCAAGCGGGTCGATCGTGCGCTCGACGTCATCGAACGGCTCGCCACCGACGACGACCGCTGGCGGCTGTACCTGGGCGGCAAGCTGCCGTGGGAGCTGCGCTGGGTGTGGATGCGCCTCGACGAACGCGAGTACCTGACGGCACAGCTCGACCGCATCCGCGAGTCCCCGGTCCTGCGCCGCGCGGTCAGCATCGACGGCAACCAGCGCAACGTCGCCAGCTGGCTGCGCAAGATCGGCTTCGTGCTCTCGCCGAGCGACGACGAGTCGTTCCACCTCGCGCCCGCAGAGGGCATGGCGTCGGGTGCGGTACCGGTGATCTGGCCGTGGGAGACCGCACCGCAGGTGTACGGCCGCCGGTGGCTGTGTGCCGACGTCGACCGTGCCGTCGCCGCGATCACGGCCACCGACTGGGAGACCGAACGCCAGGCGGCGCAACGCTACGTCGGCGAGCACTACCCGCTGGAACCGGTCGTGGCCGCCTGGGCCGACCTGGTGCTGCGGCCCGCGGAGGTCGCCGCCGCATGACGCTGCTCGATCCGCTGCTCCCACTGCGCCTCGAACCCGCCACACCGCGGTCGGCGCAGCGGCCGCGACTGCTGTACGACTGGCTGCTCGTCGCCGGGCTCGTGTTCGTGTACGCCGTGCTGCAGAGCGCGTTCGTGCACCACCCGATCATGTCCGACCAGCTGCACTACCTCGTCGACGCCAACACCCTGCCCGACATCTCGTTCCCACCGCACCACGGCCTGCGGATCGGTCTGACCATCCCGGTCTGGTTCTTCATCCAGCTGTTCGACTACAGCGAGGCCGCCTACTACGCGGTCCCATACCTCACGATGGTGGGGCTCGTCGTCGCGGTCTACTGGCTGGGCCGCCTGCTCGACTCACGCGCCGCCGGGGTGATCTCGGGTGTGCTGCTGGTCGCCAACCCGCTGGTGCTCGACGAAGCCAGCCAGCTGCTGCCGGATCTGCCCGCCGCCGCACTGCTGACCGGCGCGGTCACGTTGCTGCTGTGGCAATGGCGCCGCGCACGGGTGACGACCACGTTGACCCGCGGCGACCGGGTCGTCCTGGTGTCCATCGGACTGCTGCTGGGGTGGGCGTACCTGATCCGCGAGTTCATCGTGGTGTGGTTCCCGGTGGCGCTGGTGGTCGCCGTGGTGCTGCGGGTGCCGCGGAGCTGGTGGCGGCTGATCGCGGCCGGCGCCGGCGCGATGGTGGCGCTGGAGCTGCTGTGGGGCCTGGTGTTCTTCGGCAACCCGTTCGCCCGGATCTGGGCGGCCCTGCACCAGCCGGCGTCCGAGCCGTGGCGGGTCGTCCAGCGCGAGGAGCTGATCGCCGCCGGCGAGATCCCCAACACGCACCTGGACATGCTCACCGCCATGCCCCGCAACATCTGG
>JAHWKT010000143.1 GCA_019347695.1 Actinomycetota bacterium | reverse complement strand
CAGCGGCCTGTCGGACGGTCAGAGCACACTACCGCTACAAGTAGCCCGGTCTCGCCGTTGCGAACGCTCCAGTGCCCCACGGCGTGAGCTACACGCGCTTGTCCGGTGGTAGACGGTAGTTCCGGCGACGCTTGAAGAGCAGGTCGGCGTCATAGAAGGCGCGGGCGCGTTCTGCCCACGAACGCCCGACGAGGAGGGCGACGCCGATCACCGCCAGCACGGCAACGGCTCCAAGGACCCCACCGCTGGCGACGCCACCGAGGGTGAGCACGAACGTCACGATCCCTCCGACGACCGTCACGATGCCGCGAAGGACGCCGCCGATGCCGTCGTCGAGGTACACGAGGCAGAAGGCGAACCCGGCAACGAACCAGATGAAGGCGCTGATCCTCACCGAAGACCCCACACTCCGCCATCGCTACATGAGCTGCAGCGTAACTGACGTACGTACGGACGTGCGGGAGGTCGTGCGCGACGTCACACGTCCGTCATCGTCGACGCTCGGTCAACCGGAGACCCGGATGATGACCTTGCCCACGTGGTCGCCGGCCTCGAGTCGCCGGTGGGCGGCGACCACGTCGTCGAGGTTCTGCACGCTGTCGACGACCACCCGCAGCGACCGGTCGGCGAAGCCCGGCAGCACGTCGCGGCGCATCGCGGCGGCGACCAGCGCCTTGGCGGCGACCGACCGGGCACGCAGCGTTGACGCCGTGATCGTCAGGCGTCGCGCCATCAGCTGGCGCAGCGAGAGCTCCGCGTCGGCGCCGCCGATCACGCTGACCACGACCAGACGGCCCTCCAGCGCGAGGCTGTCGAGGTTGCGCTGCAGGTATGGTCCACCGACCACGTCGACGATGACGTCGACACCGCGCCCGTCGGTGAGGTCGGCCACCCGCTCGACGAAGTCCTCCTCGGTGTAATCGATCGTGGCGTCGGCACCCAGGTGCTCCGCGGCGCGCCGCTTGTCGTCCGTCGATGCGGTGCCGAGCACGCGCGCCCCCAGGCGCACGGCCAGCTGGGTCGCCGCCGTGCCCACACCGCTGGCGACGCCGTGGATGAGCACGGTCTCACCCGCCCGCAGGCGAGCACGGGTGATCATGTTGTCGTACGCCGTCGAGTAGACCTCCGCGAGCCCACCCGCCTGCGTCCACGACAACTCGGCCGGCAGCGGCAGCAGCAGCTGCTCGGGCAGCAGCGCGTACTCCGCATACCCGCCGGCCGGCAGCAGGCCGCACACGCGGTCGCCGACATGCCAGGTCGACACGCCGTCTCCGAGCTCGACGATCTCACCGGCAGCCTCGAGGCCGAGGACGTCGCTGGCACCCGCAGGCGGCGGATAGCCCCCGCGGCGCTGCAGCAGATCCGCACCGTTGACCGACGTCGACCGCACTTTCACCAGCACCTCGCCGGACGTCGGCGTGGGCGTGGGCCGATCGACGATCTGCAGCTGGTCCGGACCACCAGGTTCGGTGACGATGACCGCGCGCACGTGCATGCCTTCCGATCGCGAGGACGGTGTCGCGCAGATGCGCCCTACCGTGCTACTGGCTACCCTTGTGGCGATCCCCGTACCCGACCGTAGCGGTTCATGTGTGCGCCGCTGTTGAGGAGCAAGGTGTCAGTTCAGCCAGGATCCATCGTTGAAGGCAAGGTCGTACGACTGCAGGACTTCGGAGCGTTCGTCGAGATCGGCCCTGATGTCACCGGTCTCGTGCACATCTCCGAGGTGCACCGCGACTTCGTAGAGAACATCCACGCGTATCTGACGGAGGGCCAGCAGGTCGCCGTCAAGGTGCTGCAGATCAAAGACGACGGTCGCATCGACCTGTCGATCAAACGCGCAGATCCTGACTGGCAGGAGGAGCCGCGTCGCACCAACCGTGTCGACAAGGACTTCAACCAGCGGCTACGCAAGTTCATGCACCAGTCCGACATGATTCAGGGCGAGGTGCGCCGCCGGCGGCGCGCGCGACAGTAGCGAGCGGGCAGCGCCGGTACGACCAGGAAGACCGCCTGATGGCGGTCTTTCGTCGTGTCTAGAGGTGTCTGGGGGGAAGGCTGCAGCGCATGGCGGTCCCGAGCGTACGGTGGAAGGTGGATGGAGAGGGGGAGGGTGTGGGCGACGTGGACATCCAGGCGGTGATCCTGGCGGGTGGACAGGGCACGAGGTTGCGACCGGTCACGGCCAACCTGCCCAAGCCGCTCGTGCCGGTCGCCAACCGTCCGCTCATCGAGCATCAGCTTCGACACCTCGCCGAACGTGGCGTGCTCGATGTGACTCTCGCCCTCGGCTACGGCGCCGAGAAGTTCAAGGTGCTCGACACGTTGGCGTCCGAGCTCGGCATGACGCTGCGGATCGTGGTGGAGCCGGCCCCGCTGGGCACGGGAGGCGCCCTGCGCTACTGCGCCGACGAAGGTGCCTTCGACGATCGGCCGCTGCTGTGGATGAACGGTGACATCGTCGCCGCGCCCGACGTCGCGACGCTCGCCGAGTTCCACATCGAGCACGGCGCGATGCTCACCTTCTGGCTGACCTCCGTGCGCGACCGCACGCAGTTCGGTGTGCTCGAGATCGCGGCCGACGGGTTCGTCGAGAGCTTCCTCGAGAAGCCGTCGCCCGACGAGACGGCATCGCACCTGGTCAACTCCGGCATCGTGATGGTCGACCCCGCGGTCCTCCGCCGGATCCCGCCCGACACGTTCTTCTCGTTCGAGCGCTCGCTCGTGCCGGCCATGGTGCGTGAGCGCGAGCCGGTCTACGGGCAGTTCCGCGGCGGCTACTGGCTCGATACGGGTCGTCCGCACCTGTATCTGGAAGCGAACCGGCACGTCCTGGAGCGCCGGCTGTCCTGGACGCCCGCCGGACGCGAGATCGAGGAGAGCCTGTGGGTCGAGCCCGAGGTGGTGTGTGACCGGGTCGACGTCATCCGGCCCGCCGTGATCGGTCGCGGCGCGATCATCGAGCCGGGGGCCCGGTTGTTCGGGCGCACCGCGATCGGTCGCAACGCCATCGTGCGCGGTGGCGCCCGCCTTGAGGACTGTGTGCTGTTCGAGGGTGCCGAGGTGGGCTACGAGGCGGAGGTCGTCAACTCGATCGTCTGTGCCAACGCCCAGGTCGGCCCGGGTACCAGGATGGACCAGTCGATCATCGGTGCGGGCGTACGCCTCGGCGGGCACAACGTGTTGTGCGGCACCAGGCTGTGGCCCGGGGTCGTCCTCGGCGACCGCGCCATCGTGGTCGACGAGTGACGCGAGGGGATCACCGCTGGGGCTGGGCGACGCGGTAGATGTTGGGCTGCGGATCGGCGGCGGCGTGCGCGTAGCCTTGATCGGCACGCGCGATCACCTCGTCCGGCGTGTCGCCGGCCTCGGACGGCCCGATGCCGATCGCCAGCGTGAGCGGTTGCAGCCGGTCCTCGAGCACCAACGGCGTGGCGAACGCGGCGATCAACCGCTCGCTGACCAGGGTCGCCGCCGCGACCGCGTCCGACGGATCGTTGACCAGCAGCAGGAAGCCGCCCGGTCGTCGCGCCGCGAGCACGTCGGCGTCGCGCACCACCTGTTCGAGGCGCTCGCCCATGCGGCTCTGCAGCACCGAGACGGCGCCCGTGCGCTGCTGCCACGCCGCGGCGAAGTCCGGCGCGCCGACGCTGACGACAGCGATGTCGTCGCCATCGCGCGCACGGCGGTTGAGACCGAGCTGCAGGTGCTCGCGGAACAGTGCGAGCGATGCCAGACCCGTCACGGCGTCATACATCGCCGCGCGGGGCGTGGCGTGTGCCGGCGTGACCACGGCGACGACCTCGTCGGCGCGGTCCGTGGGGGACAGCTGTAGCACGACACTGCCGCCGCCGGCGGCGAGCCGGATCGTGCGCTCCGCGTCGGCGTGCAGCTCCTCGGGCGACACCTCGGTGTCGGCGTCGACGAGCAGGTGATCGAGCCGGAGGCCCTCGACGCTGTCGCTGGCGCGGCCGAGCAGCGCGCCGAATGCCGGGTTGGCCCAGCGGATCGCCGGTGGCGCGTCGCCCCCCGAGAGCATGGCGACGCCGACGAGGTCGTCGATGACGATGGTGTCGGGGGCGACGGCGGCCAGGCGGGTGTGGTCACGACTGTTCATCATCGGCCACCTTCAGCGTGGGTTCACCAGTCGATCATAGAAGACTGCGCAGCGTGACATCCTCACGATCTGCGCCGCGTCGCCCGCGAGGATCCACACGCACGCGCCGCTGCGCATGCAATTACGCAACAGATCTGTAGAGTAATTGTTGTGTCCTCCACCGCCAACGCACCGCTGATCGATCTGCTGGGCGAGACCCGCGCGCAGATCGTGAGCCTGCTGCACGCCGGCGACGCCACGGTAGCCGATCTCGCGACGGCGACCGAGCTGACCCCGGTGGCGATCCGCCGGCAGCTGCGGGAACTGGTCGCCGATCAGCTGGTGGAGGGCAGGACCACGCGCTCACCCGGACCGGGTCGGCCAGCGGTGACCTACAGCCTGACGGCACGCGGTGAGCGCCTGTTCCCGGACCGCTCATCGGACCTCGCCGACGACGTGCTCACGTTCCTGCACGACGAGCGTGGCAAGAACGAGATGATCGCGTTCCTGCGCTGGCGGCAGAAGCGTCAGCAGGAGCACTACGCCGACGCCCTCGACGGCATCGACGCCCTCGATGACCGCGTCGAGCTCCTCGCCGAGCTGCTCAGCGCCGACGGATTCCTCGCGGAGGCGCAGCCCGCGGCGGACGGCTACGCGCTGACCCAGAAGCACTGCGCGATCAAGGACGCCGCGGCGTCGCATCCGCAGCTCTGCGCGTTCGAGGCGGCGCTGTTCCGCCAGCTGCTCGGTGCCCACGTCAGCCGCAGGCAGACGATCGCCGGAGGATCGACCAGCTGCGTGTGCGAGATCCGGCCCCGACCCGAGACCACCCAACCACCCGCCAACCACCCGAGGAGCACCTGATGGCGACCAAGGCTGAAGACCTTCAGCTGGGGACGTACAAGTACGGCTGGCACGACGAGGGCAAGCCGGTCTTCGAGCCCAAGCGCGGGCTGTCCGAGGACGTCGTGCGCGAGATCTCCGCGCTCAAGGACGAGCCGCAGTGGATGCTCGACCTGCGCCTCAAGGCCTACCGTCACTTCCAGCGCCGCCCGATGCCCAACTGGGGCGGCGAGCTGTCGGGCATCGACTTCGACAACATCTTCTACTTCGTGCGCTCGACCGAGCAGCAGGCCAACACCTGGGAGGACCTGCCGGAAGACATCAAGAACACCTACGACAAGCTCGGCATCCCCGAGGCCGAGAAGCAGCGGCTGATTGCCGGCGTCGCGGCGCAGTACGAGTGCCTTCGCGGCGATGTGCGCGTCTACACGGCTACCCGTGGGCTCGTGCCGATCAAGGAGATCGAGCCGGGCGAGCAGGTGTTTGCGCTCGACGAGGACAGCGGGCAGTTCGTGGTCGCGCCCGTCCGGGCAGCCGCGCAGACCGACGTGCGCCAGACCTACGAGATCACGGTCGGCGGACGGTACGCCCGCACGATCGTGGCGACGGACAACCACCCGGTGCTGTGCCTGGTCGACAACCGCAAACCGGGTCGCCAGCGCGCACGCTACGAGCGGCGTTGGAAGACGGTTGGCGAGCTCGGTGTTGGTGACCTGGTGGCCGTCGCGCGTGACCTGCCTGAGTTCGGGGAATCCCGCGAGCTGGCACGAACCGAGATGACACCCGAGCACTTCCCGACCCACACCAGCTCGGACCTCGCCTGGCTGTTCGGGTTCTGGATCGGTGACGGCTGCACCCGCGACGACGACCGCCACCGCACCTGGCGCGTCGAGTTCGCCGTGCCGGAGCAGGACGCGGAGGTCCGGGCCGAGATCGCCCGCATCCTCGACGAGCAGTTCGGCCTGAGCACGACGACACCGGATCAGTGGCGGGTGGCGGTCGACAGCCGAGCACTCGTCGATTGGCTCGCGGTGAACGGCCTGGTCGGGAACTCCCACAGCAAGCGCATCCCAGCCTGGGCGTTCGCTCTGCCAGCCGCCGAGCGGGTCGCGCTGCTTGGCGGGTACGTCGACGCTGATGGCTACGTGTCACCCGACGGTCACGGCAACGTGGTCAGTCTGACGAGCACGAGCACCGCGCTGCTCGACGACGCCATGGAGCTGGCGGTCATCAGCGGACTGCGGCCGACCGGGCCGTACCGCTTCGAGTCCGTCCACCCGCATGACGCTGACCGGACGATCGTGGGGCACCGGTGCGGCATCGGTGGCGATGTCGAGCGACTCGACGTCCGCAACCCGCGTCGGGCCCAGCGGCTGGGCGGTCGGGCGTACCGCCACTCCGATCGCAGCGCGAACGGCGTCGAGTTCCGGAGCCACGTGACCGACCACCTCGGGTTTGCGAAGGTCACGTCGATCGTCGAGGCCGACGTCACCCCGGTGTACGACATCGAGATCGACGGTCCGCACAACTTCGTCGCCGAGGGCGTCGTCGTGCACAACTCCGAGGTCGTCTACCACAAGGTGCGTGAGGACCTCGAGGAGCAGGGGGTCATCTTCGTCGACACCGACACCGGCCTGCGTGAGCACGAGGACGTCTTCCGCGAGCACTTCGCGAAGATCATCCCGCCCAACGACAACAAGTTCGCCGCGCTCAACACTGCGGTGTGGTCGGGCGGTTCGTTCATCATCGTGCCCGAGGGCGTCAAGGTCGACATCCCGCTGCAGGCCTACTTCCGCATCAACCAGCAGAACATGGGCCAGTTCGAGCGCACGCTGATCATCGCCGAGCCCGGCAGCTACGTCCACTACGTCGAAGGCTGCACAGCGCCGATCTACTCGTCCGATTCGTTGCATTCGGCCGTAGTGGAATTGATCGCCAAGCCTGGCGCACGATTGCGCTACACAACTATTCAGAACTGGTCTAATAACGTATATAATTTGGTTACGAAGCGTGCAGCCGCATACGAAGATGCAACGGTGGAATGGATCGATGGCAACATCGGTTCTAAGCTAACTATGAAGTATCCTAGTGTATTCCTTATGGGTCGCGGTGCGCACGGAGAAGTACTGTCAGTGGCGTTCGCCGGCGACGGGCAGCATCAGGACGCTGGTGCGAAGATGCACCACCACGCGTCCGACACCACCTCGACGATCCTGAGCAAGTCGGTGTCGCAGGGACACGGCCGCACCAGCTACCGCGGGCAGGTCGAGATCGCCGAGGGCGCACACCGCGTCAAGAACTCGACGATCTGCGACGCGCTGCTGCTCGACGAGACGTCGCGCTCCGACACCTACCCCTACATGAACATCCGGGAGGAGGACGCGACGATCGCCCACGAGGCGAGCGTCTCCAAGGTCGGCGAGGAGCAGCTGTTCTACCTGATGCAGCGCGGCATCGACGAGGCCGAGGCGCAGGCCATGATCGTGCGCGGCTTCGTGGAGCCCATCGCAAAGGAGCTGCCCATGGAGTACTCGGTCGAGCTCAACCGACTGATCTCGTTGAACATGGCCGGCTCCGTGGGGTAACCGGCACGTCGCGTCACGTCACTGCGCCTCCACCCCGCTCACCCGCCCGCCCTCCAAGGGTTCCGGCGCAGTGACGTGACGCTCCCTAACTGGCACCACCGCCGAGCCGGCCACGAGACGAGAGCTGCCGGTCGAGAGCGACCTCATAGAGAGAAGGAAATGAAGGTTACGGAACTGACGGAGCAGGATGTCGTTGCGCTCGCCGAGCGGCGGGGGGAGCCGGCGTGGCTGCGTGACCGTCGGCAGGAGGCGTTCAAGGCGTTCAGCGACCTGACATGGCCCAGCCGGCGCGACGAGGCGTGGCGCTACACCGACCCGGGTCGCTTCGATCTGGATCGCCCGGTGCTCGACGTGCCCGACGCCGACGCGGGCTGGGCCACGGTCGAGCGCGGCATCGTACCGGCGCTCGGCGACGACGTCGCCGCCAGCGTCCGTCTCGTCGACGGGGTGCTGTCCGAGCCGACACTGTCGACGAGCGCTGTCGAGGCCGGCGTCGTCGTCAGCGACCTGTCGACGGCCGCTGCGACGCACGAGACGATCGTGCGTGCGCACCTGGGCAGCGTCGTCGGGGCCGTCACCAAGCACGACGCCGCCAACCTGGCAGCATTCGGTCCCGGGCTGTTCGTCTACGTGCCCCCAGAGGCCGTGCTCGACCAGCCGCTGGCGGTGACCGTGTCGGTCAGCCGGCCGGGCACGGTGCTGCCGCGGATCCTCGTCGTGGTCGACCGGTTCGCCAAGGCGAACGTCTACATCGACCACGTCGGCGACGCCGACACCACCGTTGTGGAGACCATCGAGGTGGTCGCGGGGGACAGCGCAGACGTTGGTCTGGTGAGCACGCAGGACTGGGGCGACCGTGTCGACCATGTGGCGACGCACCGCACGACCATCGGACGCGACGCCCGGATCCGCCACCTCGAGGCGACGCTGGGCGGGCGAACCGTCTACCTGCGGCCCGACGCTGGGCTGGACCACCCCGGTGGGCAGGCCGAGCTCTACGGCGTCTACTTCGGTTCCGACGAACAGCGGATCGAGCACCGCTCGCTGATCCACCACAACGCATCGAAGACCACCAGCGAGTCGGTCTACAAGGGTGCGTTGCAGGGGCGGTCACGCGCGACGTGGTTCGGCAACATCCGCATCGAGCCGCACGCCAAGGCGACGTCGTCGGACGAGACCAATCGGAACTTGATACTCACTCAGGGCGCGAAGGCCGACTCCGTG
Organism: Actinomycetota bacterium; assembly: GCA_019347695.1. Lineage (GTDB taxonomy): Bacteria > Actinomycetota > Nitriliruptoria > Euzebyales > JAHELV01 > JAHELV01. Next base: position 449 of record JAHWKT010000143.1, on the reverse strand, counting down.
CCGTTCCTGGAGATCCTCACCTCCGACGTCGTGTCGTGCGGGCACCACTCCTCGGTCGGCCAGGTCGACGAGTCGCAGCTGTTCTACCTGGAGTCCCGCGGAATCCCGCGCGAGGAGGCCGCGCGTCTGCTGGTCTTCGGATTCTTCGCCGAGGTGCTCCGCCGGGTCGACCTGCCCGGCGTCACCGACACGGTCATGGCCGAGATCGAGCAGGAGATCCTGATCGGTCCGACCACCCTGATGGACGAGCGCAGGCGCTGACCAATGGCATACACCAAGGTCTGCACGCTGGACGAGCTCGCCGTCGGCACGGCGCGCTTCGTACAGCTCGACGAGCCGCTCTGTCTGGTGCGAATCGACGAGCAGACGGTGCACGCCGTGCACGACACCTGCAGCCACCAGGAGTACCCGCTGCACGAGGGCTGGGTCGAGAACGGCGACATCGAGTG
>JAHWKT010000142.1 GCA_019347695.1 Actinomycetota bacterium | reverse complement strand
ACGCGGCCGGGTTCGATGACGTCGCGTTCGCGTGCGAGCTGACCGACGATCGGGTCGCCCGACCGCGGGAAGTACACGGCGGATGGGACCACACGGGTGCCTTCGTCGCCCGCGATCGTCTGGGCCTCACCGGCCTCGTTGACGTAGGCGACGACGGAGTTCGTCGTGCCGAGATCAATGCCGACGACCAGACCGTCAGCGTTCATCAGCCCACCTCCTGCCGTTGGTCCGGCGGAAGGACGGCGACGTCCGCCTTGACCACGATGTCGTCGCCGAATGCCAACCCTCGCGCATGAACCTCGCTGACCACACCCTGGCCGTCGTCACCGACGTGGCCACGGAGGGGCCGGTGTGCCTGTTGATCGAACACATCGCCAGCCTCGCCGAACTCGCGCAACCCGTGCCGTGTGAGGATCGCCGCGAGCTCGTCCTCGACGTGGGCCAGGTGCTCGAGGGCACGATCGGGGTCTTGTCGGTCGAAGCGGCGAACGTCACGGAGCAGCTGGGCCAGTGCCAACGCGATCGGTTGGACCGCCCGTCCCTCGAGACGCCGTTCCGCGCTGTCGAGACGCTCGGCGAGTGTGCGGTGCGCCTCATTCCTGGCGAGTGCCTGTGTGGCGAGTGGATAGAACCGCTCGAACTCGCTGCGCAGCGCCCTGACCTCTCCGGCGAGGACCGCAAGGCCCGCGACCGGCGTGTCCTCCGATGTCGCGGCGGCGGGCGATTCGGTAGCCATCGCTTCGCTATCGGACACGTCAGCCACCATCGGTCCCGGCCTCCCGCTCGTGTCAGCCGATCGGGTCGCGATGAGCGTACCCAGGGTGCGCGCACGTCGAGAGGTCTGATGAGGGCCCTGCGCCCGCTCGACCGGTCAGGTCGCGGCGTCACCGCCGGACTGGTCGCTGCCGGGTGCAGGCTCGATCGGCGCAGCGTCGGGCGCCTGGCCGTGCGGTGACGCCACGACGGTGATGGGGTCGTGCGCGGCGGTGGGGAACACGTTGCGGGCGTGGCGGGCGATCGAGCGGATGAGCGTGACGTCGACCGCCCCGCCGATCACGCCTCCCGCGAGCGGGATCGCCCGGCCCAGCTTGACGAGCGCGCGTTGGCCGGTGCCGACGAGCAGTCGAAAGCCGATGGCCTTGTTGACCATCGTGGTCGTCGACGGCGCCATCCGGCGCACGAATGCCGTGGTCAGGCCGCCGGCTGGCAGGATCACGCCGGCCTTGCCCAGCAGCTTGCCGACGTCGTCGCCGGTCAACGCCGCGAGCACCGCGACGCGCGACTCGGGCTGATCGATGTCGTGTCCGCGGATGTGGGCGATCGCGGCGACCATCCGCGCCGCCAGCGTGTAGAAGCCGAGCACGTTGGCGGGAACCGCGATGGGCAGCACGACGAACCCGCCGAGCCCGGTGAGGAACCCGTTGGCCGCCGCGAGCCGCGTGTGGTCCCGAACCACCTCGTCGATCGCCGTCTCGGGGTCGAGGTGCGTGGCCAGCGCCTCCTCGGCGACATCGCGCGCCGGTGCCAGCGGTCCCGCGCCCTGCAGAGCGCCGCGCGCCAGCTGCTGCACGAAGGAATCGGCGATCTGATCGGTGATGCCCGACATGCGGTTGTCCTCGTTCGGCGGTCCGGGGCCATGATGGTCGGCAGGGATCATCCCCGCTGCGGTGACGCACACGCGACGGATCGGGCGCAGGGCGGTCATCGGTGCGGAACCCGGACGCCGTCGGGGGCCTTGCACTACCACGAGCCCACGGCCGACGGCGAGCTGGGACGACGGTCACTACACTCGTCGGACCTTCACCCGCCCCCCAGCAAAGGCCGGTCATTCACCGTGCGTACCAACCGTCCGCGTTTGTTCGTTGCGTCGCTGAGCGTCGTGGTACTCGCGCTCCTGCTCGCCGCCTGCAGCGGTGCCGCCTCCCCCTCGTCGGAGGTCGCCGCGACGATCGGCGACACCGAGATCACGGTCGCTGATCTCGACGACGCGTTCGAGCGCCGGGCAGCGGGCTCCGACGCGGCGAGCGAGATGGCCGCCGACGAGTCGGGCGCGGTCGAGGAGAACCTCAAGGCGGGCGTGCTGACCAACCTCATCCGCACCGAGATCCTCCGGATGGCCGCCGAGGACCGCGACATCGAGGTCACCGACGAGGAGATCGCCGAGCAGCGCGAAGAGCTCGTGCAGCAGGCAGGCGGTCAGGAGGAGCTGCAGCAGGTCATCGACGAGGCGAACATCAGTGACACCGAGCTGGAGGAGAACCTGCGCGACCAGGTGATCCAGAGCAAGATCACCGCCCAGCTCGCCGAGGACGTCTCCGACGACGACGTCCGGGCGGCGTTCGACGAGGACGCGCAGGGCCAGTTCGGAGAGAAGCTCGAGATCCGCCACATCCTCACCGAGACCAAGGCGGAGGCCGAGGCCGCGATCGAGCGGATCGAGTCCGGCGAGGACTTCGGCGAGGTCGCTCAGGATGTCTCGATCGACCCCGGGTCGGCGGAGAACGGCGGTGCGTTGGGAGAGGTGCCGAGAGGGGCGACCGTCCCGGCGTTCGAGGAGGCCGCCTTCGGCGCCGAGGAGGGTGAGATCGTCGGCCCGGTCGAGACCGACTTCGGCTTCCACGTCATCGAGGTCACCGATACGGTGCCGGCGGCGGACTTCGCCGACGTCGAGTCGCAGATCCGAACGGAGCTCGAGGCCGCCTCGGGAGGCCAGGCGTTCAACGACTACATCACCGAGTTCGTGTCATCGCTGTCCATCGAGGTCGACGAGCAGTTCGGTCGCTGGGACGCGGCCAGCGTGGCCGTCGTGCCCGCGGACGAGGGCTCGGCGTCCGAGCTGCCGATCGCCCCATCCGACCTCCCGGCGCCGACGGAAGCTCCCGAGGGCTGACCGGGACGCATCGCCCGGAGGGACTGCCTACTCCGACGGATCACACGAGCTCGTCGAGGAGGCGTCGGGCCGCCGCCTCGCCATCGTCGTCGCCCGCAGCCGCCGCCGCGGCGGTCGCCATCGTCAGCTCGTCGCGTGCCCGCGTCACGCCGCCGGTGCGCAGCAGCGCCGTGCCGCGCAGGCGCCTGGCCGCGCCAACGGTCCGCGGGTCAGCGACCGCCAGCGCCCTCGTGGCGACCTCCCACGCTTCGACGTACCGGCCCGACCGCGCCAGAGACTCGGCGAGGGGCACGAGGATCTCGTCGTGGAGCGCCTCGGCGCCGACCTGCACCGCAACCGCGTCGGCTTCCTCCAGCAACTCGACGGCATGGGCGTCCCGGCCTCGTCGTAGCTCGACGATCCCGAGATTGCGTGTCGCCTCCGCGATCCCCCGCGGCGACCGCGCACCCCGCCACGCTCGCAGTGCAGCCGTGAAGCGGGCGTGGGCCGCGTCCACCTCTCCAAGTCGTAGCAGCACCGCTCCGATCGCGTTGTCCGATGCCGCCGTCCGGACGACATCACCCGCGCGTGACCTGACCTCGTGGCTGCGCTCGTACAGCCACAGCGCCTCGTCGAGCCGGCCGGCCCGGAGCGCGTCATCGCCGAGGTCGTGCAGCACGGTGCCCTGTGCGGCTAGGTCGCCGAGCGCGGCGAACACCGGAAGGGCGAGGTCACGGTACCGAGCGGCGGTGTCGTGGTCACCGAGCGCCGAGTGCGCCCGGTCGAGCAGGTGGTACGCCTGTGCCAGCGTGTGGTCGTCACCGGCCCGTTCGGCGTCGTCGACAGCATCCCGGGCGTGGACGACGGTGTCCGCCGCGCGGCCCTGGCCGAGACGCGCGGAGGCGTAGCCGGCGCGCGCGCGGGCGAGACATCGCGCGTGCGCCGTGGCATCGCCGAAAGCCTCGGCGCATGTCAGCACGCGACGGTAGAGCCGCAGCGCCTGCGGGTACCTGCCGGCTCCCTCGTGCACGCGGGCGCGACGCAGCAGGATGTCCAGCCGCTGCTGAGGCTGGTCGGTCGCCGCGGCCGCGACCGAGTACGCGTCCAGCGCGCGTGCCCACAGACCCGCTCGCTCCCACACCTCACCGGCGTCGATCGCCGTGGCCGCGATCTCGCCGCCGGTCAGCGCCAGTCGTCTCGCTGCCCGCAGCGCCATCTCGTACAGCTCGCCGGCGACGGCGTTCGCGCCACTGTCGCGGGCACGGATCGCGGCGCCGCGCGTCGCGGTCCACGCCTGGTTCCAGCGCTCCGCGCGCAGCAGGTGGACCGGCAGTTGTGACGCCGGCAGCTCGGTCGAGGACGCGATGGCGTCGGCGACCAGTGCATGGAGGTCTCGGCGCCGCCGGAACGCCAGGCCCTCGTAGGCGACCTCGCGCACCAGGGCGTTGCGGAACACGAATCCGCCGTCGTCGACGGTGATGAACTCCGACAGCCGCCACCAGCGATCGAGCTGGTCGCTGGTGATCCCCCGGTCCCGGAGTGTGGCGTCGAGCAGCGCCGCGTCGAACCGTTCGCCGAGGACCGACAGGTAGCGCAGCGTGCGCCGATCGTCGGGGTCCAGCTCGTCGATGCGTGCGGCGATGATCGCCTCGATCGACCGTGGCAGCTCGTCGCGTCCGTCGGCCTGCGCCGTCACCAGCGCGGCGAGGAACAACAGGTTGCCGGCGGCGCGCTCCACGAGCTCGGCGAGTCGGTGGACCGGCACCGGCGTGTGCTCGGCCAGCCGCCCGGCCAGGTCGGCGGCGGTCGTCGTGTCCAGCGGCGCCAGGGGCAGCCTGGTGGCGTCGTACCCACGACCCGCGTGGAGTCCGGTGTCGTCGGCGGTCCGCGTGATGACGACCAACCAGGGATGCCCGGGCAGCAGGCGCGCGAGCAGCGCGGCGATCAGCTCGGCCGACGCATCGTCCATGTGCTGGGCGTCCTCCAGCACGACGACCGCCGGCTCCGTGGCGAGCGTCGACAACAGGTCGCCGACCGCCTGATGGATGCGCCCGCGCCGGTAGCGGGGCGCGACGTCGGCGGACTCCGGCGTGGACGCCACGTCGGCCCTGGCGGCCACTGCGAGCAACGGCACCCACGGCGTCAGCTCCGCTGCGTCCGCCGCGACGATGTCGGCGAGAACGGCCCCTGCGTCGGCCGGGGCGGCGCCGATCGGGATCCGCAGGATCCGGCGCAGCAGCGCGCTGCTGGTGTGGTACGGCGAGGTCGCCTCATACGGATCGCAGGAGCTGCCGATCCACGGCAGGTCCTCCGCCTGTGCGCGGACCTCGGCGACCAGGCGTGACTTGCCGACACCGGGCTCGCCGATGATCTCGACCACCCGACCGTGGCCGGCGCGGACGTCCGCCACCGCAGCCTCGAGTACCGCGAGCTCGTCTTCGCGGCCGGTGAAGGGCACCGAGCGGTCCGCCGCAGCCGTGGCCGCCCTGACCGTCGCCTCGACGAGCCCGGCGGACACCGGCTGGTCGCGCCCCCTGACGGTGAACGGCTCGACCGGCGTGACCACGAACCGCTCGCCGACGTCGTCGAGCACCGCAGTGGTGGCGAGCACCCCGTCCCACGGAGCCTTGCCCATGACCCTCGCGGCGAGGTTGGTCGCGGCGCCCATCGTCGAGTAGGTGCGCCGCAGCGGGGCGCCAACCGACCCGACGAACACGTTGCCGGCATTGACGCCGATGCGCACGGGCAGACCGCAGTCGGCGTCGATGATGCGGCGCGCGACGCGCAGCATCCTCGCCGCGTCGTCGCCGGTGGCGTCAGGCGCGCCGGCCGTCAGCATCAGTGTGCCGCCACCGCACGCCACGTCGGTTGCGGTCAACAGCACCCGATACTCGGCGAGCGCGGTCATCGCGGTCGTCGTGAGGTGCTGGACGCGAGCGAACGTTTCTCCGGCGCCCTCCTCGTCGAGCAGCTCGTCGATGCCACCGAAGTGGGCGAAGCCGACCGACGCCCGCCGGTGCTCGTGCTCAAGATCGCCGCAGCGGAGGCGGCCGCGCAGCGGGGGCGCGATGTAGCGCGACGGATCGCCAGCATCGGCACTAGGGAGTGCTGTCGTGTCGATCGGTGGCAACGACGGCAGCGTCCGGAGGCGGCGCATCCCGCCGCGGTCACGTCCGAAGGCCGCGCCCTTGACTGTCGATGCCTCCGACGGCCCGCAGCACCCGCTGCATCGTCAATGCGGCGTGGCAGGCGCGTTGCGCGTGGTTGTGGCCGTCGTAGAACAGCAGCAACGCGTCGCCGCTGAACTTGAGTACGTCGCCGCCGTCGGCGGTGGCCGTCAGAAGTACGGTGAACACGTCGGAGATCGTGCGGACGATCTCCTCGGCGCCCACCTTGCCGTGCTGCGAGAGCTTCTCGGTCAGCCGGGTGAACCCCGAGACGTCAGCGAACACCAGCGTGCCCTCGGCCTGCCAGTGCTGCGGGCCGTCCGCCTGCCGCTGCAGCAGCAGGCGGGGCACGTAGGCGTGCAGGCGATCGTCAGCCATCACCGGTCGGCAGGACGAGTTCGTCGCCTTCGGCTGCGGCGACCACGTCGACCGTCGCGTCGGCGCGGGCCCGGTGTGTCAGCACGACCATCTCATCGTCGGTGCGGGCGGGGTCGTGGTGGAACAGCACCAGGCGTCCGACACCGGCGGCCTCGGCCAGCCCCACGGCGTAGTCGACCGTCGAGTGCCCGAACGCCTGTCGCTCGTCCCACTCCGCCGCCACGTACTGGGCGTCGTGCAGCAGGACGTCTGCGTCGTCGGCCAGCTCGCGTGCGGTGTCGTGGTACGGGCCGTAGCCGTCGGGTCCCGGCCCAAGGGACGCGGGATGGTGGTCGGACAGGTACGCGATCGTCGCGGTACCGTCACTGATCCGGTAGCCGAACGTCCGCCCCCCCTTGTGCGGGATCTCACGGGCGAGGACGTCGAAGTCGGCGATGCGGTGCTTGCCCTCGGTCAGCCCGTGGAAGCGCCACTGTCCGCGCAGGCCCCCGGGTGCGATGGGGAAGTGCGGCGGTGAGAAGCCGCGTGCCAGCGTCGCCTCGGCGTCGCCGTCCTGCGCGGGCAGATACAGCTCGACCTGCGCGTCGGGACGATCGCCGGCGCGGAAGAACGGAAGACCCTGCGTGTGGTCCCAGTGCAGGTGCCCCAGCAGGATCGCACCGACGAAGGGATGGCCGCCGAGCAGCGCCGACACGTTGCGGATGCCGGTGCCGGCGTCGAGCAGCAGCGAGACGTCCGCGCCGTCATGCGCGAGCGCCACGCACGAGGTGTGCCCGCCGTGGCGCACGAACGACTGCCCGGGAGCCGGCGTCGACCCCCGGGCGCCGCAGATGTGCAGTCTCATCCCGTCGTCGCGTCGGGTGCCGCCTGCTCCTCACGGCGGTGCCCCTTGGACAGCTCGACGAGCGCGTCACGATCGAGCTGGTCGGCGCGCGCGACCGCGACCCGGCACGGGGTGTCCGCGCGCAGCGTCGAGGTACGGGTTCCGCCCTCGAGCACGGCGCGCTCGCCCAGGATCGCGCCGGGGCCGACCTCGGCCACGGCCTTCCCGTCGACCTCGACGGTCAGCATGCCGTCGAGCAACAGGTACAGCTCGTCGCCGGGCTGACCCTGTTCGGTGAGCAGCGCGTCCTTGTCGAGCTTGCGGATCTTGGGCTTCGTGCCGGCGCGCATCAGGATCGTCGACAGCTGACGTCGAGGGCGGACTCGACGTCGGCGATGATCGCCTCCTGGTCGCGGTCGCCCCACGGCGACCAGTCGCCGAAGTTGTCTCCCGACCAGGACTTGAAGTCGGTGATCCCGGATTTCTGCACGAGCCGGCCCTCGTCGTCGTAGATCCAGTGCCGCGGGAAGGGGCTCGCGCCGACCACCTCCCGCTGGGCGGTGCCGTCGGCGTGCAGCGTCAGCGCCAGCGTCGTCCAGACAGTCGGCGCGGTGATCTGCAGGAACGGTGGGCGGTTGACCTTGCGCGGCATCGGTGCGCCGGTGCGGCCGCCGACCGTCTGGGTGAACCGGACCCAGCAGTCGCCGTGCTCGGGCTCGTGCTGCAGCTCGGGGAAGGCCACGGCGTCGACCGTTCGCGACAGACCGCCCATGCGGATCGTGGTCGAGCCGACGTGCCCGCCGCCCGCGTACCCGGCGTCGGTGATCCTGCCCCCGTCGTCGACGTCGATCCACGCGCGCAGCTCGTTGGCGAAGCGGAACCGGTCCGCGGCCCGCAGCGCCTGCAGGTCTTCGATCTCGTCGGGCGGTGGTGGGTCCCAATGGGTCACGCCGATCGCGAACGGCAGCTTCATCGTCCCGCTGATCGCCTCTGACGGGATCCAGGACACCGACGTGACGGATGATGTGACGCGCATGGCTCGCCCTTGTGACGACTGGGATTAGCGTGCCAGCGCGTCCGTGACGAACCCGTTACGGCACCATGTGTCTCCTCACGGGTGCCAGCACCACGTCGAGCACGGGGCCTTCCGCCCGACGAGCACAAGGCGTCGGCCCGGCCCTCGGCGGGACCGCTCAGCCCCAGAACGCCTTTTGCGCCTGCTGATCCCAGGCGAAGGACCAGAACGACGCGACCTTGCCGTCCTCGATGTGCATGACGTGCACCGCGTTGTCGTCGATCTGGCGCCCGCCGCGTTCGCCCTGCGTCTTCACGAGCGCGACGGTGTGGTTGTCGTTGGCGACGATGTCGTGGACGTCGAGCGAGAATGTCCCGCCGCTGCCTTCGCCGAGTTGCTGGAAGAAGCCGAACACCGCCTGCTTGCCCTCGTAGGCGCCCGAGATCGCGCTGTCACCCGAGACGTACCAGCGGACATCGTCCGCCATCAGCTCGTCCATCGTCTGCATGTCGCCCTTGCCGAACGCCTCGTAGGCGCGCCAGGCCAGCTCCTCGTCTGGATGTGCCATGATCGAATCTCCCATGGGGTTGCGTGTGTCGCAACCTAGTGGACGGTGCGCTCGCCGTCACGGTCAGGTTCGTCGAGCGCTCGTCACGATCGTGCACCCAGGTGGTCCGGCGTGTGTGCAGGCGCGCGGCTCGTCCGCCGGACACCGTTACGCGTCGGCCTCCTCACGGCGGTGACCCTGTGCCAGCTCGATCAGGGCGTCGCGGTCGAGCTGGTCTGCCGTGGCCACCGCGACCCGTGCCGGCGTGGTCGCGCGCAGCGTGGACGTGCGGGTACTACCCTCGAGCACGGCGCGTTCGCCGAGGATGGCGCCAGGGCCGACCTCGGCGACGGCCTTCCCGTCGACCTCGACGGTCAGCATGCCGTCGAGCACCAGGTACAGCTCATCGCCAGGCTGGCCCTGCTCGGTCAGCAGCTCACCGTCCTTCAACCTTCTGCGCCGCGGCC
>JAHWKT010000141.1 GCA_019347695.1 Actinomycetota bacterium | reverse complement strand
AGTCCAGGTCGAGCGTCTTGTAGTCGTTGTCGAAGTCGACCCAGCGGGCCTGGCGCGTGACGTACGCCTCCCAGTCGCGGGTGTACTGCAGGACCGACGTGCGGCACACGTCGTTGAACGTCGAGATGCCGAGCTCGAGCACCTCGGCCTTGGTGTTGATGCCCAGGTCCTTCTCGGCCTTGACCTCGGCCGGCAGCCCGTGGCAGTCCCAGCCGAAGCGGCGCTCGACCCGGCGGCCGCGCATGGTGTGATAGCGCGGCACCAGGTCCTTGACGTAGCCCGTCAGCAGGTGCCCGTAGTGCGGCAGGCCGTTGGCGAACGGTGGACCGTCGTAGAAGACGTACTCGTTGCTGCCGTCGGCGCCGGCCGAACGTCGCTCGACGGAGGCGACGAAGGTGTCGTCGGCGTCCCAGTGCGCCAGGATGCGACGTTCGATCTCGGGATAGCTGGCCGCCGCCGAGACCTGACGGGTGGGGTCGTCCTTGGGATACGCCATCGCGGGTTCGCTCTCCTTGCACACGGTCTGTCCGCCTCGTGTGCGAGGACGAACGCGCGATCCGTGTGCCGGATCCGTGCCCGCGGTACCACCTCGCTTGGCTCCCGGGGGAGCCCGCTCGTTGCCGGCGATGACGGGCCGGTCCCGTCCGGTTCTACTGAGGCGCACGCGCGCCCGTTCTTCCGGAAGGCTCGCCGGTGATGGCCGGGTCGCTGCCTGTGCGCCCAGCCTAGCTCGTCAGCGACGCCACCCCGTCTGTCGCGTGCGTGGAGTCAACTCACTGCCATCGGCGAGTGGGCTACACGGCCGCGGTGGTCGTCGACACTCGGTGACTGGGCTCCACACGGGGCAGGCTGGCTGGGTGGCACGAGGTGGTGTGACAGGCGAGCTCGACGGCGGCGCGGCGCCGATCAGCGCCCTGGACCTACAGCGCCTCGCGGCGCGGGGGTGGCCGGGCACCCGCACCGGGTGGGTCGGCGGCTGGCTCCTGCGCGCCGGCGGTGGCTGGACGTGGCGGGCGAACTCGGCCGTGCCGTTCCACGAGCCGCGGCGCGGCCTGGACGCCATGCTCGAGCGTGTCACGAAGTGGTACGCGCGTGACAAGCTGTCGCCCATGGTCCAGGTGCCGCTGCCGGCGCGGACGCGCCTGCGGGAGCAGCTGGTCGACCGCGGGTGGACCGACCACTGGGGCGCGGCGACGCTGACCGCCGACATCGCGGCCGTGCTCGCGACGGTCCGCCGCCCCAGGGACCTGCCGCCGGTCACCCTCGCCGACGCGCCCGACCCACAGTGGCTCGCCACCTACCGCTACCGCGGCGGCGCCCTGCCCGACGTCGCCCCGGACGTCCTGTGTGCCGGACGCCACCCACAGTTCCTGTCGGTCGTCGAGGATGGCACGACCGTCGGGATCTGTCGGATCGCGGTCGACGGCGACTGGGTCGGCATCACCGCCGTCGAGGTCAGTGCCGCGCACCGCCGGCGGGGTCTGGCGACCCACCTGCTGGTCGCAGGGCTGGACCTCGCGCGCGCCGGTGGCGCCCGCTACGCCTACCTGCAGATGGAGCACAGCAACGTGGCCGCGCGCACGCTGTACACGCGGGCGGGGTTCGCGTTCCACCACGAGTACCGCTACCACGGCCCCGCACCGGAGCAGTCTCGCTAGTTGCGGGACAGCAGCCGCAGGACGTACCAGAACAGCAGCGCGAGGCTGGCGAACAGCTGCATCGAGGCCGCCACCTCGCGGTCCGCCGGGTACGTGCGAAGAACCCTGCTCGTGTCGTACAGGATCGCGCCGCCGGCATACGCGATCATCGCCACGCTGAACCAGGTGCCCAGCCCGAGCCCGAACAGCACCGCCGCGACGATCAGGACCAGGGCGACGATGCCGCCCCACTTGAGCAGCGCGCCGAGCACCGAGAAGTCCCGCCCGGACGTCAGGGCGACCAGCGTCAGGCCCGCGAACGCGACGACCGAGAGCATCGCGGCCTGCGAGATCACGCCTGGGGCCTGCAGCGACGCGATCACCAGCATCGGTGCGAACAGCAGCGCCTCGGCGACGATCAGCGCCGCGTACGCGCCGTACTGGGCTGCCGGCGTCGTCGCACGGTGCGCCACGCTGGATGACAGCCAGGAGATCAGCACGAAGCCGCCCAGGATCAGCAGCCAGCTCGTGCCGAACACGAGCTCGGCGATCGCCATCGCGAGTCCGCTGGAGAACAGGAACATCTCCAGCAGCACGAACGCGGCGACCGCGCCGCCGAGATGGGCGTACACCCGGCGGAGGAACTGCAGCCGCACGTCGGCGGACTGCGTCCCGACCGGCATCGTGTACGGCAGCGCCGACTCGGTCATGCGTACGTTCCCCGGTCTCACGTGGTGGTTCGGACCGAGCGAATGGTAGCGCAGGTCGCGGCGGTGGGGACGGCTACCGCGGCCAGTGCTCGGCCGCCACGATGCCGGGATGGGCCGCGCGGGCCGCGAGCAGCGCGCCGCGCGCGGCCTCGCGCATCGCCTGCGCCTGCCGGCCGGGGAGTGGACGTACCGTCGCGTACGCCTCGGCCATCGCCTGTGCGCCGCGCTGCGCCGCGCCGTCGAGGCACAGCAGGTGCCCGTGCGCGAGCAGGGAGTTGGCCAGCTCCCAGCGCCGCGTGGCGTCGTCGCGATCGTCCAGCACGTCGCGGCGGATCGTCACCGCGCGGCCGCTCGTATGCAGTCCGGCTGAGACCGTGGCCCGCATGCTGCGGCCACGGGTCGCCAGCGCCGCCGTGGTCTCGCACGCCTCCGCGGCGCGGCTGTGCAACGCGGCGCCCAGTGCCCGCATCGCCCGGTGGCCGACGCTGTGCACGGTGATCCGTGTGGCCTCCTCGGCGAGTTGATCGTGCTCGCCGATGAGGCCGGCCGCCAACGCGATGTGGCTCAGGTCGTACCACGTCACCCCGAGCTCGGCGATCACGTCGTCGAGGCCGTCGGCGCGCTCGGTCGCACGGAGGATGTCGCGCGCGAGCGTCAACGACTCGCGTCCTGGTCCCATCGCGTCCCGTGGGCGGTCGAGCATCTCGTTGAGGATCACCGCGTGGCGCCACAGGGAGCGGGCCAGGCACCGCAGCGCCCGATGCCACCGATGGGCAGGCACGGCGCCCAGCATCCCGCGGTACGCGTTGACCGACGCGCCTATCGCCGCGGCGGCCGCGGGGCCATCGCCGTCCGACGCCACGAGGTGCAGCGCGTCGTCATACAACTCGTCGGCGAACGTTCGGGTGGTCGACGTGGTGGCGGTGCGCACCACGGTCGCGTCGGCGGGAGACCGATCGTCGGAGGTCTCGGCACCGGGTGCGGCCGTCGCCCGACCGCTGTCGAGGCCCAGGCTCGAGACCGCGTTCGACAGCGTCCACAGATGATGGTCGAGGTCCGGTGCGAAGGCTGCACGCTCGTGCGCGAGGTCGTCGAGCAGGTCCGTGGCGCGGATCAGGTCCTCGAGCGCGTCCACACGGCGCCCGTTCGCCAGACAGGTCACGACCGAGGCGTCGAGCGCGAGCACGAGGGCCGGTCGAACGTCGCGATCGACGCCGACCGCAGGCTCCCGGCCGAGGATGTCGATCGCCTCCTGCCCTGTGCCGATGGCATCGGCGAAGCGCCCGGAAGCGTGCAGCTCGTGGGTGAGCAGCACCAGCGAGAGGCCGAGCAGCGGGCGGTGGCGTGCGCCGTCGCATCGCGCGAGCTGACGCCGGTGCGCGACCGCCAGCTCGGCGAGTGCGAGCGTGTCGTGACCGGACTCGCCACAGAGCAGCGCCACATGACGCTCCTCGACATCGGCGAGCCGCTGCAAGGCGTGCAGCGCAGATGGCCAGGTGGCGGTCTCGGGCGACGGCTGCTGCCCGTCAGGCCCACACGCCCGCTCGTACTCGCGGGTCGCGTCGTCGATAAGGTCCGCGGTCACCGACGGCCGGATGTGGTCCGCGGCAGTGTCGACGCCGAGCAGGCCGCGAGCGCGCTCGTGGCGCGTCCGGTCGAACGGAAACAGCCAGGGCTCGGCGTCGTGGCGTGACGGCAGCCGGGGTGACGCGCTCGATCGGCGATCGAGGTCCTGCATCTCTCGTCCCGCCATGGCGTCCCCACATTCGCAAGACTAGTAACATCTTGCCGTAGCAGCATGGCATCTACTAGTTCTAGTACGCCACTCTATCGTCGGGGCAGGCTCACACCGAGTGTTACACCGCGCGGCGTCGTCTGTAGTCCAGGCCGGCTATGCCTCGCGCAGCAGGCGGCGGGCCGACCGCACCGACCGCACCGCCAGGCCGAGGAACACCACGGTGGGCAGATCTCCGACGTGCACACCGCGACCCGGTGCGAAGACGATCAGCACGGCGCCGCTGAACCAGTGCTGGGGAACGACCCACCAGACCGAGAGGGCGCACAGCGCCACGCTGCCCACCAGGTGTCCGGCCAGCCGCAGCTTGTCGGCGCGGCGACGCAGCCAGATCGGCGATCGACCCAGTAGCTGGTCCACCGTGTAGAGCAGCCGCTGTGGTGCACGCCGCTCTCGCTGCGACGGCGTCGGTGTGGTGTCGTCCATACAGATGCCGTCGGCCTGTCCGGTGCCGCGCTGCGTGCTACTGATGACCGCGTCGTCGCGGCCGGCCACCCCGCCACGCGTACGATCCTGGCATGCCGGCCTCCGACCACAGCGGTGATGACCTGCTCATCACGTACCTGCGGGCGTGGCTCGGCGCGTGGCCCCCACCATGCGCCGGACGGTCGTGGTTCCGCCGCACGCCTGACGCCGGGCTGGGACGGCGCGGTGGCGCCACTGCCGGGTGTCGCGACGCCCAGCAGCGTGCTGCTGTGGGTCGCGCCGGTCCGTCGCGCGGCGGTCGCCTCGGTCGCCGGGCCGTTACCTGCGGCTGCTGTGCGGCAGGCGGTCGCGGCGGCGGCCGGACGACCCGAGGTGACCCTCGGCCGCGGCGTGTTCCGCTGGACGCGGCGTGTCGCAGGTCGCCGGCTGCTTCCGGACGCGGGCGAGTGGGGGGAGCACCACGACGCCAGGCCGCCGGTGTGGCTGCATCCGTTCAACTACGGTCCGGTGCCCGTCGCCTGGGACGGTGCCGGCAACTACGCCGCGGGCGTCGGCATCGAGCGGCACGATGCCATCGGGCACGAACTGGCCGTGGTCACCACTACGCAACAGCGCGGTCGCGGGCTGGCGCGACGCCTCGTCGCCCAGGCGGCGCGTCGGGTGCTCGATGAGGGCGGCGTGGGGGTCACAGGCGCCTGCCGTAGACGACGGCCCGGGTCTCGTAGCCTCGGTCCTGGAGGAAGGCCGTCGCCGGGCCGGCGGGGTGCGCCTGCGCCGTGATGGTGACCGCGCCACGGTTGCGCGCCCAGTCCTCGGCTGCCTGCGCCAGCCGGCTGCCGACGCCCTCGCGCCACCAGCAGCGAGCGACGACGAGCGCTTCGATCCGCACGGTTGTGTCGCGCAGGTCGCGCTGCGCCTGGTGGTGCGGTGTCGGGTGCGGTGGGACGACCGCCGCCACGACGAAACCGACCGCGTCGCCGTCGATGTCGGCCACGAGCACGAGGCGGTGATCGGGATCGGCCTGTTCGGCGAGGCCCTCGGTCAGCCATGCACCCAGACCGTCCTCGTCGGGCCGGCCGAAGGCCTGCGGGTCGAGCGCCGCATAGGTCGCGGCCTGATCGCGCCAGGCGCCGGCGAGCGCCGCCGCGTCGTCTGGCCGGACCTTGCGCAGACGGATCTTCATGTGACGCACGCCACCGTTCGGCGGTAGGCGTCCAGCAACCGCTCCCGATCCTGCGCCGCCCCCGTCGATGTCGGCACCGGTCAGCCGACCATCTGGGCGCGGATCTCCTTGCACACCGGGCAGACCGGATACCGGGACGGATCGCGACTGGGCACCCACTTCTTGCCGCACAGCGCCACGACGGGTGTGCCCGTCACCATCGCCTCGGTGATCACCGCGTCGGCGTTGGGTGCGCGGATGATGTGTGCGTACCGCTTGCCGTCGCCGTCGGACGTCCGTGGTCGGACCCGAGGCTCCACGTGGGTGGTCGTGCTGGTCATGCGGAAAGTATGCACCCGTGGCGCTGTCGAACAACCGTGCGGACAGACGGCGCCCGCGCCCCGGCAGGCGGCCGCGAGCGCCTGACGCTGCGCTGAGCGCGCCGGCGACGGTCCAACGACGCCGGCCGTACTGGAAATTTGTGACCTTGTGCCACCGCGGCGTGGGACCGGTGGGAAGCCTCGCACCTAGACACCACGGACCGCAGGGAAATCTCGTGACCACGACACAGCTTCACGACGGACGGCGCACGCGGCTTGTGCGCGGCGTCATCGGCGGCATCGTCGCCGGGGTGCTGTTCATCGCGCTCAACGCGTGGTACGTCGCCTCGCAAGGACAAGCGCCCGTGCGGCCGCTCGGCTTGATCTCCTCGATCGTCCTCGGCGCGGACGCCCTGCCGCAGGATGTCAACCCTGCGCTCGGCGCGGCGATCCACCTCGCGCTGTCCGCCGCCTACGGGGTCGTGTTCGCGCTGCTCGTGCCGCTGTTCAGGACCAATGGCACCGTGGCGCTGGCCGGCACGGTGTATGGGATCGGGCTGTTCGCCGTCAACTTCCTCGTGCTCGCGCAGACGCTGCTTCCCCAGTTCCAGACGCCCAACCTGCCGGTCGAGTTCATGGCGCACGCGCTGTTCGGCCTGGTGCTGGCGCTGGGCTTCTACAGCTCCGGTGTGCGCCGCGACGAGCCGCCGGTGGGCCGTCGGATCGGTCGCGGCCAGCAGCTGATGCTGCGTGCCTCCCGCTGATCACCGTCGCGCGGGCTACCCTCGCTCATGGACCGCGGACGGCAAGAGGCAGACGCATGGACTTCCGCGACACCGAGCAGGAGGCCGCATTCCGCGCCGAGGTGCGCGCGTGGCTGCGCGAGACGCTGACAGACGCCTGGTTCGACATGTCGGACCCGGGACCGCGCGACCCGGACCGCGACGAGGAGCTGCGGCGCTGGTGGCAGCGGACCCTGCATGACTCCGGCTGGGCGGGGCTGACCTGGCCGGTCGAGTACGGGGGGCGTGGCGGCACACTCGTCCAGCAGGTCATCTTCAACGAGGAGGCCGCCCGCGCTCGCGCGCCCGAGCCGATCAACATCATCGGTATGTACATGGCAGGGCCGACGATCCTGGCGTGGGGCACCGAGGAGCACAAGCGTCGCTATCTGCCGCCGCTGCTGTCGGGCGAAGAGATCTGGTGCCAGGGCTTCAGCGAGCCGGACGCGGGCTCCGACCTCAACGTGCGCATGCGTGCGGTCCGCGACGGTGACGACTACGTGGTCACCGGCCAGAAGGTGTGGACCAGCTACGGGCACCTGGCCGACTACTGCATCCTGGTCACCCGTTCCGATCCCGATGCGCCCAAGTACACCGGGTTCACGTACCTGCTCGCCGACATGGCGGCCGAGGGCGTGTCGGTGCGACCGCTCGTGCAGATCACCGGCCAGGCCGAGTTCAATGAGATCTTCTTCGACGACGTCCGGATCCCCGTCGCCAACCGGCTGGGCGACGAGGGACAGGGGTGGCAGGTCGCGATGACCACGCTGCTCCACGAGCGGGGGACCCTCGGCGCCAGCCTGCAGGTCGGCAGCAGGATCACCCTGGACCGGCTCGTCGATCTGATCGGCAAGCTCGGTGTCGCGGACGATCCCGCCGTGCGCGAGCGGATCGCCGGCTTCCAGCTCGATGTCGAGGCGCTGCGGCTCACCAACCTGCGGGCGATCACGAAGATGGAGCGCGGACTGCCGGGCCCCGAGGGGTCCATGTCGAAGCTGCTGTGGGAGCGGGTCCAGCAGGCCATGGGCGAGTACGCGATGGAGCTGCTCGGCACCGCCGGCCAGGTGCTCGAGGGTGAGTCGGGTGTCGACGAGGGGCGCTGGGCGCAGACCTACCTGCGGGGCCGCGGACACTCCATCGAGGCCGGCACCACCGAGATCCTCAAGAACATCATCGCCGAGCGGGTGCTCGGCCTTCCCCGCAGCCGATAGGAGCCACCGATGCAAGCGGCGTTCACCGACACCCAGGACGCGCTGCGCGAGGCGGTGGCGGACCTGCTCGGCGACCATGCGACCGGCGAGGACGTCCGCTCGATCGCGTTCGACGGCGCCGGCTTCGACGCCGACCTGTGGTCTCGGCTCGTCGCCATGGGCGTGACCGATCTTCCCGGGGCCGTCGAGGAGGGCGTCGTGGCCGAGGAGCTCGGCGGAGCGGTCGCCCCGGTGCCGTACGTCGAACACCTCGTCGCGCTGGCCGCTCTGCGCGCCGCCGCGCCCGATCACGCCATGGTCGCGACGCTCAGTGGCGGCGACGCCATCGGTGTACTGGCCGCAGACGGCGTGCTGCGCATCGAGGATGGTGCGGCACACGGCGACCTGCGCCACGTGCCGCACGGCGGTGCGGCCACCCACCTGGTCGCCATCGCCGACGACGGCCGGCGGCAGGTGCTGGTGGTGCTCGACGCCACCGCCACCACGCGGACGGGTCTGCCGACGATGGACCGGACCCGCCCGCTGGTGGACATCGGTGTCGACGGAGTCGGCGTCGAGGTCATCGACGCCGCCGACGTGCGAAGCCCGGCGTCACTGACCGCCGCCGTGCTGTACGCTCACGACCTGGTGGGGGTCGGGCAGGCCTGTCTCGACATGGCGGTCGCCTACGCACGCGACCGCGAGCAGTTCGGCAAGCCGATCGGCACCTACCAGGCGGTCAGCCACCGGTTGGTCGACATGTTCGTCGCGCTGGAGTCCGCCCGCAGTCACACCTACCACGCGGCGTGGGCGACAGCCGCCGACGACGATGTCGCCGCGCTGGCCGCGAGCCAGGCCAAGGCGTCGGCGTCCGACGCCGCGGTCAGCTGTGCGCAGGGAGCCATCCAGGTGCACGGCGGCATCGGCTTCACCTGGGAGCACGATCTCCATCTGTACCTCAAGCGCGCCAGGTCCGGCAGCGCGTTGTGGGGCACGGCGTCCCAGCACCGTCGACAGGTCGCGGACCACCTCGTCGCGTGACAGCCGCCGCGTCGCCAGCTGACCGCCCCGTCGCCACCGGCAAGGTCTGTCGCCGGCGGCGCCTCCATGGACCGTTGGGAGTTCGGCGTTCCTCGCGGCGTTCGCGGTGATGGCCTCGGGCATCACGTCGGCCAGCGCGCTGCGATCGCGTTCGCCGGTGACTACTTCAAGGAGTTCATCAACCTGCCGGTGCTGGTCATCTCGCTCGTCTTCATCGTCCTCGTCGCGGTGATCAACGCGA
>JAHWKT010000019.1 GCA_019347695.1 Actinomycetota bacterium | reverse complement strand
AGAAGGAGACGAGCAGCGAGACGAGCACGGCGCAGGCGATGGTGAGCGCGAACGGCTTGAACCACTGCCCCGCCACGCCGTACATGAAGCCCACGGGGACGAACACCGCGACGATCGAGAAGGTCGTCGCCGCGACCGCGAGGCCGATCTCGTCGGTGCCCTCGCGCGCCGCGGTGTAGTGGTCCTTCCCCATCTCCACGTGGCGCACGATGTTCTCGCGCACCACGATCGCGTCGTCGATGAGGATGCCGATCGCAAGCGAGAGGCCGAGCAGCGACATGGTGTTCAGCGTGAAGCCGAGATGACCGGTGTAGAAGTCGACGGCGGCCTGCACGTCCTCAACGAGGTAATGGACGCTGGCGTACTGGTCCAGTGCGGTCACGGGGTCAAGCCTCCTCACGATCGGTGGTGGCGCGGACGGGCAGCCGGTGCGGATTCGCGACGCATAAGGTTCCGGTTATCCACAGGGTCGAGAAATCGTCGAGTGGCTGTCGCAGGGTGGGTGTCTACTGCGAGCATGAACGGCAGGGTCTTCAGGCGCGGCAAGACGTGGTCGTACGTCGTTGACGTCGGCGCGCACGGCGACGGTCGTCGCCGGCAGCGGATGAAGGGTGGGTTCGCCACCAAGCGCGACGCCGACCGGGCGCTGCGGGAGGTGCTGCGCACGCTGGACACCGGCACGTACGTGGCGGCCTCTTCGCTGACGCTGGGCGGGTTCCTGGCGGACGAGTGGCTGCCGGCGATGCGCCCGCCGACGCTGCGGGCCACCACCTGGACGGAGTACGCCCGTAAGGTGCGGTGCCACGTGATCCCCCGCCTCGGGCAGATACCGCTGCAGCGCCTCTCCCCCGCGCATCTCAACGCCTTCTACGCCGAGCTGATCACCGCCGGCCGCGTCGACGGCACCGGCGGCTTGTCGCCCAAGACCGTCCGGGAGATCCACGTCATCGTCCGCAAGGCGCTCAAGGACGCGGTCCGCTGGGGCCGCGTCAACCGCAACGTCGCCGCGCTGGCCGACCCGCCGTCCCAGCGGTCGGCGGTCGCCTCGCGCCGGCGCACGATGCGGACATGGACACCGGCACAGCTGCGCCGCTTCCTCAGCGAGGACCTCGACGAGCGCCTCGGCTACGCCTGGGTGCTGGCCGGAACGACCGGGCTGCGCCGCAGCGAGCTGCTCGGCCTGCGCTGGGCCGACGTCGACCTGACGGCGGCGCGGCTGGCCGTCCGCCAGCGCCTGGCCAACGTCGACGGGCACCCCGAGCTGTCCGAACCGAAGAGCAACCGCTCCGGCCGCGTCGTCGACCTCGACGAGCGCACCGTCGCCGCCTTGCGGGCCCGCCGCACCCAGCAGGCCGAGCACCGCCTGATGTGCGGACCTGCCTGGCACGACCTCGACCTCGTCGTCACCCGCGAGGATGGGCTGTGGATCCACCCCGACTGGTTCAGCGAGCTGTTCCGCCGGCGGGTCGCCGCGCTCGGGCTCCCCAAGATCCGGCTGCACGATCTCCGGCACACGCACGCGACGCTGCTGCTGCAGGCCGGCGTGAACGCCAAGATCGTCTCCGAGCGACTTGGTCACCACTCGGTCGCCTTCACCCTCGACACCTACGCCCACGTCATCCCCGGCATGCAGTCCGACGCCGTACGGCGCCTCTCCGCGCTCATCGACGACCCCGCCGCAGACCCCAGCCGTGAGCACGACGCCACCCAGGACGGGATGTGAGCATTTCGTGAGCATCCCGCCCCTGACCGCCCCCGACAGGAGGCCCGCAGACATGAGAAAACCCCCGGCTGACCAGGGGTTTCTCGGAGTTGCGAGGGCGGGATTTGAACCCGCGACCTCCGGGTTATGAGCCCGGCGAGCTACCGAACTGCTCCACCTCGCGGGCGACACGGTAGCAGCGTCGACGCCGGTTCGCAAAGCACCGCATCAAGGCCCGTCGGCGGGTTCGGTGGGCTTCGCGCTCAGCCCGCTGCCGGCTGCGTCATCCGCCGTGTCGGCGGCCGAGCTGTCGCCCCCGAGCAGGCGCTCGACCTCGCGCAGTGCCTGCTCCGCCTCACGTGTCCGCTCCTGGTACTCGCCGAGATTGCCGTCGGTCAACGCCTGGTCCGCGGCGTCGAACGCGTCGATGGCGCGCTGGAGCGCGTCGGCGACGGCGGGGTCGTCGAGGCTGGCACCACCCGGCGCCGACGGTTGCTCGTCGCCGGTGCCTTCACCCTCCGGCACGCCTTCGCCGGCCACGGGTTGCTCGGCACCCGTCGGCAGCTCCACATCCGGCGCGGCCGACCCGAACAGTGCCTCGAGGGCGGCCTGCAGGGTATCCTCCATGACGACCTGGTCGCCGAACACGAGCACCGTCCGTCGCAACTCGGGGATCTCGGAGCGGTCTGCGCGTAGGAACAGCGGCTGAGCGTACAGCAGTGAGTCCTCGACCGGGATGACCAGCAGGTTGCCGTAGCGCACGCTGGAACCTGACTGGTTCCACAACGTGATCTGCTCACTGACGGCGTCGTCCTGGTTGATCCGCGCCTGGATCTGCTCCGGCCCGAACACGGTCTTGGTGGGCGGCATGCGGTACGCCTTGAGCTGCCCGTACTGCTCACCGTCGCTGCGACCCGCCAGCCAGCCGATCAGGTTGTCGCGCCGCTCGGGCGAGAACGGCTGGATCAACGCGAACTCCTCGGTGGTCTCGCCCGGCAGCCGCATGAGCAGGTAGTAGGGGCGCATCAGGCGCTGCTCATTGGAGTCGGCGTTGTTCGCCTGGAACTGGGCGTCCTGCGGGATGGTCCACGCGTCGTCCTTGTTGTAGAACGCCTCGGCACCGGGGATGTGATAGGTCTCGAACAGCTTCGACTGCACCCGGAACATGTCCTCCGGGTAGCGGAAGTGGCTCCGCAGGTCCTCCGAGGCCTCACCGACGTTGGTGAAGCTGTCGGGGAACACGTTGGCCCACGCCTGGATGACGGGGTCGTCGGGGTCGACCACGTACAGTGTCACGGTGCCGTCGTATGCGTCGACCACGGCCTTGATGCTGTTGCGGATGTAGTTGGCCGAGCCCTCCAGGCCCGGGACCTGCACGGACCGCTCCTGGAGCACCAGCTGCCCCTCCTGGTCGGGCGAGGCGAGCAGCTGCGTCTGCTCCGACACGGTCGCCGACGCCAGGTTCGTTCGCTGCGAGTACGGCAGCATGTCGGTCGTCGTGTAGGCGTCGAGCACCCACTTGACCCGCCCGTCGACCGCGACGGGGTAGGCATCGTGGTCGAGCTTGAGGTACGGCGCCACGTCCTGGACCCGGTCGCGGACCGAGCGGTTGTACATGATCTTCGAGTCGTCGGTGATCAGGTTCGACAGCAGGATGTTCGGCTCGGCGAACCGCAGCGCGAACGCCAGCCGCCGCAGCAGCGAGCCGACCGGCACGCCGTCGGCGCCGTCGTAGCGGAAGCGCTCGACGGGCCGGCCCTCCTCGAGCGGGAAGTCGAGCTCGTCCTCGGTCGCGCCGACGATCGAGTAGGGCGGCGGGTTCTCGCCGACGTAGATCCGCGGGTTCTCGATCTCCAGCTCGGACACGCCCTGGGGCGGGATGTCCTTGACCAGGAACACCGGCTGGCCGTCGCGCCGACGTGTGCTGACGGCGCTGGACACCACGCCATAGCCGTGGGTGTAGACCAGTGCCTGGTTCTGCCAGGTCCTGGCCTGAGCCGGCAGGTCGCTGGTCGCGACCTCGCGGACGCTGAGCATCACCTGCTGCAGGTCATCGTCGAGCTCGTAGCGGTCGACGTCGACATCACGGAAGTCGTAGTAGGGCCGCAGCTCCTGCAGCTGCTGGTAGGTGTTCTGCAGCGTCGCCGGATCCCATAGCCGGATCGACTGCAGCGTCGTCTTGTTGTCCTGGATCGCCTGGTCGCTGAGCTCCTCGTCGGCCGGGAAGTCCTCGAACTCGACCTCGTCGAGACCGAACCCCAACCGCGTGAACTCGAGGTTGCGTTCGATGTACGGGCGCTCCCGCGGCAGCTCCTGTGGATCGACCTGGAGGCGCTGCACGATCGCGGGGTAGATGCCGGCCAGCACCACCGCAGCCACCACGAGGATGCCGACACCGGCGGCGGGCAGCAGCCAGCCGCGGAAGCGGATGTTCACCAGGAACAGCACGACGCAGATCGCGGCGATGATCGTCAGCAGCTGCAGTGCCAGCAGCTGGGCGTTGACGTCGGTGTAGGACAGGCCGGTCACCTGTCCGCGCTCGGAGTAGCTGAGCATGTAGCGGTCGAGCCAGAAGCCCCATGCGCGCACCGCCACCAGCGCGGCCAGCAGCACCGACAGGTGCACGTTGACCTGCGGGGTCAGCCGCTGACCGGGCGCCTGCGGGCGGATGCCACCGAACACGTAGTGGGCCACCAGCGTCATCAGCACGGTGATGACCAACGCTGTGAACAGCCACGAGTTGACCAGCGTGTGGAACGGCAGGACGAACACGAAGTAGCCGAGGTCGCGGCCGAACTGCGGATCCACCTGCCCGAACTCGGTGGCGTTCGCCCACAGCACGTAGCGCGGCCAGGCGGGTGCGATGTTGAGCCCGGACAGGACGCCGACGACGGCGGCGACGACCAGCAGCAGCGGCCTGGCGATCGGTTCGACGAGCGTCCGGTAGCGCTCGATGTTCTCCTCGGCGGGCGACGGGATGCGGTATCGCGGCGCCAGGCGGCGGGCGAGCATGAGGTTGCCGGCGAGCAGGGCGGTGAGGAACAGCCCGGCGACCAGTCCAAGTCCCAACTGTGTCGTCAGCAACGTCCAGAAGACCCGGACGAAACCGATGCTGCGGAACCACAGGACATCGGTGTAGAAGGTGGCGAGGCGGGTCGACAGCGCGAGTACGACGATCACAAGGATCCCCACGACGAGCCACCATCGCTGTCGTAGGGCCTGCAGCAGTTCCATCAGGTCGTGTTCTCCTCGTGGGCGACGGGGCCAAGGACCGGCATCGGACGACGGCGCGTCCATCGACCCATGTAGTAAGCCTGCCGCGCCCGAGTGCAGATGGCAGCCTGAGTGGCCCCGATGCGGTAACCATAGCCGCGGATCGGTGGGCGACGACACCGATGCTCCGCGCAGCGACCGCGTTGCCGCCCCAACCGGGCCGCAGGCGGACATCGCCAGTCGAGGGGCTCATGCCCCGACGATCATGTGCCCAGGTGTCGCGGTCCATCGTCCTGACAGAAAAGTGACCGTCCGGGCGTCGGCGCTCGCCCGGACGGTCGGAGCAAGGTGACGGCCGCGGGGGCTTGAGCCGTTCACCTCGCTGTAGTCACAGCATAACTCATAGTGACAAGCATGCAACCCCGAGTGGTCGTCTGTCATATTTCGTTCAGCCGATGTCACATCAGTCGGTGCCTGGCCAGTGGGCGCCACCGTCTGCCCAGTGCTCCTGCTTCCAGATCGGCACCGTCGACTTCAGCGTGTCGATCCCCTGGCGGGCCGCGGCGAACGCCTCACCACGGTGCGCGGCCGACACCGCCACCACCACGGACGGCTCGCCGATGGCCAGCCCACCGAGGCGGTGGGTCATCCACACCGCGAGGACCGACGGCCACGCTGCGACCACCTCGTCGGCCACGGCCGCCAGCCGCGTGCGCGCCTGTTCCTCGTAGGCCTCGTACGTCAGGCCGGACACGTCGCGCCCGTCTGCGTGGTTGCGCACGGTGCCGGTGAACACGACCACCGCCCCCGCCCCGGGATCACCGACGAAGGCATGTGCCGCGTCCGACGACAACGGCTCGTGCGTGATGGCGGTGTGGACGCGGGCGTTCATGACGTGTGCCTACGACCGTTCGCGGCGGCACACAGAGTGTGGCGCCCCCTCCGAGGAGGTCGTTGGTCCCCGCGGAGGACCTTGGAGGGCGAGTGGGTTCGCGGTCCGGAGCGGGGACCAACGACCGACGCCCTACCGCTGCCGCTACTTGAGACACTCATGACGTGTGTCTACCGCTGCCGCTACTTGAGACACTCATGACACCACCCTAGACAGCGCGCCGCGTCCGCCACCACCGCGCGGCGAGCCAGGCGGTGGCGCTCGCGATCAGCACCCACGCAGCGCCGAGTGCCGCAACCAGGCGCGTGGTACGGACGCGGAGCCGTCCGACGCTCAACCAGCGCCGATGCTCCGTCACGAAGCGGTGCAGAATGTCGCGTTGCGACGCCGACGGCGTCCACCCGAGCGCCCGCAATCGCGTGGTGTCGACCACCCACGGATGCATCAGGTAGCGCAGAGCCTGCGGCGGCACCGCCAGCAGGTGCAACCGGTACAACGCCGTCGCGGCCGACACCGCCACCTCCTGGGGCAGTCGCACGGCCGGACGGGCCAGGATCCGCCGCACGTCGCTGCTGGTCAGCCACCCGTCGGCCGCGACGTTGTAGATCCCGCGGGCGCGCTGATCCAACGCGACCAGTCGCACCGCCTCCACGAGGTCGTCGACGTCGATGAACTGCACGGGCGGGTCGAACCCGTGGACCTGCGGCAGCAGCGGACTCTCGAGATGGCGCGTGACCGCCGAGTCGACGTCTGACACCACTGCGGGCACCGCACGGAGCACCACCACGCGGCACGCCGGATGGTCACCGGCGAACGCACGAACGGCTTCGTCGGCGAGCACCGCATGGTGCACGGCGATGAACCGCGGATCTGTGCGCAGCGGTTGTGACTCCGACAGCGGCACTTCGTTGCCCTCGTCCGCGCCGTACACCAGCGCCGGCGACACGTGCACCATCGCGGGCACCCCGGCGATCCGTACCGCCTCAAGAAGCCGTCGCGTCCCCTGCACCCGCACGACCAGCCGCACGCGGTCGTCGTGGGTCAGATCGTCGGCGAACTCGACGTTGACCACCGCATCGGCGCCGTGGAGCAGGCGTCCGAGCACGGCGTCACGCAGATCGGCACGAACAAACTCCACGCCCGGCGGCAGCTGCGCCGGCCCCGTGCGGCCGACGGCGACCACCCGGTCGACATCGGGATCGGCTGCCAGGCGGCGCAGCAGCCGCCCACCGACGGTGCCGGTGGCACCAGCGACAACGACGGTCGTCACGATCGCCGACCGAGGGTGATCCGTGCATCACTCATGACCTTGCATCCTCTCACGCGGCCGTCGGCTCCGGCCGACACCGGCGGGTCTACCATGACCGTATGAGTGATCCATTCGGCGGCGGCTTCGATCCACGGATGTTCGAACAGGTTCCGTTGTTCCGTGAGCTCGCCAAGGTCATGTCGTGGACGGGGGGTCCGATCAACTGGGACCTGGCGCTGCAGACGGCGGAGTCGCTGGCGACCGATCCGGCGCCGCGTTCCGACCGCGACCAGCGCGAGTTCGCCGATGCCGTCAACGTCGCCGAGCTGTGGCTGGACCAGGCCACCGGGTTGCGGGCGGTCACCGGGCCGGTCCGCACGCTGACCGCCCGCGAATGGGTCGCCGCAGCGGCCACCAGCACGGGGCTGGGCCTGCTCGTGGAGCCGCTGGCCGCCGGCATGGGCGAGGCCCTGTCGGAGGGCATGCCCGAGCAGCTGCGCGCAATGGAGCAACAGCCCGGGTTCGCCGACGCGCTGCGGCAGTCGTTCGGCGCGATGGGTGCGATGATGTACGGCGTGCAGGTGGGCACGATCGCCGGCAACCTCGCCGGTCAGTTGCTGGGTGCCTACGACCTGGGCGTACCGGTCATCGACGCCCGCACCGTGGCGACGGTCGGCACGACCCACGAGCAGTTCGCCGCCGACTATGACGTCGAACCCGCCGAGATGCGGTACTGGCTGGCACTACGTGAAGCGGTCTTCCGGCGCATGTGGGCCGGCGTGCACTGGCTCCAGGCCCACCTGTCAGCGCGGATCGCCGACTTCGCGGTGGCCGCTGACTTCAATCCCGAGCGCCTGATGGAACAGTTCGGCACCGGTGGGCTCGACCCGAGCAACCTGGAGTCGCTGTCCGACGCGCTCGGCGGCTCGGAGTTCACGGTCGAGCCGACGACGGCGCAACGCCACGTGCTCGACCACCTACAGGCACTGGTGGCGTTCGTCGAGGCGTACGCCGAGGTCGTGGTCGGCACGGCAGCCGGCGGACGCCTGGGCGCGCTGGGCCGCATCGAGGAGGCCATGCGCCGCCGACGCGCCGCGCAGGGTCCGGGCGAGCGCACCCTGCACCAGCTGATCGGCCTGGACCTCGTGCCCCGCCAGATCCGCGACGCGAGAGCGTTCTGCGATGCCGTCATCGCCGCCCGCGGGCAGGAGGGACTCGACCGCGTGTGGCACGACGCGAGCCGACTGCCGACGTCGGACGACTTCGCCGATCCCAGTCGCTGGCTGGTGCGGATGGCGGCCATCGAACTGGATGACCCCACCGGCGACTCGACGGCGGACTGACCGGCCAGCGAACACCGCTCGTCATCGAAACGTGCACCCACGCTTCACTCGCCGTTGTTCGATCCGCCCGTCGGACATCCGATGTCAGAACTTTTTCCGCGCGCCGCACGCGCGGCCTCATTTGCGCAGCTCAGCGGCGGATTTCGGGCGGCGCCGACGATGGCGTCCACAGGTTGTCCACAGAAGTTTTCCCCACCCCGCACCCACGACGTCGCGGATCGCCGATCGAACATCCACAACCTGTGGATGGCCCTGTGGACAACCAGGTTGACGAACAGCAGGTCCGCGCCGTACTGTCGTTACCGTTCCATTCGGCCTCCGTAGGGACTCGGTCCGTAGCCCAAGGGGAAGGGGTTGCGAGCCGGTCTCGGGGGCCGTTTGGCACGTCAGGGGACGACGTCGTCCACAACCAGGGACGCCGGTTCATCCACAGCTGGCATCAGCAGGCAGACACGACTGCCCTGGTCGGTGTCGATCACCAGGCGACCGCCCTCAGCTTCGATCAGCGAACGCGCCAGGGGCAGCCCGCGACCACCACCGTCGGTGACGTGCTCTGGCCGCACACCGGGGCCCTCGTCGCCCACACACAGTCGCACCCACACGCGAGCGCCGCGCCGGACCGGCTCCAGCCAGACGGTCACATCGCCGCGCCCGTGCGTGAGCGCATTGTCCAGAAGCACCTGCAGCGCCTGGCCGACCGCACTTGGTCGCGCCCGCACGAGTGGCACCGGTTCGCGTGTGACGCGGACCGCACGTCCGACCGCGTCGGCCAGCGTCCGCCAGGCATCCAGTCGCTCCAGCGTCAGGGCACGCAGGTCCACCTCGTCAGGCACGGCGCCGGCGTCGGCCAACTCCAGCAGCTCCGCGATGGTGGCCTCGAGCCGGTCGATCTCGGCCTCCGCGGCCTCCAGCGATGCCGTCGATTCACCGGTCTCGGCCGCCAGCGCCTCGAGGTTGAGCCGAAGTGCCGTCAGCGGGGTGCGAAGCTGGTGCGAGGCATCGGCCGAGAATGACGCGCTGCGCTCGAGCGCGGTGCGCAGCCGGGCCGCGGTGAGGTCGAGCGCGGCGGCGATCTGGTCGATCTCGACGATGTCGCTGCGCGCCGCCCGCCCACTGAAGTCACCCTGACCGAGCCGCCGCGCCGAGACTGCCAGTGCCTCCAACGGCTCGGCGAGCTGTCTGGCGCGCCATGACGCCAGTGCGGCACCGACGGCGAGCGCCGTCACCCCCAACCCGATGATGGCGATCAGCGCACTGCCGACCCGCCGCTCCACGGCATCGGCCGGCTCGGCGAGCCGCACCACGACCCGCGCGCCATCCGCCGTGCCGGCTGCCGCCACCACCAGTGTGCCGCCGATGACCTCGCCGTCGGCACCGCCGGCCAACGCGTGCCGCACCGGGCTGTCGTCGAACACCGTGCCACCCGGGACACCTGCAGAGTCGCGGATCACCCGCGCCTGCGTGTCCAGCACGGTGACCCGCGCGTCGAGCGCCTCGGCGCTCAGTGACACCGCCGTCGTGAGCTGCGTCGACGACAGGTTGCGATCGAGCAGGGCGATGACCTGCCGTGCCTCGTTGCGCACCTGCGCGATCTGCTGGCCGTACGCCCACTGCCGGACCACGGCCGCGAGCGGCACGCCGAGCAGGAGCACCGCCACACCGACGGCCACCAGCATCCACATGATCAGCCGTCCACGGATCCCAGCGGACGCCGCGCGGTCCCCATCCATTGCGCCGCCGCTCGTCAGCGGCCGCGCAGCTGGAGTCGCGGCAGGCGCGCCGGTCGGCTCACCCGACCGGTTGAGATGGCTGCTGCTCGTCATCATTGTTCTCGAAGCGGAACCCGACACCACGGACCGTCGTGATGTAGCGCGGCGCGCTGGCGGCGTCCCCCAGTTTCTTGCGCAACCACGACAGGTGCATGTCGACCGTCTTCGACGACCCACCCCACGTGGTCTCCCACACGTCGCGCAGGAGCTGCTCACGCGACACCACGCGACCGGCGTGCTCGACCAGCAGGCGCAGCACCTCGAACTCCTTGGGTGTCAGCTCGAGCTCCTCATCCCCGCGCCAGGCCCGACGCGCCGCAGGATCGACACGTACATCCTGCGCGACCAGCAGCGCGCGCTCACGCGGCACCGACTCGGCGCCCCGCCGTAGCAGCGCGCGGAGCCGCGCGAGCAGCTCGGCGAGCCGGAAGGGCTTGGTGACGTAGTCATCGGCCCCCGCGTCGAGGCCCACCACCACGTCCGCCTCGGTCGTCCGGGCAGTCAGCATGAGGACGCGAGCCTGGGGCGCGCGACGGCGCAGTCGGCGGCAGACCTCCACACCATCGAGATCGGGCAGCCCGAGATCGAGCACGACCGCGTCGACCCCCGCAGCGTTCGCAAGCGCCTGCTGACCCGAGCTCACCCGCGTGACGTCGTAGCCGCTGCCCTTCAGCGCAGCCACGAGCGGTCGCGCGATGCCGTCGTCGTCCTCG
Organism: Actinomycetota bacterium; assembly: GCA_019347695.1. GTDB lineage: Bacteria > Actinomycetota > Nitriliruptoria > Euzebyales > JAHELV01 > JAHELV01. The sequence continues at coordinate 22,875 of JAHWKT010000019.1, read as the reverse complement.
ACCAACAGGATCACTGGAGCTCGTCCGCTGAGTCGGTCCATGTTCGCGTGTTCCTGCCGGCGAGAGCGTCGTCCGTCGGGTTCCACAGGTGCTGACCTTTACCGTAACTTTGCGACTCCACACTATGGCCTTGGGACTGGCCCCATAGCGTTGGAGGTGTTCGTGCCCACCCGATCGTCGGTCGCAGTGACACAGGAGTTTCATGGCCATGACGGACTACACCTCGGTCGAGGCGACACAGCCCGTCGCGTCGTCGTCGGTCGACGCGACGCAGCCGATCGACTCGACAGCGACGGCACCGGTCCGTCCGCCCACCCTGCCGCCACCGCCACCGCCGCGGCGACGACGTGGGCGGACCGTGCTGCTGGTCCTCATCGCGGCGCTGGTCGCGGCGGCGCTGGCGTACCCGGCGGGGCAGCGTGCGGCGCAGCAGGAACCGGCGGCCCCCACGGCGCAGGTCGACCGCGCACCCGCCGACGACAGCGATGCGGTGCTCGACGCCCCGTCCCCCGTCCCTGAGATCGCCCGCGCGGTGTTGCCATCCGTCGCGCAGGTCGATGTCGGACAGGGCTCCGGATCGGCCGTGATCTACCGGGCCGACGGCTATCTGGTGACCAACAACCACGTCGTGGCGAACGGCAACCAGGTCGAGGTGATCCTCGCGGACGGTCGTCGTCGTGACGCCGAGGTGGTCGGCACGGCACCGTTCAGCGACCTCGCGGTGCTCAAGATCGACGAGCAGGACCTGCCCGCGGCGACGTTCACCACGCAGGTGCCCGAGATCGGCACCACCGCGGTGGCCGTGGGGTCACCGTTCGGTCTCGACGCGACCGTCACCGCCGGCGTCGTGAGCGCGCTCGACCGGGAGCTGCAGGGCGGTGGCCAGAACCTCGGCGGTCTGATCCAGACCGACGCCGCCATCAACCCGGGCAACTCGGGTGGCGCGTTGTCCGACGACCGCGGCCGCATCATCGGCATCAACACGGCCATCCTGTCGGGCTCCGGCACGAGCGCGGGTGTCGGGTTCGCTGTCCCGGCGCCCAGCGTGATCGCGCTGGCCGATCAGCTGATCGAGACCGGCGAGGTGCGACCCGGGTTCCTCGGCATCGGTGGGCAGGACGTGAGCCGCGAGGCCGCCGAGGCGTTCGGTGTGCCCGAGGGTGCGGTGATCGTCGAGGTCACTCCGGGCAGTGCCGCCGATGAGGCGGACCTGCGAGCCGAGGACGTGATCGTCGAGTTCGACGGCGAGCAGATCGACTCGATGGTCGGTCTCAGCAGCCGCGTGCTCGTGCGCCAGCCAGGAGACGAGGTGACGGTCGGGTTCGTCCGCGACGGCGAACGCATGGACGTCACGCTCACGCTCGACGAGCGGACCGACGAGGTGAACTAAGCCGTGGGCACGCCGTAAGCCACCGCATCGACCGCCGCGTCGTCACCGTCGCCCCCCGGTGGCGGCGCGGCAGGTCCCACACCCGCCCACGCCAGGCCGGCACGCAGCAGCGCCCGCAGCGCGACGTCGGTTCTGGCCGCGGCCTGCGCTGCCGCCTCGTCCCAGGCCACGATCAGCAGGTTCATGTCCCGGCTGGACAGCTGGGGGAACGCGTCGAGCATGCGCAGGTCGAGGGTGCGGTCGACGCGGTCGTCGTCGCCGCGGACGCCGACCCGGTCGGACCCGCCCCTGGCGAGCGCGAGGCAGGCGAGCGCGTTGGCGACCAGGCAGCCGCTGCCATCGTCATGCCACGAACCGGCCACCAGTGGCAGATCCTCGCGGTCGGCGACCTGCGCGAGGGTCTGCTGCACCGGAGGCGGCAGTGTGACGATCGAGCGGCCCAGCCGTTCGACCGGACCGACCGCCGAGAGCAGACGCACAGTCTTTCGCATACCCACAGCGTAGCCGCGCCACCTGAGCTTTCCCGGGCGACCTACCGCTTCCCCGGCGGAAGGAACGCGACCACGAGTTGGGGTCTATGCTTGGCCACCGCACCCGGCGAGAGACGACGATGCCCGCACCGCACGACGACGCCAAGCTTGCGGTCCGCGTGACCGGCGATCGCATCATGTGCGCCCTGCCCGACACCGACGAGCGGCGTTCCAAGGCCGGCATCATCATCCCGGCCACCGCCAAGACCGCCGACCGGCGCGGTCTGTGGGGCACGGTCACCGAGATCGGGCCGCTGGTGCGCAGCATCGGCGTCGACGACATGGTGCTGTTCCTGCCCGACACCGCCATCGAGGTGGACGTGCGCGGCGACGTGTTCCTCATCGTGCGCGAACGCGACGTGCACGCCGTCGCCTCCAGCGAGCGCGACGTCGGTCCGACCGGGCTGTACCTGTAGGGCTTGTGTCTCAGTAGCCGAGTCCGTGCGGCCGAGTGGCACCGCACGCACGTGCACCCGCTAGCATGCCCGCGATGGGACTGCCCGCCGTGCGCCGCCGCAACATCGTCGTCACGTCGACCGGCCGGCGGGTCCGACTCCCCGATGTGCCGGGCGTCACGCACGAACGACTCTGGTGGGCCCGTGGCGCGTGCGTGGCCGGCGTCGACGAGGTCGGGCGCGGCGCCTGGGCCGGACCGGTGACGTTCGCGGCGGTCGTGCTGCCCAGCGATCGCCGGATGTACAAGCTGCGCGACTCCAAGATGCTCGACGCGCAACGCCGGGAAGAGCTCGCCGCCCGGCTCGCGGACTTCGCGCTCGGCATCGGGATCGGCCACGCGAGCAACACCGAGATCGACCGCCTCGGCATGAGCGACGCCATGCGCCTCGCGGCGTCACGTGCGGTCGAGTCGCTGCCGGTGCGGCCCGACGCGGTTCTCGTCGACGGCAACTGGAACATGCTGTCAGGCCTGGAGCAGCCCGTGGAGACCATCGTGCACGGCGACGCGCGGTCGGCGTCGATCGCATCGGCCTCCATCGTGGCGAAGGTGACCCGCGACAGCATGATGCGTGGGGTGTGCGCCGCGCATCCGCCGTACGCGTTCTCGTCGAACAAGGGCTACCCGTCCCCACCCCACGTCGCCGCGCTCGACCGGCACGGCCCGTGCGTGCTCCACCGTCACAGCTGGGCGCCGATCCGGGCACGGACCACCCCGCGACTCGATCTCGACCTCGATGCCGCCGCGGGTCGGCAGCCGTGACCGCACGACCCTAGGCTCGTACGCGATGCAGCTGTTCGACACCCGCAGCGGCGACCTGCGTCCGCTCATCACGGGTCACACGGTCCGCCTGTACGTCTGTGGCATCACCCCCTACGACGCGGCCCACCTGGGGCACGCGTCGACGTACGTGATGTTCGACGTGCTGATCCGCCTGCTCGAGCACCGTGGTCACCGGGTGCGGTACGTCCGCAACGTGACCGATGTCGACGACGACATCCTGCGCACCGCCCGCGAGCGCGATGTCGACTACCGCACGCTCGCGGAGCGCGAGACAGCGGCCTTCGACCGGGATCTGCGCGCGCTCGGCTGTCGAGCGCCGGACGTCGCGCCCCGGGCGACCGAGACGGTGCCGGCCATCGTGACTGCGGTCGGCGGACTGCTCGCCCGAGGATCGGCGTACGCACTCGACGACGGACGGGTGTACTTCGACATCGCGTCGGCGCACGACTTCGGGCGGCTGTCGCGGCTCGACCGCGACCGGATGCTCGAGCAGTTCGCCGAGAAGGGCGGCGACCCGGAGGCGTCCGGCAAGCGCGACGAGCTCGACTTCCTGCTGTGGCAGCCGAGCGGCGACGGCGAGCCGCGGTGGCCCAGCCCGTGGGGTGACGGCCGGCCGGGCTGGCACATCGAGTGCTCGGTGATGGCGATGGAGCACCTCGGCGGGGTGATCGACATCCACGGCGGCGGCAGCGATCTGGTCTTCCCGCACCACGAGGCCGAGATCGCGCAGTCCGAGCACCTGACGGGCCAGGGACCATTCGCACGCTTCTGGTTGCACACCGGCATGGTGGGCCTCGACGGCGAGAAGATGTCCAAGTCAGTGGGCAACCTGGTGTTCGCCCGTGACCTGCTCGACCGTTTCGAGGGCGCGACGATCCGCGCCTACGTGCTGGCCCACCACTACCGCGAGACGTGGAGCCACAGCGACGACGACCTGCAGGCGGCGTGCGACCGGGTCAAGCGCTGGCGGGCTGCGGCCACCGGCGACGGGTCCGACGCGACGATGGAGCAGACACTGCTGCGCTGTCTCGACAACGACCTCGACACGCCGCGGGCGCTGGCGGCGCTCGACCGGCTCGCCGACGAGGGCCACGGCGAGTCGGTACGCCGCATGGCCACGGTCCTCGGCCTGGATCTGGGGAACGATCTCACCGCATAGCGCCAATCCGTTCCCCAGGACCGGCGGGTGCGCTGCCGGTGGCGGCGTCAGTTGCGCGTGAGTGGCTTGTACGCGATGCGGTGCGGCTGGTCGGCGGTCTCACCGAGGCGGCGCCGCCGATCCTGCTCGTACTCCGAGTAGCTGCCGGCGAACCAGGTCACCTGGCTGTCGCCCTCGAACGCCAGGATGTGCGTGGCGATGCGGTCGAGGAACCAGCGGTCGTGGCTGATGATCACCGCGCAGCCGGCGAAGCCCAGCAGGGCCTCCTCGAGCGAGCGCAGCGTGTCGACGTCCAGGTCGTTGGTCGGTTCGTCGAGCAGCAGCAGGTTGCCCCCACGGCGCAGCAATGACGCCATGTGGATCCGGTTGCGCTCACCGCCGGAGCAGTTGCCGACCTTGCGCTGCTGATCCGGACCCTTGAAGTTGAACTTCGCCACGTATGACCGCGCGGCGACTTCGCGCCCGCCGATCGACAGCGTGTCCTGCCCGTCGCCGATCTCCTCGAACACCGTCTTGTCGGGGTCCAGCGCGTCGCGACTCTGGTCGACGTAGGACAGGTCGACGGTCTCCCCCACCCGCAGCGTGCCGGCGTCGGGCTCCTCCTCACCGACGATCATGCGAAACAGCGTGGTCTTGCCGGCGCCGTTGGGTCCGATGACGCCGACGATGCCGCCCGGCGGCAGCGAGAACGTCATGTCCTCGACCAGGAGCCGGTCACCGAACCCCTTCCTCACGTGCTCGGCGTCGACGACGACCTCGCCCAGCCGGGCGCCGTTGGGGATCACGAGCTCCGCCGTACCCAGCCGCTCAGCCGGGCTCTGCGCCAGCATCGCCTCGTAGGAACTGAGCCGGGCCTTCGACTTGGCCTGCCGGGCGCGCGGTGCGGCGCGGACCCACTCCAGCTCGCGCGCCAGCGTGCGCTGACGCGCCGACTCCTGGCGTTCCTCCTGCGCCAGCCGTGCCCGCTTCTGCTCGAGCCACGACGAGTAGTTGCCCTGGAACGGCAGCCCTTTGCCTCGGTCGAGCTCCAGGATCCAGCCTGCGACGTTGTCGAGGAAGTAGCGGTCGTGGGTGACCGCCACCACCGTGCCCGGGTACTCGTCGAGGTGACGCTCGAGCCACGCGACGCTCTCGGCGTCGAGGTGGTTGGTCGGCTCGTCGAGCAGCAGCAGATCGGGTCGCGACAGCAGCAGCCGGCACAGCGCGACCCGGCGACGCTCACCGCCCGACAGCGTCGATACCGCGGTGTCGCCGGGTGGCACGCGCAACGCGTCCATCGCGATGTCCAGCGTGCGGTCCAGGTCCCATGCACCGGCCGCGTCGATCGCGTCGGAGACCTCGGCGAACTCGTCATACACCTTGGCCATCTCGGCGTCGTCGAGCGGCTCGGCCATCTTGGCCGACAGCTCGTTGAAGCGCTCGAGCAGCCGCGCCTGGTCGGCGAGCCCACTCATCACGTTGCCGCGGACGTCGGTCGAGGGGTCGAGATCTGGCTCCTGCGACAGATAGCCGACGGACACGCCGACAGCGGGCCATGCCTCACCCTCGAACGTCGTGTCGACACCCGCCATGATCCGCAGCAGCGTCGACTTGCCTGCACCGTTGGGGCCGATCACCCCGATCTTGGCGCCGGGCAGGAACGACAGCCAGATGTTCGACAGGATCTCGGAGTTCGGCGGCACCACCTTGGTCAGGCCCTTCATCACGAACTGGTACTCAGCCATGGCGGTGCGCTCCTGCACAGGGGACGGTGCGACTACTGCCGGTGCCGGCGGCGATCCCGGGGTCGATGACCACACGGTGCCGGCACAGCACCGCAAACCGTACGCGCCCGCCCGCCCGGTGTCACCGAGACGGGCAGCGCTCGGGCTGCGGGCCCTGCGCACGCCGCGAGTCGCGCACAGCGGCGCCAGCCGACCGCCCGCCTACAGGGTGGACAGCAGTGCGATCGCGAGCGTCAGTCCGAGACCTGCGACCGCGGAACGGCGCGACTCCTGCAGCGCGGCGATGACCAGGCCCACCCCGGCGTAGGCGACCGCGAACGCCACCGTCAGCGCCAGCTCGGACACGTTGAACGCCAGCTGGAACGGTCCCAGCGCGAGCAGCACCACCGGAGTGAGCATGGTCGCGCGGCTGGTCGCCGATGGTCCCCGCAGCGTCTGGATCACCAGCAGCACGCTGGCCGCGACGCCCAGCGGCAGCAGTGCGATCGCCGCGACGAGCTGACCTCCGTTGAAGCCGCCGGCACCGGGCGCGGTGAACAACAGCGCGATCGACACGGCAGCGGCCGCGACCATGCCGAGGATGCGTCCGAGCGCGATGGTCTCGTCTCGCACGGTGCGGTAGTCGCTGCGGAAGGCGTCGCGCGCCTTGACCGTCACGTACACGGCGAGGAACCCCAGGCCGACCCAGGTCAGCACCCGCTGGACGACGGCCAGCGGACTGCCCAGCAACAGCCCGACGATGCCGAGGCCCGCGAGCGGCTCACCTTGCGTGATGGTGCCCGCCAGCACACTGGCCACGACGATCGGCAACGCCAGCAGCAAGCCGACGCCGAAGTTCGGCGGCAGCCCGGCCCCGTAGCCGTACTGGCCGAACGACTCGTTGCGGTAGCGCATCAACAGGTACGGGACCAGCGCTGTCGTTGCGACCGGGATCACGAGCGCCAACACCACGGTCACACCGGGGATCAGATCGAGCCGCAGCACGTTGCGCACGATCTGGAACGCCGCGGGCCCGATGACGTACACCGCACCCGACAGGAACAGGTCTGACCTGGCATCCTCGGTACTGGTGTACATCGGGCCCCGGTACGGTCGGCGAACTGCGTTCGCCGCGCATCGTAGTGTGCGCCGCCGCCGGTATCCTCCAGCACGAGCCGCGATGACGACGGGCGCGGAACGTGGGTCCGTGCAGCCGGGACAGCCACGGCACGACGGATCCCATGGCACCGGACCAGGAGCGGACGGACGGCGGTGAGCGGCACCCTGCGAGCGTCGATCGTCGTCGTCGGCGACGAGATCCTCGACGGGTTCGTCCGCGACAGCAACGCCGGCTGGCTGGCGGGGCACTTGCATGCGCTGGGCATCCCACTCGACCGGATCTCGGTCGTGCCGGACGACCAGGCGGCGATCGTCGAGGCGCTGGGCGCCGAGTTCGCGCGGGCGCGGCCCCGGGTGGTGTTCACGTCGGGTGGCATCGGAACGACGCCCGACGACCGCACCATGGCCGCGGTCGCCGCGTTCCTCGACGTCGAGCTCGTCGAGGAACCCGCACTGCGCGCGATGGTCGACCGCATCGTCGCGCGCCTGCACGAGCGCGGTCACGAGGTCGACGACGCGCAGCGCTCGGCCCTGGGCAGGATGGCGCGGGCGCCGCGTGGCGCCCGGCCGGTCACCGGCGACATGGCGAGCGCCCCGTCGGCCAGGATCGACATCGACGGCGGGCCGGCGGACCGCGGCGTCGCCATGATCGTGCTGCCGGGTGTGCCGAGGCAGTTCCGCGCACTGGTCACGCAGCTCGACGACACGCTGCTCGCCGATCTGGGCTCCCCGACGCACACCGAGGAGTTGCGCCATCCCTACCCCGAGTCGGTGCTCACGCCCTTGCTCGAGGAGCTCGCACGTCGGCGACCGGACGTTCGGATCGGCTCGTACCCCGGACCGGAGTGCGTGCTGCGGATCCACGGCGATCCCGACGCCGTGGGCGCCGTCGTCGACGAGCTTCGTGCGCGGATCGACGCGCTCGGACAGGATCCGGCCATGGGCCGGCTCGCGGACCAGTGGCGCCAGGGGTGGAGTGCGACCGCCGACCGCTGGGACGCCGACGCCGACGACGACAACGATGCCGCCGACGACGACGGGCAGGGCGACCGGGTCGGCAGGCAGCCGGCCGATCGAGGCTAGGCTGGCGCCCATGCCTCAACTGCATGCGATGTTCGTGCACGCCCACCCCGACGACGAGTCCTCCAAGGGTGCTGCCACGATGGCGAAGTACGCCAAGGAGGGCCACCGCGTCTCCGTGGTGACCCTTACGGACGGGGGTGCGGGTGACATCCTGAACCCGGCGATGGACCGGCCAGGTGTCGCCCAGCGGATAACCGAGATCCGCGAGCAGGAGCTCGCGCGGGCGCTCGAGATCATCGGCGTCACCGACCACTTCTTCTTCGGCTACCCCGACTCCGGCTACCACGAGGACTTCGACGGCGACGGCAGCGTGCTGGCCGACGACGCGTTCTTCAACGTCGACATCGACGAGGTGGTCGGTCGCCTGGTCGAGCTCATCCGCCGCGTGCGACCCGACGTCCTGCTGACCTATCCGGAGGGCGGCGGCTACCCCCACCCCGACCACATCCGCTGCCACGACGTCTCGGCGGCCGCCTACGCGGCGGCGGCCGATCCGGAGCAGTTCCCCGGGGCCGGCGCACCGCACGAGGTCTCCAAGCTCTACTACATGGGGGTGTTCACCAAGCGCAAGCTCGAGGCGCTGCACCAGGCATGCCTCGACCGCGGGATGGAGTCGCCCTTCACCGAGTGGTTGCAGCGGTGGGACAGCGACTACACCGACCCGACCACGACGCGGATCGACGTTGGTGACCACCTGTCGACGGCGCGGCAGGCACTGCTCGCCCACGCCACCCAGATCGACCCCGACGGCCGGTGGTTCACGCTACCGGACGACGTGATCCGCGAGGTCTACCCCTGGGAGGAGTTCGAGCTCGCCGAGACGCGGGTCGACACGTCGCTGCCCGAGGACTCGCTGTTCGCCGGTGTTGCGGGCCATTACGGGTCCGGCGGCGCCCGCTCCGACTCCGAAGGGAACCCGTCCTCGCCCGAGGCTCGGACACCCTGAGTCGTCTGCGCGGGCGCCGCCGGACCCGCTACCGCAGTCCACGGCGGCCGCTCGTCGCTCGCGGCGCTTGAGTACCGGTCACGGACAGCCCGATGTATGGCTACGGAAGGGTCCAGGTGTGGACCGGCGAGCCGGCGAACGACCGCGAGTGGTAGTGACTGACCAGCTCGCGGAACGCCTCGTGGTCGTCAAGGCCCGACTCGCGCAGTGACCGCCACGCGGCGATCTGCCAGGTCGCGCCGTTCTGGCCCGACAGCACGCGCTCCTCGATGATCCCGAGGTAGTAGTCGATGTCGCTGTCGTTGACCTGCCAGTCGCGCAACCCCTCCTCGGCGATGCTCAGCAGGCGCCGCACGATCAGCTCGGTCACCGGCACGTGCGCTCCGGCGCCCGGCCAGTACAGCTCGGCGGTCAGGCCGTCGCGTGCGGCAGCGAAGAAGTTGTCACGCGCCGCGTCGAAGCTCATCTGCGTCCAGATCTTGCGGTCACGCGACGCCAGGCCGCGCAGCAGCCCGTAGTAGAACGCGGCGTTGGCCACGATGTCCGGCACGCTGGGCCCGGCCGGCAGCACGCGGTTCTCGACACGCATGTGGGGCCGGCCGCGGTTGACCTCGTAGACGGGCCGGTTCCAGCGCCAGATCGTGCCGTTGTGCAACATCAGCTCGGGCAGTCGCGGCGCCTTGCCCTCGGCGATCATCTCGTGCGGGTCCTCGAGGTCGCACAGCGGCAGCAGCGAGGGGAAGTACCGGACGTTCTCGTCGAACAGCTCGAACAGCCCCTCGGTCAGCCAACGCTCGCCGAACCACACCCGCGGACGCACACCTTGCTGCGCCAGCTCCTCGGTGCGCGTGTCGATGGACTGCTCGAACAGCGCGATGCGCGTCTCGTGGTGCAGCTGCTTGCCGAGCAGGAACGGCGAGTTCGCGCCGACCGCGACCAGCGGCGCCGACAGCGCCTGGGCGGTGTTCCAGTACAGCGCGAAGTCCTTCGGGTCGACCTGCAGGTGCAGCTGGACCGACGTGCACGCCGCCTCGAACAGGATCGAGTCGGTCATCGTCTCGAAGGTCTCGTCGCCCTCGATGCGGATGTGGATGTCCTCGCCACGCTGACCGAGGATCATGTCGTTGAGCGCCTTGTAGCGAGGGTTCGCCGACAGGTTCTGCTCGGTGATGTCGAAGTCGGTCAGCGTCGGCAGGATGCCGATGATGACGACCCGCGCGTCGAGGTGCTCGGCCATCGCGTGGGCGTGGTTGAGGCTGCGCCGCAGCTCGACCTCCATCGCATGGAACACGTGGTCGGCCAGGCGCCGCGGCTGGTTGCCGAACTCGATGTTGAACTGCGCGAGCTCGGTTTGGAATTCGTCGGATGCGATCTTCTCGAGCAGCTTGGCGTTGATCGGCGCCGGGTCACCGCGCTGATCGGTGATGTAGACCTCGCACTCGACCCCGCACAACCGCCGGCCGGTCTCGAACCGACCCTCGCGCATCAGCTGTTCGAGGGCCGACAGGTTGACCTTGACCTTGTCGCGGTACCGCACGCGGTCCTCGCGACTGAACTCGGTCTGGTCGATGTCGCGTCCCATGCAGGCATTCTCCCCGATGGCCGGCACCCGGACAGCAGCCTGCCCACCATCGCGAGATGGCAACCGACCTCATCACGCAGCGCGGCCAGGCCGACCGCCACGTCACAGCAACCGCAGCTGCTGGGCGGCGTGGGCTGCTCGTGGTAGTCGCGCGCCACCGTGCTGTGGCGGTACAGCGCCCGGTACTGCGGCACGAGCAGCGGATAGGCTTCGCGCAACCACGGCAAGAACAGCTCGCGGACCCCGGGCCGCAGGTGCAACACGATCGGGGTGATGTGCGTCGCCCCCGCGGCGGCGGCCGCGTCGATCAGCTCGGCGATCTGCTCGCGGTCGTCGTTGATGCCGGGCATGATCGGCGCCAGCATGACGCCGGTCGGCACACCGGCGTCGTTGAGGGTGGCGACCGCGTCGAGTCGCGCGACACGGGGGTGCGCGCCTGCGTCAGCGCCTCCACGACACCGGGCATCAGGCGGTAGCGACCCTCACAGCGCTGGTACGGGTCGGTGTTGGTGCCGAGCGCGACCGGCTCACCGCGCCAGCCGGGGCGCGCGAGCTCGGCGCGCAGCACCTCGACGACGTTGGTCTTGACCACCACCGTGCGCTCGAAGTCCGCTCCGGGCGACAGCTTGAGGTAGGCATGCGTCGGCCGCGCGAAGCAGTTGTGGCTGACCACGCCGGCGGAGATGAAGTCACCCGTGCCGGTGGTCATGTCGAACAGCGCCCGTTCGACACCGAGCGGTTCGACGGCCACCACACGTGTCGCCAGCTCGAGCGCGCCACCGGCGCGCACGGGCAGGCGCGGACCGGCCAGCCAGTCCGACACCAGCAGCCGGGCCCAGCGGCCAGCCTGGTCGTGGGGTCCCGTGACATGCCGCCAGCCGCGGTGGGTCAGGAACCGGTGCTCCCCGCCGGCGACCAGGGCCCTGCCGTCCTCCAAAAGGATCCGGAAGGCCGGCCGGGTGACCGACCAGTGCGCGAGCACCGTGGTCTGGACGAAGCGACGCAACCGGCCACGCCGTTGCGTGCCGTAGACCTCGTCGCCGACGCGGATGGCGCGCAAGGGCGTCGTGCGCCCATCGGCCGTCAGGATCGGCGTGTCGCCATCGAGGCAGTGTGAGCACGCGTGGGAGCACCCGCGGTACGGGTTGATGCTCCACTTGAACGGCATGCCACGCACGGCGTTGAGGGCCGAGCGCGCCTCGACCTCGAGGAAGGTCATGCCGGCGAACTCCGGTGTGGTGACGGTCCGCGCGTTGCGCAACGCGAGTGGCAGCTGGCCGCCGCTGTCGTCATCGGGACGTTGCAGATCGGCCAGCGTTCGCATCACATGCGTCTCCGTGGGCACGCTTTCGATATGCCACCCAGTATCGAACGCATGTTCGACTTCCGCAATGCTCACGGTCGAACGGTGGTCACCGCCGCGATCATCCAGACCGGCGAGCCCCGCGGGAGGCTGTCATGAACCGGCTCGCAACGGCCGCAAGCCCGTACCTGCGGCAGCACGCCGACAACCCGGTCGACTGGTTCGAGTGGGGCGACGAGGCGTTCGACCGGGCCCGTGCGGCCGACAAGCCCATCTTCCTGTCGGTCGGCTACTCGGCGTGTCACTGGTGTCACGTGATGGCGCACGAGTCGTTCGAGGACCGCGATGTCGCCCAGCGACTGAACGCCGACTTCGTGTCGATCAAGGTCGACCGCGAGGAACGCCCGGACGTCGATGCGGTCTACATGACCGCCGTGCAGGCGCTGACCGGCCGTGGCGGCTGGCCCATGAGCGTGTTCCTGACCCCCGACGGACAGCCCTTCTTCGGGGGTACCTACTGGCCGCGTGACGACCGCGGCGGCATGCCCGGCTTCCTGCGGGTGCTGGCGTCGGTGGCCGACCTGTGGCGGACCCAGCGCGACCGTGTCGACGCGGCCGGCCAGCAGTTGAGCGAACGGCTGCAGGCGGTGTCGGCCAGCCCTGACGGCAGCCGGCCGGCGAACGGGGCCGCGATGGCGACCGCCGCCGAACGCATCGTGGCGCAGTGGGACCGCCACGAGGGAGGGTTCGGCAACGCGCCGAAGTTCCCACAGGCGATGGTGCTCGACTTCCTGCTGGCGTACGCGCAGCGCACCGGCGACGACGACGCGCTGGCGGCGGCGACGCACACCCTGACGGCGATGGCGCGCGGCGGCATCTACGACCACGTCGGCGGTGGCTTCGCGCGCTACGCGACCGACCGGCGCTGGCTGGTCCCCCACTTCGAGAAGATGCTCTACGACAACGCTCTGCTGCTGCGCACGTACACGCACGCGGCGCAGGTCACGTCGGACCCCCGGTACCGGCGCGTCGCCGACGAGACGGTCGCGTGGCTGCTGGACGACATGGCCGACGCGACCGGCGGCTTCACCAGCGCACTCGACGCCGACTCGGAGGGCCAGGAGGGCAAGTTCTACGTGTGGAGCCACGACGACTTCGTCGCAGCGCTGGACGACATCAACGTGGATCCCGGCCGGTGGGCGGCACGCCTGGGCGTCACGCGGCGCGGCAACGTCAACGACCCGCACGGGCACATCCCGGCGGGCAGCTCGGTGCTGCACGAGGCCGAGGCGATCGGCGACGACGCCCTGGCGGAGCGGGCCGCCGTCCGTGCGCAGCTGGCGAAGGTCCGCAGCGGGCGGGTACCGCCGGACCTCGACGACAAGGTGCTCGTCAGCTGGAACGCGCTGGCGTTCGGCGCGCTGGCGACGGCCGGCGCCGCGCTCGGACGACCCGGGTGGATCGTGGCCGCCGAACGAACCGCACAGTTCGTCGCCGACACGATGGTCGACGGCGAGGGGCGGCTGTGGCACCGCTGGACGGCCGACCATGGCGCGGGCATACCGGCGTTCGCCGAAGACGTGGCGTTCCTGGCGCAGGCGTTGATCGATCTGTACGAGGCCGACCACGACCAGCGTTGGTTGTCGTGGGCGGCCGAGCTGGCTGCCGACGCCGACGCGCGGTTCCGTGATCCGCAGGACGGCACGTACTTCACGACCGCCGACGACGGGGAGCAGCTGATCGCGCGCCCACGCGAGCTGCTGGACAACGCAACGCCGTCGGCGAGCAGCGCGATGGTCGACGTCCACCTGCGACTTGCGGCATTGACCGGCGAGCAGGACCACCACGACCGGGCGACGCAGACCATCACGACGCTGTCGGAGATCGCGGTCCGGATGCCGTCGGCGTTCGGCGCCCTGCTCACCGCGATCGAGCGCTGGCTCGGGCCGTCGACCGAGGTGGCGGTGGTCGGACCGTCGTCGCCCGCCCGCGATGCGCTGGTCGGAGTGTACCGGCAGCGGTGGCGCCCTCGGGCGGTCCTGGCGGTCGGCACACCGGACGCGGCTGATCCGGTGCCGCTGCTGCGCGATCGCCCGCTGCGGGACGGTCGGGCCACCGCCTACGTGTGCCGGCACTTCGTCTGCGAGCAGCCCGTGACCTCACCGGATGCGCTCCATGCACAGCTGGCGGGCGGCGGCGGCGGCGAAGCGGCCTCCTGAGCCACTAGGCTGCGTCCGACATGGCTCAGCTCACCCGCGCGACGTCGGACACCGCACCGCAGCCCACCCCTGCCACACCGGCGCTCGACGGGCTGTCCGTCGACCAGGCCGTGGCGGTCAGGGCCGTCCGCGGACCCGTGTGCATCATCGCGGGTGCCGGCAGTGGCAAGACCCGCACCATCACCCACCGGATCGCCGAGCAGATCCGCCGCGGCGTGGCTCGCGCCGACCAGATCATGGCGCTGACGTTCACCGAGCGGGCCGCGGCCGAGCTCAAAGCGCGGTTGGACGCGTTGGGTAGCGACGGTCGAGTGCGTGCCACGACGTTCCATGCCGCGGCGTTCGCCCAGATCCGGTATTTCTGGCGGCGGGCGTACGACGGCGATCCGCCGCAGGTGCTCGACCGCAAGGTGCCGCTGCTCCTGCCGCTCGCGCGTTCGGCGGGGGTCGAGGCGTCCGACCTGGCCAGCGAGATCGAGTGGGCCAAGGCGCGACTGGTGACGCCCGAGCGGTACGCGCAGGTCGGCCGGCACCGTGACGCGCCGCTGCCGGCGGAGCAGATGGCGGCCCTGTACACCCGCTACGAGGCGCTCAAGACCGACCGCGGGCTCATCGACTTCGACGACATGCTCCACGTCGCGGTCGAGCTGCTGGACGACGACGGGATCGCCGCCGAAGTCCGCGACCGGTACCGCTACTTCACCGTGGACGAGTTCCAGGACGTCAACCCGGCGCAGTGGCAGCTGCTGCGGCGCTGGTTGGGCGACCGCGACGAGCTGTGCGTCGTGGGTGACCCCGACCAGACGATCTACAGCTTTTCCGGGGCGACCAGCGAGTACCTCCGGAACTTCCGCACCACCTTCCCGACGGCGACCATGGTCACACTGACCGACAACTACCGCTCCACGGCGCCCGTGCTCGACGTCGCCAACCGTCTGCTGCGGGCAGCGTG
Organism: Actinomycetota bacterium; assembly: GCA_019347695.1. Lineage (GTDB taxonomy): Bacteria > Actinomycetota > Nitriliruptoria > Euzebyales > JAHELV01 > JAHELV01. The sequence goes on along the minus strand of JAHWKT010000019.1, from coordinate 7,652 downwards.
GCCAGATGCCAAGCAGCTGCGGGCGCAGCGCGACGACGGCCCGCGACCGCGGATCATGGCGTTCGATGACGACCGGGTCGAGCGGGCCAGAACGCTGGACTGGATCCGCGATCTGATCGACGACGGTGTACCGATCGATGAGATCGCGGTCTGCGTGCGCACCAACGCCCAGACCCAGGCGTGGGAGGAGGCGTTCGAACGCGCCGGCGTCGCGGCCAGGGTGCACGGCGACCGCGGGTTCTTCGACCGCCCGGAGGTCCGCCAGGCCATGCAGGCGATCCGCCAGGCGGCGGCGCACCCCCCGGTGTCGACGGGGGCGACGCCGCCACCGCCGGGCACCACCCCTGCCGGTGACCGCCGGCCCGACCGCGTGGTGGAGCAGGTGCTGCGCGAACGCCTCAGCTGGCATCCGCGACGCGAGCCGAACGGTCAGGCTGCCCGCCGCCGCTGGCGCAACGTGGCGGCGTTGCACGAGCTGGTCACGCGGATCGTCGACGAGCGCGACGACATCGATCTGCCCGGGCTGCTCGCCGAGCTCGCCGAGCGGGCCCGGGCATCCGGTGGCGCGCACCCCACACGCCCGGCCGTCACCCTGCTGACGCTGCACAAGGCGAAGGGCAGCGAGTTCGATGCCGTCTGCCTGGTGGGGCTCGAGGAGGGCATGGTGCCGATCTCCTACGCGGTCACGCAGGACGATCTCGACGAGGAGCGACGCCTGCTGTACGTGGGCATGACCAGGGCGCGGCGTCACCTGTGGCTGTCGTGGGCGCAGCAACGTCCCGGCTGGTCGAGCAAGCCGGTGAGGCGACGCCCGTCCCGGTTCCTCGACGATGTCGCCGACCGCCGGCGGTCCACGCCCGGCAGGGGCGCGCAGGTCGACGATCAGCTGGCCGGCACGCTGCGGGCGTGGCGGCTCGAGCGCGCCCGCCGTGACGAGGTCCCCCCGTACGTCGTGTTCAACGATCGCACGCTGCAGGAGCTGGCCGCCACACGTCCCACCTCGGTGGCGGAGCTGCTCGCGGTCCATGGCCTGGGCACCACGAAGGTCCGTCGCTACGGCAGGGAGCTGCTCGGCCTGCTCGCCCCGGCGGGGCTGGGCGACGCCGCCAGCGATAGGTCACGGGCATGAGCGACGCGCTGTTCACCGACTTCTACGAGCTGACGATGATGGCCGGCTATTTCGATGCCGGCACGGCCGATGACGTCGCGACGTTCGATCTGTTCTTCCGGCACCCGCCCGACGGGATCGATCAGGTCGTGCTCGCCGGGATCGAGACGGTGGTCGACGAACTGGTCGACCTGCGGTTCGACGATGACGACGTGGCGTTCCTCGCGTCCCAGGAGCATTTTCCCGCACCGTTCCTGGAGCGGCTGGCGAGCCAGCGGTTCTCGTGTGACGTGTGGGCGATCCGCTCGGGCACTCCCGTCTTCGGCAACGAACCGCTGCTGCGGGTCACGGGCCCGCTGCTACAGGCGCAGTGGGTCGAGACCCTGCTGATCAACCGGGTCGCGTACGCCTCGCTGGTGGCGAGCCACGCGCTCGCGGTGGTGCAGGCCGCGAACGGCAAACCTGTGCTCGAGTTCGGCGCGCGCCGGGCACACGGCCCGAACGGCGCGCTGACCGCGAGCCGCGCGGCCATCATCGGCGGGTGCGCCAGCACGTCCAACGTGCAGGCGGGACAGCGGTACGGGCTGCCGGTGTCGGGCACGCAGGCGCACTCGTGGGTCATGGCGTTTCCCAGCGAGCTCGAGGCGTTCCGGGCGTACGCCGAGGTGTTCCCGGCAGACTGTGTGCTGCTCGTCGACACCTACGACACGCTCGGCCGCGGCATCCCGAACGCGATAACCGTCGCCGCCGAGCTCGCGGAGCGTGGCCACCGCCTGCGCGGTGTGCGGTTGGACTCCGGTGATCTCGGCGAGCTGGCTCGCGGCGCGCGGGCACAGCTCGACGCCGCGGGGTGGCACGACGTCGACATCATCGCGTCGGGCGATCTCGACGCGACGAGCATCGCGGCGCTGGAACGTGCGGACGCGCCGATCGATGCGTACGGCGTGGGCACCGCGATGGTCACTGCGCGCAGCGATCCGGCGTTCTCCGGTGTGTACAAGGTCGCGGAGGTCGCTGGTCGACCCACGCTGAAGCTGTCGAGCTCACCGGAGAAGACCTCGAATCCCGGCCGCAAGCAGGTCTGGCGGACCACGACCGGCGACATCGTCGGCCTCGACCACGAGCGACACGAGGGCCGTGCGCTGCTCGAACCCATGCTGCGCGATGGGCGCAGGTGCAGCGACACCGAGACCGTCGACACGATCGCGCGACGCTGTCGCGAAGCGGTCGCGGCGCTCGGCGACGACGGGCATCGTCGCGAGATCCGGCTCAGCGACGAACTGGCCGCACTGCGGACGCGATTGATCGAGCAGTTCCGTGACTGATGGCCCACTACCTGTGCGCGGGCTGTCGGAGGTCGTCGTGGCCTCCCGCAGCATGGGACAGGCCCCCGCCATACGGCTGGGGGCCTGTACTTCTTATGTGGGACGGAGCCGTTTCCACCTGGAGGTGGCGGGCGACTCCGCCGCTGAGATCTGCGGTGGCCGGTGGCCTAGGACGATTCCTCGGCCGGCTCGGTGCCACCCTCCTCGCCGCCACCCGAGTCCGTCGCACACGCGGTGCCGAACAGTGCGAGCAGACAGGCCAGCGCGATGGCCGCCGTGTGCTTCCGAAGCTTGGTCACGATTGCTCTCCTCTTGCGGGCTGCGACGCCTGGCCACGGAGCCCTACCCCGTGCACCGGCTCCTATCACTGTCGTAGTGTATCCCCTACGACGATCGGAGCATGCAACTGCTGCGTGATAATGCCACTAGATCGAACCTCTACTCCCTGCCCGATCGGACACTACCCACCCCGATCGGACACTACCCACCCTGTTGCCGCTCGTATCGGAGCCCACGTGTTCCCAGATCGCGGCGGAACACACCTGCCCAGCAGAGCCGATTGCACTGGATGAGGGCCGTGATGCGGTCGCTGCCCATGACCTCGGCGAACGCGGCGACGGTGACCGCCGCACCAGGTGCGAACGTGCCGGCGGCGCGCAGTGCCCGCGCATCGACATCGGTCGGGGTGACCCCCTTGCCGCGGGCGACGCGCTCGAAGCTGTCGACGATCGCCTCCCCGGTCAGCTCGTTCCACGGCCGCATGTCGACGCGCCGGCGGATCGTCGCGGCGACCTCGGCCATGTAGCGCAACGGGTCGGCCGCGTAGGTGTGCTCGGGTACGGACAGGCCCCACGGGTCCGCCGACGTCGCGCGCAGGGCGATCCGCGACGCGATCCGCCCGACGCGGCCGTTGCCCGCTTCGAACGGCCGCCAGTGCAGCACGCGGGCGTGCACCACGCCGGCCAGCGCCAGTGGTGACACCGACGCGCGTGCGGCGTGGATCCACGAACGCAGCCCCGCGAGCAACCCGGGCAGCTGGGCCGGTGGTGGCGCGTGGAAGATCGCTCTGCCCTGCGCCCCGTCGTGCACGGCACGGCTGGTGCGCCGCAGCGCGCCCAGGCGCTCGGCGGCGACGAGGCCGGACGCGATGTGGTGGTGGGCACGCTCCAACGTGGTGACGGGTGCGGCGAGGAACTGCGCCGCCAGGCCAGCCTCGTCGGCCTGCGCGGCGCGCACACCCCGGTACTCCACCGCGGCGATGTCCTGCGTCGGCATGCCGTCGAGCCGCAGCACCGTCGCCCATCCGTGACCGTCGCGCCCGCGCACCTCGCTGGCGGAGACGACGAGCTCGCCCCGATCGACCGCGTCGGCGGTCGCATCCGACAGCGGGCTCGCGTCGAGTCGCACCGACAGCCGGGCACTCGACCGGTGCGCTGCCTCGACGTCGTCAGCCGAGATGACCGGTTCGAGAGCCGTGACCAGTGCCGCCCGCTGCTCCTCCAGCGCCTCGACATACGGGGAGGAGACCTCCAGTCCGGTGGCTGAAGGTTCAGCCACGGCGGCGCCAGCGCCGCGAGGTGGTGTCCTCCAGCAGCCGCCGGATCTGGCGCTCCGCGCGGATCCGACCCGTCACGTAGCCGCCGGCGGCGGCCATGACGCCGAGCCCGCCGGAGATCGCGGTGCGCCGACGTCGTTTGCCGGACACGTTGAACTCGACGACCGGCCACCCGCGACGGTGCGCCACCGCCTGCAGGGCACGGTCGGGGTTGACGGCCACCGGGTTGCCGACCAGCTGCATCATCGGCAGGTCGCTGCCCGAGTCGGAGTAGGCGTAGCACGACTGCAGGTCGTAGCCGCGCGTCTCGGCGATCTCGGCGATCCTGGCCGCCTTGCCCTCGCCGTACAGGAACGGCCCGTCCAGCTGGCCGGTGTAGACGCCGTCGACGATCTCGCTGGTCGTGCCCAGTCCTCCGGCGAGGTCGAGGGCGCGAGCGAGCTCGCCGACGATCTCGACGGGGCTGGCCGACACGATGTACACGTCGCGGCCAGCGGCCTCGTGCATGTCGAGCAGCGCCTGGGCTTCGGGCCGGATGGCGGGCAGGATCTCCTCGACGACGCCAGGCGACAGCCGGCGCAGCTCGGCCGCGGGCGTGCCGGTCACGCTCTCGAGGATCGCGTCGCGGACAGCCTCGGATTTCTCGTCCGACGCCCCGAACGCGCGGAAGATGACGGTGTTCAGGGCGTCGCCGAGGACGCGGTGCCACGGCCGCAGACCCTCGCGATAGGCGGCCTTGCCGAAGTAGTAGGCGCTGCTGCCCGACATCAGGGTGCGATCGAGATCGAAGAAGGCGGCTGACGTGGTCATCGTGGTCCCCATGGTGTGACGAACGCGCCGACGCTCAACCATGCAGCGGCGGAGCGGGCATGGGCGCGTCAGTGTTACAGATGTGACCGGCGACGGCCTGGTGAGCTTCTGCCTCGTCGACGGCCGCCGCCGGGCAGGCCGGCGCGCGCGTGCACCACCGGCAGGCGGCGGACGCCACGAGCCGCAGGTCGTCGAGGGCCGGGGGGGTACTGCCAGCGAGCTGGCCGGCCCGTGCCACCTTGTCCGCGACCGTGCGGGCGGCCGCCTCGAGCTGGTCGAACTCGATGTCCTCGTGCTCCCACGCCGCCTCGTCGAGATAGTAGGTGGCCACGCGGAACGGCGCGATGCCCGTCGCGACCGTCGCCAGCAGGGCGTAGAAAGAAGCGCATGTCGTGCAGGTGGCGTCGACTCCGGCCGCCGGTCTTGAGGTCGACCAGCAGCACACGACGCTGGGTCGCGGTCGCCCGGCCGAGCACGAGGTCCGGCACACCGCGCAGCTCGACCCGCCCGTCGGCCAGCCGCACGGTGTAGGGCTTCTCGGCGCGGACCTCCGCCGACGGCGGCAGCACCGGGAACGACTCGCGGAAAGTGATCACCCGTTGGGTGACGGTGTCGCGCAGGCTGTCGGCGGCCACTCCCGCGAGCTCGGCCGCGAACCGGGCGGCGGACCCGCGGTCGGTGGCCGTCTCCATCCAGGCGTGGGTGACGACGTCGCCGACCGGACGCTGGAAGCCGCCGGCGTGGTCGAGTTCGATCGCGCGGTGGGCCAGCTTGCCAGCGAGCAGGCGCACGGACCACGCGAACGGCTGCGCGCGCAGGTCGAGGTAACGGCCGTCGCAGTTGAGTGCGTCGAGTGCGGTCTTGTTGATCCGCAGCACGTCGCCCTCGGCGAGGTGTGACGCCGCCTGTAGCGCAGCGTCGGCGACGCGCGCGCGTAGCGCCCGGCACCACGAGGGGTCGGGCGCGGGCCTGGGCTGGTGGACGGCGAGCAGCTCGTCCCATGCGCGCTGCTGGGTCGGTGTGCGGATCACACCACGGCAGCGTAGGTACTCTCGTGCCGATTCAGGCGGAACCGGTGTCGCGGTTGTGGATATCCCCGTTGCGCGCGGCGGCGCCGGGATCGCTGGGGGTCCGTTCGATGCTCACGACCTCGACGTCGACCACGTCGTCGCGCGATCGGGTGGGCGCCGGGCGACGCGGTCGCGTACCGCCGCCGACGCTCGTGACGGTCAGCCGGGAACCGAGGCGCCGCCGCAACGTGGACGCCAACAGCGCGCGGACCGGCGGGACCATCAACGCCAGCCCGACCGCGTCGGTCGCGAACCCCGGCGTCAGCAGCAGGGCACCGCCGAACAGCACGAGCGCACCCTCGAGCACCTCGTCGGTGGGCACCCGGCCGCTGGCCAGCGCGGTGCGAAACCGGCTCCACGCACGCGTGCCCTCACGGCGGACCAGCCAGGCGCCCGCCAGCGACACCGCCAGCAGCGCCAGGATCGTCCACGCCGTCCCGACGAGCTGGCCCACCTGGACGATGATCGCAAGCTCGATCAGCGGGACGACGATGAAGACGACAACGAGCAACGCGCGCATCACGACGCCTCCTGCTGGCGGCGCTCCTCGGCACGCTCGACCGACTGGCGCAGCGCCGCCATGAGATCGACGACCGGTGCCTCGTCCTCCGCTTCTTCGGTGACGGTGATGTCCTCGCCTTCGACCTTGGCCTCGACCGCCTCCAGGACGCGCTCGCGGTAGGTGTCGTGGTACTGCGTCGCGTCGAAGTCCTCGGTGAGGCTGGCGATGAGCTGCTTGGCCATCTCGACCTCGTTGTCCCTCGGCTGGGGGATCTCGTCGATGTCGAGGTCACGCAGGTCGAACGCGCGAATCTCGTCGGGCCAGTGCATCGTCTCGAGCACGAACAGGGGCCCCGACGCCTCCTCGCCGTCGGCACCCGGGCGGGCGGGCAGCAGCCGCAGCGTGGCCAGGTACTCCTTGTCGCGCAGCGTGATCCGGCACACGGCGACGCTCCCACCGTCACCCATCGCCTCGGCGAGCAGTCCGTAGGCCTTGGCGCCCGACGGCTCGGGCGCGAGGTAGTAGGTGCGGTCGAAGTAGATCGGATCGATCTGCTCGAGCGGGACGAACTGCTCGATCTCGATCGAGCGGCTCGACGCTGGGCGCATGCTGTCGAGCTCGTCCTTGGTGAACACCACGTAGTGGTCCCGCGCGTACTCGTAGCCCTTGACGATGTCGTCGTAGGCGACCTCCTGCCCGTCGGCCTTCGCGACGCGCGTGTAGGAGATCCGGCTGTGGTCCGACTCGCGCAGCTGGTTGAAGCTCGGGGTCTTGCTCTCTGTCGCGCTGAACAGCTGGACCGGGATCGTGACCAGGCCGAACGACAGCGTGCCCTTCCACAGACTTCTCGGCATGTCACGCTCTTTCGCCGCAGATCGCCGGTACTGATGAGCATACGTCCAGCGCGGCGTCGCGGCACCGCTGATACGACACGGCGTCACCGCGCGTCACAATGCAACGGATGCAGACCCGCAACCTGTTGACGACCGACGGCCGGTAGTGGCCGAACCATTCACGCTCGCGTGGAGCGCGTTGCCGCCGATCGAGCGGCAGCGTGACGCGTGGTACGCGGACATCGCCGGACGCACGGTCCGCCTGACCAACCTTGACAAGGTGTTCTGGCCCGACGAGGGCTACACGAAGGGCGATGTGGTCGCCTACTACCACACCGTGGCCGACGCCGTGCTGCCCTACGTCCGTGCGCGCCCGCTGACCATGAAGCGGATGCCCGACGGCGCGTTCGGGGAGTTCTTCTACGCCAAGCAGGCGAGATCGGAAGAGC